>JBEIUI010000126.1:0-9310 GCA_040374425.1 Verrucomicrobiia bacterium | reverse complement strand
TGGACACGCCCTGGGGCCTCACCGGCGACCGGCACCACGGCGTGTTCCTTCCCGATGGCCGTATGGTGGTGGTGTTCCGAAACGCCTCGCCCAATGCGAAAGACAAGGGCGGATTCATTGCTTGGGTCGGCACCTATGACGATCTCCGCAACGGCCGGCCCGGCCAGTACAGAGTCAGCCTTTTGAAGACGTTCAAGGACGGCTTCTACCCCGGCCTCCATCTGCTGCCCGACGGAACCCTGGTTGCCACCACCTACACCACCTACCGCGAGGAAGACGGCGGCTGCTCCATCGTCAGTGTCCGCTTCAAAATGAGCGAGGTGGATGCGATGGCAGCCAAGGCATCTTCGGGAGCAAAACCATGAAACGCTCCCTCACACTCCTCACCGCCCTGCTGCTCGCGCCGCTGGCCGCGCTCCACGCCGCAACCTTCGAAGTCGCCTTGACGATTTAACTTCATCGCCTGGGTGGGCACCTATGGAGACATCAAGCAGGACCGCCCCGGCCAATACCGCGCCAAGCTCATGTACAGTTACGCGGACTGCGGCTATGCCGGCATTCATCAACTGGCCGACGGCACGGTCGTCTCAACCACCTACGGGAAGTATTGGAACGATTCACGCAAGCATTCGATTGTGAGCACCCGGTTTCACGTGGAGGAACTCGATGCCCTGGCCCACACGCAACCCCAAGGCTCGCAGGCTCCATGAACGGGCCAAAACAACCACGGCCTTGCGCGGCCACCGCTCACGCATTCCTGCTCTGTACCACCTTGTTCTCCGCATTTCCAACAACCGCACGCGCAAACCCCATGCCCGGTCCATTCACCTCGGAATCTCTTCCTGCCCTGCCTGACCCGGAAGGCTTTGCAGGCACGTTTGCGGGAGTCACTCATGGCGCGCTGCTGGTCGCCGGTGGGGCCAACATCCCCAAGAATCGCTGGCAGGATCCGATTCAGAAGTCCTGGTACCATTCCGTTTGGGTCCTTGAAAAACCCGGCACCTCATGGATCCCAACATCCCCACTTCCGGAACCGCTCGCGTACGGGGTTTCGGTCACGATTCCTGAGGGGGTTCTCTGCATCGGAGGCAGCAGCCCGGACCGGCATCACACCGCAGTTTTTGCTCTGAACTGGGAGAACCGGACCCTGACAACTCGCTCCTTTCCCCCGCTTCCTTATCCCTGCGCCAACGCGTGTGCCGCGCTCGTGGGCCGCACAGTTTTCGTGGCTGGAGGAACCACCGCGCCTTCGGACACGACAGCACTCCGCCAGTTCCTCGCCTTGGACCTGGACCATTTGGACCACGGCTGGCAGGAACTCCCCCCATGGCCGGGGCCCGGGCGAATCCTCGGCGTTGCCGGATCCGCTGCTGGTTGCTTCCACCTTTTCAGCGGCGTCAGCCTCTCCCCGGGGCCTGATGGACATCCGGTCCGCACTTATCTCCGGGACGCCTTCCGCTACAGGCCCGGCCATGGATGGGAGACACTCCCTGATCTTCCGCACCCCTGCGCCGCGGCGCCCTCGCCTGCAGTCGCAACGCTAGAGGGAACTCTTCTCATTCCCGGAGGCGACGATGGATCACACACGGGATTCACCCCGCTGGATCAACACCCCGGTTTCTCCAGAGACCTGTTGGCCTACTCCAGCGAGAAAAACACCTGGTCGATCACGGGCCAACTGCCGTTCTCGACAGTGACAGCTCCCGCCGTGCCCTGGGACGGCCGCACGGTGATCATCAGCGGCGAAATCCGGCCCCGGGTTCGGACCCCGGAAGTCCGCACCCTGTCCTTCACGATCCCTGCGCCATGACTGTTCCACTGCGCAAAGCCTGGACCGCAGTCGGCCTGCTCTGGCTGGTAGCACTTTTGAACTACTTCGACCGGCTCATGCTGACCTCGATGCGTGACCCGATTAAAGAGGCGATCCCCATGAGCGATGCCCAGTTTGGGCTTCTGAGTGCCGTCTTTCTCTGGATCTACGCCGCAGCCAGCCCACTCGGCGGCCACCTTGCAGACCGGTTCGGAAAACGGCGCCTGATTCTGGCCAGCCTTGCCCTCTGGTCCGCAGTCACCTGCTGGACAGGCTACACCCGGACATTTGGGGAATTGCTCGCCGCACGCGCGTGCATGGGATTGAGCGAGGCCTGTTACATCCCGGCGGCTCTCGCTCTCCTCTCGGACCACCACCGGGGCCGCACTCGTTCCCTGGCCACCGGAATCCATATGAGCGGGATTTACACCGGTGCAGCGCTGGGCGGCCTGGGTGGATGGGCGGCGGACCACTGGGGCTGGCGTGCAGGGTTCATCGGGTTTGGAGGATTCGGCCTCCTGTATGCACTCGTGCTTTTTCGCTGGCTGGAGGAGGCACCAGACGCACCCGCTGAACACGGGGCACACACCGGCAGTGCCGCCGCACCCGCCACACCACTCGGTGTCCTGTTTGAAAATCAGGGATTCCGGATCCTGCTTGTGGTCAACCTCTTCTGGGGAATCTCCTCGTGGGTCACCAGCGCATGGCTCCCGACTTTTTTGAGGGAACACTTCCACCTCAGCCTCACCGAGGCCGGGTTCAGCGCCAGTGTCCCGGTTCAGACCGCCGCATTCGCCGGGGTGCTGCTGGGTGGCTTTCTGACAGACCGCTGGCGCTCTTCCGAACCCCGGGCCCGCACCCTGCTGCCGGCACTCCTTTTTTTCCTAGCGGCACCCGCCCTCTTCTTTGCGGTTTCCACCGAGAACCTGCCGTGGGCCATTGCAGGACTCGTTGTTCTGGGCCTCAGCCGCGGGGGATTTGATGCAAACCACATGCCGATTGTCCGCGAGTTGCTGCCGGAACGGCAGAGCGCAACGGCTTACGGGTTCCTGAATTTCTGCAGCTGTTCCGCTGGCGGGCTGATGATTTACGTGGGGGGCCTGATGAAAGACGCAGCCATGGATCTGGGCCTCATCTTCGAAGCCGTTGCCGCCGGGCTCCTGGTGCTGGCCTTCCTGCTTCTGCGGGTTCTCCCGGCCCGGCGCCCCTACCCCGAGCCGCGTGTTTCCGTTCCGCAACCCTTATGAACACACCCAAACTCTCCGGACTGATTGCCGCCCCTTTCACCCCGTTCAAATCCGATGGCAGCCTTCAACTGGAAACCATCGAAGCCCAGGCACGCTCCCTCGTCGCCGATGGGGTCCGGGCCGTTTTTGTCTGCGGAACCACGGGTGAATGCGCCTCCCTGACGGTTCCCGAACGCATGCAGATCGCCGCACACTGGCGCGATGTTGCGGGGGACGATCTTCAGGTCCTTGTTCATGCCGGTCACACCTGCCTTTCCGACTCCAAAACCCTCGCCGCCCATGCCCGCGAAATCGGCGCGGCAGGCGTGGGCTGTTTCGCCCCGTTCTTTTTCAAACCCACTCGGACCGAGGACCTCGTTGCGCACTGCGCCCAGGTCGCCGCCGCCGCACCGGATCTCCCCTTCTATTACTACCAGATTCCTTCAATGACCGGCGTTTCGCTGCCCGCCGCAGACTTCCTCCGAACCGGTGCGCCACAAATCCCCAACCTCGCCGGGGTCAAGTTCACCCACGAAAACCTCATGGATTTCGCGGAATGCCTCCGGCTCGATGACGGCAGGTTCGATGCACTTTTTGGCCGGGACGAAATCCTTCTGGCCGGGCTTTCTCTGGGCGCCCAAGGAGCCATTGGGAGCACCTACAATTTCATGGCGCCCGTCTACCACCGGATCCTCGAGGCTTTCGCCAGGGGCGACCTCGCCACCGCCCAACTCCATCAGGCCCGCGCCAATGCCGTGATCGCGGTCTTTCTAAAATGGGGGGGCATTCCCGCCGGAAAAGCGGTAATGCAAATTCTGGGCCTCGACTGCGGCCCAGTCCGGCTTCCGCTCCGTAACTTCACCCCCACCCAGATCGATTCCCTCCAAAAAGACCTTGAAGCCGCCTCTTTCTTTGAAATCCGTTCTACGCTCTGATTTCCGCTCCCTGTCTCTGAGCCTGGATGAATCTTCCCGCACTCCTCCACCCCGCCCCGGCACAAAGCCTCTCCGAATATTTTGACCTCCTGGGACAGCAGCTGGCCGAGTGCTCCCTGAAGGTCTGCACCCGCGACTCGGATCGTCCATGGGGCGGTTTCCTGGTGTTTCCAGAAGCCCAGGCATCTCTGTCTGTCTGCCAGAAAATTTCTTTTGCGATTCCTTTTGCGCCCGGTGCACCGGGAACGGTCGGAGAGCGGTCGGGGACCGGGAAGTGAGGGGGTCTGACTCCCGGTGCCTCGTGCGCTCCCCGTCCGGTTCGGAACCCGTGCGAGCAATCCAGAAAGTCCGACTCGAAAATCGGCTCCGAGATCAGAAACGCCGCCGATTGAACCACCCGATTCCGGACATTCGGAATGCCCAGGGGCCTCCTCTTTCCGTTGGCTTTCGGGCCAACTCGTCCAGAAAGGCCTCCTCACCTTCCTGGTCGATCTGCTCAATCCCGACTCCATCCACTCGCGGACTACCGGCATCGGCGCGGACTTGTGCCCACGCCGCTTTCAGCGTGTCGGGGTGACTGAGCACCCGTAAAGGCTGTAGAAGCCAAACCGCTTCTCCTTTTTGGCCTTCACGCTCAGCGTCGCTCGCCAGTCCCGGAGTTTGGACGAAAGCATCGCTTCCCTCAGGGTCAGCTCCGCCTCCGCTTGCTCTGCCGTGGGTTGATGGCGCATCCCAATCAGCTCCGGTTCTTTCTGAGTCCGCTTCGTTTCTGCCAAGGCCCCTTGGCTCCATCCCGACTTGATCGGCACTTCTCCGCTACTATGGGCCTCCCCGACTCCCCCCGCCCTCAACGCCCGCGTTATGGTTTCGGCGAACGCCTCACCCCGCTCTTGGCGGGGCCTACGGAGGGGGCTCCCAGACTGCCCAACTCAACCTTCCCTGCGCGCTGCCCTCTTTTACCCCGGAGAACTCCGCCATTGCCGGTGAATATCTCTTCACCGCGGGTTGCACGCTTCGGCTCATCCGATAGATGGACCGTTCTCTCTTGGCGTAACGAGGCTGTTTTAGGTTCGCATGCGCGCCGGTTCGCAGGTTCGATCCACGGAGCTTCAACCCCGGGACGGCTCCCGGCGCTGTCCGCTTCTCTCCATGATGGATATTCAGTTGGCATGATGAACACCTTTCAGTTCTCGGCGGTGCTGGCGCACCGGATCAACGCGGATTGAGGATTGATCCCAAATCATTCATTGGCCCATGCAAGATTTGTCCCGATGGGAAATCGCGAACCAACGGAGTCGGGGGGCACCCCGCACTGACAACCTCGCCCCCCGTCGGGTGCGGGTTTATGAGGGAAAAGTCGGCCTGAGCAATCCCACTTTCCCAATTGGATCGGAAGAGGCCGATTTTTCGATAAAGGGGGCTGTCGAAAAATCTGGGTATCCCTGTAAAAACATCGCCATCAGCATTCCTCCGGCAAATGGGAATTGCCGTTGGAACCTATTTGAATTGGGAAGGGATGAGGTCCGTCGGCCTCGGAACCACATCGATTTTATTAAATAGGACAGACCCCCATCCTTCCCCGACCGTGACGAAAGAGACATGACCATCGGCAAACGCCATGTTGACGCCTTTGTTCCGGTGTCGGGCCATTTGCCAGCCAGATCCAGATCCAGCCTCCACAGAGGCAACCGTCGGGATACTGCCTGGTCCGCCAAAATCAATCCAGGGTGCATCCGAAAAAACGACGGTATTGGAGGGCGCGGGGGTATTGATGTTTTTAACAAACCAACTTTGTTTTACGGCGGCCAGAATCACCGGGTTTGGATACATAAAGTCTAAGTCGAGATACCAGGCGGCAACAAATCCATAGCTGCCAAGAAACGTTCTCCCACTGTGGGAACCAAATCTCCACGCGTTGAAAGGCCCACCACGGGACGATACGGCAGGTGGCTTCGATGCGGCTGGACAGAGGAGCAATTGGTCGATGTTGCCTCCACCAATGTAAGGAAGGAGATTGGTAATCCAAACGTTGTAGAGGCGACCGGGGTCGTTCTTGGGATAATCCGGCCTGTAGATCACGGTGTTCCCATCGTTCTCACCACAGTAAGCCGTCCACCCGGAGACGAGATTACGTAAATTGTTGGCACATTTTGCTTCTCCCGACGATTCCATGGTCCGTCGCAAGGTCGGCACAGCCAGAACCGCAAGCACTGAAATGATTGCGATCACCACCAGCAGTTCCAGCAAAGTGAAGGCCCCCGGCGCGTATGCCCGACCCTCGAAACGCCCCCCGAAGCGCCGTGGCACCCGCCCCCCTGCTCCCACCCGGTTGGTTGCTGCATGTCGCCTCCATTGAAGCCTTTCACGGGCCGCCAAAGCGCTACGGAGCCGCGCGAACAGCTCCACCCATGCGCATACACCACAATATTTTCTCTGATTAATCATCGGCACTGTTCCTCACGCGGGCAAAACGGAATGGGGCTCTTGACGTGACCCCGGAAGCAGGACAGATCAAAAAGGACCGTTTTGCCGGTTGTTTGATTTTTTTATAATCGCGCCCAGACGGAGCGGAGGCCGAAGCCAGGAGCGGGGTCTGTGCGTGGGCCGTGAATTCTCTGGGGGGTTAATTCTCTGGGGGGGTGGCATCCAAGGGAACTCTCCGGACGTCCTTGGATGTATTCGATTCTCCATTATTAAACAAGCTCTTTGGCTTCGGCCACGGTGCTGAAGATTTCCCGGTTGAGGTCTTCGTCCCGGAGCTTGTCGTGAAAACTTTCAATGTGACCATTCTCTGGTCGGAAATTCCTTTTGCGATTCCTTTTGCTCCCGGTGCACTGGGAACGGTCGGAGAGCGGTCGGGGACCGGGAAGTGAGGGGGTCTGATGTCGGTCACCAGCGACATTTCGGTGCTGCGTTGGCCGAAATCTTCGGACATGGCGGCAGCCAGCCGGCCCTGGGCACCTTGGAGGGCACCTTGGAGGGGACACACCAACTGTCTGAAACGCGGCACCCCGCAGGGGCCACGGCACCACGCAGGGAACATTACCACTTTATCTCGAGCCCGCTGCATCGCTTGGTTGGCCGTCGCGATGGCTCTCAAATCGAACTCCGTAGATATGACCGTCTAGGCTGCCAAAGTAAACGACCCCATCCCTTATAACCGGACTCCCACCGGTTGGAGGTGCATCAACCCACTCCTTTGCTGCAAACCGGTCAAGTATCCTGCATGTTTCCGGATCGACTTCATGCATGAAATTACCGCCGGCAACGCAAAGATGCTTTGCGCCCATGACTGGACTTCCCACTGGACCTCCAGACATATCGAAGGCTTGATGCTTTCCCGTCGAAAGCTCGATGCGGTAGAGTCGGTCGGCTCCGAAAAAAACCCGGGAACCCTCAACCACGGGTCTCGACTGACTCAATGTCTTAGTCTTCACAGACCACTGAACGACGCTGTTATCCACATCATATGCCATCAGGGCAAAACTCCCTGATACCTCCGCATTGAAGATGAGGAGTGACCCGCTCTTGACCAGTGGGCTGAGAATGCGGGACGCCGGCCTTGATGCCTTCGAGCTTTTGTCATGGAGGTTTAGTGAAACAATAAGCCCGCTGCGAGTCCCGTAATAAGCCTTGTTACCGTCAATCAACAGCGAGCCGTCCGGCACCTCAGGAACCGGAATCTCGTCAACTTGGTTCCAGGTGTGAGGCTGAATCACCGCCAAGGCTGGCTTGTTCCTGATGCCCACATAAAGACGATCACCGATCATCGTCGGAAGCATCCATGCGTCTGGGCGCTCCCACACTTGCATGCCGGCGGAATTAAAGGCCAGAAGCGACCGTCCGTCCCATTTGTAGATTAGATTGTTTGCGACTCGAAGTGCTCCGCCTGATCCGGGTGTGGCAAGACTCCACTTCGTTTTCCCGGTGCGAAGATCAAATGCGATAAGCCTTTCGCTGTCAGTCCAACCATACCCTCCGCATGCGTAAAGCTCGTCATCAGATGCGGCGATTGATGCGAAGCCGTCACCGCCGAGAAGAGGGCGGCCAGAGAACCTGTGGACAAAGACGAGGCGCTCATCGCGATGATCTCCACACCCGGAGAGAACGGCACACATCAGCGCTCGTGTTATCAACATCCAAGAAGGTGCGTATCGCATGTCGACTGGTGGTATTTTAATGGCAACCCAACGCCCAAGCGCACCCACGCTCGGAGCGAGGCGTGGCGACTGCTGCGAAGCCGGTAGCCGACATGCCGCGCGTAGTGCATTGGGTGCAGCGCCTAGCAAGGCTTCTGGGCATGGGCTTCACTAGACAACTTCCATTAACCGGGGTGTTAATTCGGTAAATTAGACGAGGTTGTAGGTTGTTCAATTTGGAAGTTTCGGGTCGAAAATTCGCCGTTTTGACCAATGACGCCCTGTAGACTGGAATCAAGATTGGTGTGTCCTACAATCTGTTTTGGATTAGAAGTCAACGTGACCTGTATGCTCAATGGAAGGGAGACAGTTCCATCCCCAATGTTTACGTCTACAGTCAAACCCTCCGGATACCAAGACCCGCTCCCTCTATTTTCCTTCCGCGCTATGTTATAGGCTCTGGGTTGCGCTGCTTTTGTCTTTGCTAGGATCGCTCGCTGGCCGCTTTTCAATACGTCGATCTGCCAAAGAGCATGTCCGTCGTGAATTTTTAGTAGCGCTACGGCATCGTGCCCCCATTTCCCTCCGATTTGCCACAGTAGCAGTGAAGAATCCCTAGACCATCGAGGAGCAAGTATCTCGTGGTAATTTATTGGGTGATTAAACCCCACATCTGCCTGTATATCTGCAACGATTCGGCCCGTTTTTATATCGATGATACTATTTTTGACACGGTCCGTTCTTCTGGGCGGCTGATAGTCGAGGATAGGCACTAAGACTCCGTAACGTCGATTTGGAGAAATTGTATTCGTCGGTAGAATGTATCCCGCAGGAATCGCAGTCTGGGCAGGAGTGAGTATTGTTACGTTCGCTTTTGGCTCCACTCGATTGGAGACACTGCAACCTACAGAGATTAAGCAGACAAAGATCAGAGGGTTCATTTTCACAGAACGTACATTTAAGCAAACTAACGTCCCCAATGACCGATATCACCACTCGCTTTTGGCACGTCGGCTGAGGAGCCGCCCACGTACCAAAAGTGCTACAGGCATGGCGATTCGGTCCGTCGGCTCGTTGAACGAAGCCGCTGGCGCGGCGGTAATGGGTAGCCTCGCTGATTCGGGCGAGGGTGAGGGGAAAAACATCGGAGGAAAAAGCGGGGCCCAGCCACCAGGCTGGTCCCCTTATGAATATTGCGTC
>JBEIUI010000009.1:0-48663 GCA_040374425.1 Verrucomicrobiia bacterium | reverse complement strand
GGCAGCGGACGTGCTTGAAGACATGGAGAGCCTCTTCCCGTCCGCGACTTCGGGATTTCCTCGCTCAGATTCCGCCCATCCGCCTTCGCCGCATCCTTCGCCCGAAGTTTCCGGCTCCGTTCCCCGGCCAGACTGGGAGCCTTTTTCGGACGCTCTGCGAATTTGGAACGCGCTGAGTGACAGTCCCTCCCCTCTGGATGCAATCGCCGAAGTAACCGGGCTGAGCGTTCAAAAAGTGCTTAGCCTGCTTCTGGACCTGGAAATGCGCCGCCGCGTCAAGCAACTCCCGGGCAAACACTTTATTCGTGCGCCCCAAAGTATGGCGCCCTAACCCTTTGTCCGGTTTGTTTCAGGAGCGCCATGGGGCGAAAAAGCGGTTTGCCAACCCTTTGCGTGTCTCCTAGGTTCCACGCCCTCGATACGGAACGGCAGGTTGCGTAAACCGCCGTGCCAGAGTTCGTGAAGAAGTAAGGAAGCCCAGCCGCTCATGCCGAAAACCTTAGTTATCGCGGAAAAACCCAGTGTCGCCGGCGACCTCGCCAAGGCACTCGGCGGATTTAAAAAAGAGGGCGATTTCTACGAAAACGATCTCTTTGTCATCTCCTCGGCTGTGGGCCATCTCCTTGAATTGGCTCCGCCTGCTGGATTCGAGCCGGCCAAGGGCAAATGGAAGATTGAGAACCTGCCTTCTTTGCCCCCGGAGTTCGACCTTGTGCCGATTGACAAAAACGTGGGGCGTCTCAACACGCTCAAACGATTGCTCAAACGCAAAGACGTTCAAGAGGTCGTCAACGCCTGCGACGCCGGGCGCGAAGGAGAACTCATTTTCCGCAATCTGCTCAAGGCCAGCGGGGTGAAAAAACCCTCCAAACGCCTCTGGCTGCAATCGATGACTCCGGAATCCATCCGGAACGCCTTTCAAAGGCTGCGTTCAGAGGCGGATATGCAACCCCTTGCGGATGCGGCCGTGAGCCGGAGCGAGGCCGACTGGCTGGTGGGCATTAACTCCACCCGCGCCCTCACGGCATTCAATTCCCAAGGCGGTGGGTTCAACAAAACCACCTCCGGCCGGGTGCAAACCCCCACCCTTGCTATCCTCGTCGATCGAGAGCAGAAAATCCGCGCATTCAAGCCGCGCACCTACTTTGAGGTGTTTGCCGAGTTTGATGTCCAAGCAGGCAGCTATCGCGGCCGCTGGTTTGACGCCGGGTTCCGAAAAAATGCGGAGGAAGAAGCCAAGGCGGAACGGATTTGGGACCGGGCACAGGCAGAATCCATTTTGGCCAAATGCAAGGGCAAGCCGGGCTGGGTCGATGAGGAAAAAAAACCGGCCACCCAGACGCCGCCGCTGCTCTACGATCTGACCACTCTGCAAAGGGAGGCAAATTCACGGTTTGGGTTCCCAGCAAAAATGACCCTGCAGATCGCCCAGGCGCTTTACGAGAAGCACAAGGCGCTGACCTATCCCCGGACCGACTCGCGTTACCTGCCTGAAGACCACCTCAGCACGGCTCGCCGCGTGATGGAGGACTTCAACGATGCGAATCTCTCCAAACACGCCCTCAAAGCGCTCGAACAGGGGTGGGTCCGCCCCAACAAACGCATCTTTAATGACGCGAAGGTCAGCGACCACTTTGCGATTGTGCCCACGGGCACGGCGCCCAAAAGCCTCTCGGAGACCGAACAGAAGATTTTCGACATGGTGGCTCGCCGCTTCATTGCGGTGTTCTATCCTGCCGCGCAGTTTGAGGTGACCACGCGGATCACTACGGTGGAAAACGAGAAGTTTAAGACCGACGGGAAGATCATCATCGACCCCGGGTGGATGGCCGTTTACGGCCGTCAAGCCGAGGGCGAGAGCGAGGCGGACAAAGCCATCGTTGCCATCGTGCCGGGTGAACCCGCGCAGACGCGCTCCGTTGAGATCAAAGAGAGCGAGACCAAACCCCCGGCTCGTTTCAGCGAAGCCACGCTGTTGAGCGCCATGGAGGGAGCGGGAAAGCTCATCGACGACGAGGAACTCCGCGAGGCCATGAGCGAACGCGGCTTGGGGACTCCGGCGACACGCGCGCAGATCATCGAAGGGCTCATTAACGAGGGTTTCCTGATTCGTCAGGGACGCGAGCTCATCGTCACCGCCAAAGGCATCTCGCTGATCACACTTTTGCGCGATCTCCACGCCGAAGCCCTCACTAAACCGGAGTTAACCGGGGAATGGGAGTCCAAGCTCAAACGCATGGAACGAGGAGAACTCTCCCGGCAGCAATTCATGGATCAGATCCGCGAGCTCACCAGCGAGGTCGTGGAGAAAGTCCGGGCCGGCATGGGCAAAGAAGTGCGGGGTGAATTCCATCCTCTGGAGGTCGCTTGCCCGAAGTGCGGCAGCGCCCCATTTAAGGAGAGTTTCCGAGCCTACGAATGCTCCAACCCCGAGTGTAAACTCATCGTCTGGAAGTCGATGGCCGGCCGAGAACTAGAACGCGAGGAAGTCATCAAACTCCTCTCAGAGAAAAAGGTCGGCCCGTTGGAGGGCTTTCGCAGCAAGCTCGGCAGGGCTTTTGCAGCGGCGGTGATCATCGGAGAGGACTGGAAACAGAAGTTTGATTTCGAAAAAGAGGCCGGAGCCGATTCCGGCGAACCCATCGTTCCGGTTGTGCCCGAACCTGTGGGGCAATGCCGCGTGTGCAGCGGCGGCCAGGTCTTTGAAACGCTCAGCGCGTTCGTCTGTGAAAATGTGCCCACTAAAAAGTGCACATTCCGCATGGGCAAAACTATTCTCCAGCGCGAGATCCCCCGCTCCCAAGTGGCCAAATTGCTCGCCACTGGCAAAACGGATCTGATCCCGAAATTCATTTCATCCAAAACCAAGCGCGCTTTCTCGGCTTACCTCAATCTAGGCGAGAACGGGAAAGTCGGGTTTGAATTTGAACCCCGGGCGCCGAAGACTCCCAAGAAAGCGGCGACCCAGGCAAAAGCGTAGCATGCGCCGGGGCGGCTTTTCCGCCACAGGTTTTTTCTCACGCTCCCGCCCCTTTCGCACAAAACAGTCCGTCCTAAGGCCCCATCGCTTCCGCGCCCTTTTGCAAATTCCTTCCACACTTGCCATCGTCGCAGGAAATGGCGTTTATCCACAGGCCATGGCCCGGAGCGCGCGCCGTGCGGGCGTGGAACGCATCGTGGTTGCGGCGTTCCACAATGAAACACAGCCCGATTTGGTGCCCCTCGTGGATTCGATTGAATGGCTGCGGGTGGGGCAATTGGGCAAGCTGCTAAAGTTTCTGCAAAACTCCGGGACCCGCCATGCCGTCATGTCGGGCCAGATCCATCCCAAAAACCTCTTTGACCTCCGACCCGACCTCAAAGCAGTTCTCCTTCTGGGACGCCTGCGCGAACGCAACGCGGAATCCATCTTCGGCGCGATCGGCGAGGAGATGGCCAAGGTGGGTGTGGAACTTCTGCCCGCCACGACGTTCATGGAGGACTACCTTGCGCCGCGGGGATTGGTGGCCGGCCCCGGGCTCAGCCGGCGCGAGCAAGCAGACGTTGAATTCGGGTTCCGCATCGCAAAACAAACCAGCGGGCTCGACATCGGGCAGACGGTGGTGGTCAAAGGCGGCACGGTCCTCGCCGTGGAAGCGTTTGAAGGAACCAATGCTGCGATGAAACGCGGCGGCGAATTGGGGCGCAAAGATGCCGTCATGGTGAAAGTATCCAAGCCTCGCCAGGATCTGCGGTTTGACGTGCCGGTGATCGGGCCGCTCACACTCCAGGCGGCCGCCGAGGCGCGGATCCGCGTACTCGGGGTTGAAGCGGGCCAGACTCTGCTCCTGGATCGCGAAACCCTGCTCGCAGAAGCCGCCACTCAACGCATCTCCATCTTTGGCATCGCCCCCGAGTCCGTTCCCTCCGTGCCTTAGTCCCCCTCTTTCCACTCCTCATTTCTCCACGCTTTTCCCATGAGCACCCTTCTCAGAGCCGGCGTGATCGGCACCGGCAGCATCGGCAAGAACCACGCCCGCATTCTTGCCGAACTCCCGGACGCGAAGTTCACCGCCCTTTACGACACCCACACCGCAGCCGCCCAAGAAATCGCCAACCGCTACGGAGCCAAAGCCACTGCCTCCCTGGAGGAATTTGCCAGTCTTGTGGACGCCGCCACGGTGGCCACGCCAACGCCCACCCATTTCGAAATCGCCAAATTTCTGCTCGAGCGCGGCAAACACGTCCTAGTGGAAAAACCTATCACGGAAACCACAGCCGATGCCCGTGCACTCTCCCAATTGGCCCAGGAACGCGGCCTGGTTTTGCAGGTAGGCCATATTGAGCGGTTTAATCCCGCCTTGAGCGCGCTGGAATCCAAACTGACCCGGCCCCGTTTTATCGAGTCGCACCGGCTCTCGCCCTACCCCAATCGCAGCACGGAAATCGGCGTGGTTCTCGACCTCATGATCCACGATCTGGAGATCATTCTTCATCTCGTCCGCTCTCCGCTGAAAAGCGTCGATGCCGTGGGGGTACCGGTGTTGAGCCGTCTGGAAGACATTGCCAACGCGCGACTGCGTTTTGAGAACGGTTGCGTGGCCAACATCACCGTCAGCCGGATCAGCCCGGAAAAGATGCGCAAGATCCGGGTCTTCCAAGAAGACGCTTATCTCTCGCTCGATTACCAGGCGCAGTCGGGCTTCATCTACCGGCTCGCCCGGCAGGATGAACCCGAGAGTTCTCTTTTCAAGAAGCTGCTCTCCTCCAAGGACGAGACCGTGGTGAGCGAGTTTGCCGGGAAACGCATTGTCCGGGAGCCCGTGGAAGTGGTCAAAGGCGAGCCGCTTCGGCGCGAGTTGGCCGATTTCCTCGCCTGCGCCCGCGAAGGCTCCAAGCCGAAGGTGTCAGGCCACGAGGCCACGGCTGCCCTCGAACTGGCGCTGGAAATCACCCGCCAAATCGAGGAATCCCATCGCGAACCCTGAGGCAGGTTTTCGATTCCCGCCCTCGGGCAACTCCTGTTCCCGGGAGTCATTGTCACCCATGAAGCTCTATTTGATTGCAGGTGAAGCCAGCGGAGACGCCCGCGGCGCGGAACTCATGCGCGCCCTTCACGCCTTGGATCCTCTGCTGGAATTCTCGGGGGCGGGCGGCCCCGAAATGAAAGAGTTGGCTCAGGGCCCCTTTCTGGATTGGGCGGATGAAGCCGTTGTGGGCCTCTGGGACGTGCTCAAAAAATACGGCTATTTCAAAGGCCAATTTGACCGGATGCTGCGCGAGATCCTAGCGCTCCAACCCGCGGCGGTGGTTCTCATCGATTACCCGGGATTTAACCTGCGCCTTGCCAAAGCGCTGCACGCCCGCGCCCCGCAAATCAAGATCCTCTACTACATCAGCCCCCAGGTTTGGGCGTGGAACCGGGGGCGGATCAAGGAAATGGCCGGCTACCTGAATCTGATGCTCTGCATTTTCCCGTTCGAGAAACCCCTCTACGAGCAGTCCGGCTTGCGCACGGAGTTTGTCGGCCATCCCCTGCTCGATTCCCTTGCAGCCAAACGCATCAACGCCCCGCGCGATCCCGAATTGGTGGGCCTTTTCCCGGGCAGCCGGAACAAGGAGGTGCGCAAACTGTTCCCAGTCATGCTCGCGGCTGCCCGCGAGCTCCGCCAACACCACCCAGGCCTGCGGTTTGAGGCTGCCGCAGCCTCGGAAAAGGTGGCGGAACTCATGCGGGGACTCCTGCGCGATGCGGCCGCCGAAGAACTCGGATGCACCGTGGCAGTGCGCACCTCGCATTCTCTCATGCAACGGGCCGGAGTCGGCATGGTCACCTCCGGCACGGCCACCCTCGAGGCGGCTTATTTCGGTCTGCCGATGGTCATTCTCTACAAAGTTGCTTGGCTGACTTGGGTCATTGGCAAACGCCTCGTAAAGGTCCCCTTTCTGGGGATGCCCAATCTCCTAGCCGGCCGCGAAATCGCACGCGAATTCCTTCAGGAATCAGCTCAGCCGCGTCCCATCGCGGAAGAACTCTTGCGTCTCCTCGGGGATGAATCCGGCCGGAAAAAGCTCCAGCAAGAGCTTGCTGCGGTGATCACTCAACTTGGGGAGGCGGGTGCCGGGAAACGGGCTGCCTTTTATATCAGCAACGAGCTCCGCAGTTCCTCGCCCTCTTGAAGTCGATGGAGCTCGGCACACTCCGCCCAGAGCCGTTTTTGCAAAGGATGCCAGACCGGTTCAAAGGCCCCCCATGAAAAAATCGCTATCCATCGACAGAATGGCAGTTCAAAATCCCGCCCGAGTCTCGATCAGGCACCCGTCAAAGCTCACTTGAATTATCCCTGTCCTCGGTTGGCAACCGGGCGCCAGGACCCACTTTGAAAGCGCGTTTTTTCCAACGTCCCGAAACCTCAGTCTCCCACCCTCCGAGGATGACTAAGGCCCGTCTCACAAGGGCGGTTTCGGCTCACCGCCAGGTTCCCCCGCCAGTTTGGCCTGTTCCAATGGACGGCTCTTTATTCCGCAGCATTCGCTAAGGAGCCCGGAACAAAACACCACGGCTCTCTTCCAACAAAGAGGCCTATGATACCCATGCACGAACCACGTAAAAACACTCTCTCCCAGAGCTTTGGCGCACTTGGCGTCGTTTACGGCGATATCGGTACCAGCGTCCTATACGCCTTTAAAGAATGCCTCGAGCACGGCATCGAGTCTGAAAAGGACATCGTCGGTGTTCTCTCCCTCATCATCTGGAGCCTGTTCAGTTTGGTGAGCATCAAATACCTGGCCAACATCATGAGGGCCGACAACCACGGCGAGGGCGGAGTTCTCGCACTGCTCTCCCTCGCGTTCCCCAGCGACCGCAGCAAATTTGGCCGATCCGCAGCCACGATGACCGGCATCGGAATTTTCGGCGCGGCTCTGCTGTATGGGGATGGCGCCATTACGCCGGCCATCTCGGTTTTATCGGCGGTGGAGGGCCTCAAAATTGCCACCACCAAGGTGGCGCCCTTCATCATCCCGCTGACCCTGGGAATTTTGGTGGGACTCTTTTCGCTCCAATCCAAAGGCACCGCGGCGATCGGCAAATGGTTCGGCCCAATCATGCTGGGTTGGTTTAGTGTTCTTGCGATCCTCGGTCTCAGAAACATCGCATCCACTCCCAGCGTGTTACATGCCCTCAATCCGGTCCACGCCTTCGTTTTCCTCTCCGAACACGGCACGGGTGCGCTCGCAATCATGGGCAGCGTTTTTCTGGTGGTCACCGGTGGTGAAGCCCTTTACGCCGACATGGGCCATTTCGGCAGGAAACCCATCGCGCGAGCCTGGACGTTCCTGGTTTGTCCGGCCCTGATTCTCAATTACCTCGGCCAAGGCGCGTTGGTGCTCAGCGATCCCGCGGCCAAAGTGAACCCCTTCTTCTACCTCGCACCCGGTTGGGCACTCTACCCGCTGATCGCCATCGCCACCGCCGCGACGATTATCGCGTCCCAGGCCCTCATCTCGGGGGCGTTCTCTCTGACGATGCAGGGAATCCAGATGGGTTACATCCCGCGGATGGAAATCCGTCACACCTCCAAGGACGAGCACGGCCAGATCTACATCCCAAAAATCAACACCCTGCTTGGGGTCGCCTGTGCCGCGCTGGTGCTGGGTTTTGGAAGCGCTTCCGCGCTGGCGAGCGCCTACGGGATTGCCGTCACGCTCACCATGCTGGCAACCACCGCGCTCTTCTATTTCGCCTCCCAGCGGCTCTGGAACTGGCCCCCGCTCAAGGCTGCCGTCTGCTGCGCTATCTTCGGATCGATCGAGTTGATGTTCTTCACGGCCAACTCGCTCAAGATCCTCCACGGAGGCTGGTTCCCGCTCGTCGCCGGAGCCGTTCTCTTTACCCTCATGACCACCTGGAAAACCGGCCGCAGGCTGCTCCAAACGCGCCTCGCACCCGGGATGCCCCTGGATGATTTCATCGCCTCCATTAGCATCGCCGGGACCCTGGACGAACACCACAAACTGCACCGCTGCCAGGGAACCGCCGTATTCCTCGCAAGCAACCCGGAAGGCACCCCGAACGCCCTGGTTAAAAACATCAAACACAATCAGGTGCTCCATACACGGAACATCTTGCTGAACATCTCCACCGCCGCAGACCAACCCTATGTGCGCCCCGATCAACGCGTCCAAATCGCGGATCGGACCGAGGGCTTTTTCAGAGTCTCGGCCCGGTTCGGCTTCATGGAGACCCCCAACATCCACGAGGTCATCCGTGCGGCGACGGAGAAAGGGCTCGCCATTGATCCCCTGCGCACCACGTTTTTCGTCGGCAAAGAACGCATTATTCCGACCACCAACGAGGGAATGGCCCTCTGGCGCGAACACGTCTTCGTGTTTCTGAGCAAACACGCCGAAAACGCCGCCGACTTCTTCCAACTGCCCCCGGACCGGGTATACGAGGTGAGCCAAGTCGTGGAGATTTAAACGCTACGCCGGATTCATTTCCTACGGGGCCCGGTCCGGCTCAGCCCGGACGGGCCCAGCCTATTTTCGGCAAGGCGAACTTGCGGCTTTGGCAGGGCTCAGCAACGGGGGCGACAGACCCTCCAGCGTCTTGTTTTCCGTAATCAAATCGTGCCGAATCAGCGCGTATTTCCACGGTTTGCCCCCGTGTTCTTTCGCAGACACGCTCGCCCGTTCGCACCACTTCTCCGCCACCTCCTTCTTGAGCAAAACCACCGGATCCTCCATTTCGTCCTTCGCTTTGGGCTCGAGCATGTAAATTCCCGTTTCCGTCTCCGGCACGAAATCGGGTTGATACTCGGGATGATCCGCCCCGTGTTTGTAGTAAATCTGGAACTGCCCTTTCGCGGGCTTAAACCACTTCAAGGCGTCCCGTTCCAAAATCACAGCCAAGCGCCGCTCGGAGTCGGAATGGAACTTCTGCACCGGATACAGGCAGCGTTTGAACCCTCCAAAGAGGTATCTGGCCATGTCGCCCTTGTCTTCGGGCGGAATCTCATCATTCAAAGCGACCTCCGCAGCACTGACGTTGTAGGCGCTGGGTTTCAATTCCGTGATGCCCCTGCTGCTCTTCACCTCGTATCCCACCGCTGACTCCCGGTAATACGGTTGCACTTGCCAGTGGACATGTCTCGCGATGTCTTTTTGGTGCTGGCGTAACACCTTCCGAACCTCATCCGGGTGTTTTGCCTCAGTCGGAAAAACCGGACGGTCGTGAGGAAGGAAGCTAAAAGCGGTGGCGGCTATCACACCGCGATCCATGGACAAAAAACCACGACGCCAATACAGCCCCGAAGAGAAAGTGCGCATCTTTCGCTTGCATCTGGTGGAGGGCACCGCCATGTCCGAGCTTTGTGAAGCCGAAGGGGTCCATCCGACCTTGTTTTATCAGTGGCAACGCACCTTCTTTGAGAACGGCGCCGCCGCCTTCAGTTCCCCCCGAACCGAGACCAAAAACAGCACCGCCACCGAGAAAAAGATCCAAGCCCTTGAGTTCAAGCTCCAGCGCCAGGACGAGGTCATCGCGGAAATCATGGAGGACTTCATCCGCGCAAAAAAAGAGCTTGGGGAGAGCTCAATGGCCTCTGAGTGCCCCATGATCTTCGTGATCAGATCTGCGACTTTGTGCGCCACTACACCAGCCTCGCGGAGCTGGCCAGCGCACGGCTGCTGACGTGGATCGGGCTCTCCCCTGGCAAATACCACGATTGGCGTGAGCGCTATGGCCAGGCCAATGAACACAATGCCCTTGTGCCACGCGATCACTGGATCACGGCGGACGAACAGCCAGGCCATCATCGACTTCGCCCTGGCTTATTCGTTGGAGGGCTATCGGCCTCTCACCTTTATGATGTTGGATCGGGATCTGGTCGCCGTCAGCCCCTCAAACACCTACCGGCTGCTCAAGGCTGACTCTTGCGGACGCCAAACGCGTCACCGCCCGCTTCATCGAACATTACAACGAGGTCCGTCTGCACAGCCCCCTCGGCAATATTGCCCCGCCGATCGCCTCGCCCACCGCCACCTCGACATCCTCGCGCAACGCGATCTAAAGCTCGAACCGCCCGTCAAATCCCCAAAAATAAACGCCAAAAACTCGCCGCCGCACTAGCTTGGTCCCATTCGCCAATTCGGCTGTTTGCGCTGAACCAAAACACCTCTGGGGTTCAGCGCATTTTGCGGGCATGCGAGTCGCTGGGTTTGGGCCACGAGAATGTCCCTTTTTCGAGCCCCTTGATGACCACCCAGAGGCCCGTCCCGTCCCAGTAAAGGATCTTCAGCCGCGTGTGGCGGCGGTTGGTGAAAACAAAAAGCGCGCCCTGCCTCGGGTCCTTCTGCAGGTGCTCGCTGACCAGCGCGGAGAGCCCGTTGAAGCTCTTGCGCATGTCGCAGGGGTCCACGGCGAGGAACACCTTGAACCTGCCGCTGAAGCTCAGCATGGATTGCCCGCCGAGGCCAACATCCGGATGAGCTCCGCCACCGCGTTGAGCTGGAGATGTGTGCGCACCTGTCCGCGGGCCACGCCGCCGAGCTCCACCGTCAGGGGGCCGTGCGGGTCCTCGTCCGCCACCGCCTCGATGAGGGCGACGGTCTTGAGCCGGTGATCCCTTGGATGCGTTTGCGCTTTCCTGAGCCGTTTCTGCACCCAAACGGCAAATGTGGGATATTTTACCCCGGCCAGTCTGGCGAACTGCGCCCCGCTCAGCCCGCTGCGTTCGAACTCGTCGAGCAGGGCCTTGGGGCGTTGCACCGACACGCGCACCCGGCCCGTTTCGTCGCGGGCAAGGCGATTTCCCTCCGCATTCATCAACGTCATAATCCCATGGGCTCTGACGTTGATGCCCCCTATGCGTAGAAGCGCTCGGCGGGACGCTTACGTTCCTCATGGAATTGCCCCCGAGGCTGGCACCCCAGTGGGCGGTTCCTTTCAACGGAACCTCGTCTTCGATGGGGCTATCGATGGGGTTACTTGAAGGACGCGAGACCGGATTTAGGGGATTAATTTCCCAAAAATACTCCTGCAGGTTGCTCACGCCGGCGACTCCGCTTGAGAATGATCTTTCTCAGCAATTTCGGAGTTCGGGAAAAAACCCAATGCTTGGGGAGGCTGCGCGCGAACGCCACTGAAATTTCACGCTTCACTCGGGCCATCGCCTGATCCCCTTTCTCTTGCTCTCCAGCTATTCTCCGGACGTGGCGCGAGCTCCCGCCCGGCAAGTTCTTGAACAAACCGGGAAACTGGATCCTCCGCCCTGCCTCACCCAAGCGTCCTTACCCAGAAAAGGAAGGGATCGAGTCCGCAGCTCCTGCGGATCCTAGGGAAAACGCGGGGCGCATGGCTGCCGCCTTTTCCTCGATTCCAATCCCATGACCGCCTCCGACAAAAAACTCTGGCTCGAACTCATCCGCTCAGCTCAAAGCGCGCTGCCTGGGGCGCGTCAGCCGGTTGCGGTTCCTCCAGAACTCTTACTCTGCGTGGACCTCGAACTCAGCGCCCTGCAAAGCCTGTGCGGTTTCCGTTCCGCAGCGCAACCGCCGCACTTCGCCCCCCCGAGACCCTCGTTTTCCGCGCAAAATCCAAGCACGCAGGCCCCCTGATTCTGAGAAGGCCGGAGCCGGATTATTCACTGGGCACCACCGCCCCGAGAACCACGCCGTTCTCGGGATTAACCAACTGACCTTGGCTGGTGATGCCAATCAAGGCTTGTTCGGTTCGGATCATACAGAGGTAGAGCTTTGAAATCGGAGCCGTCAGCACCCCCACCTGGGTGACGTCCCCGGCCTGGCTCACCTTCAGCAGCTGCTGCTCTGAGGTGATGACAAAACGGTCCGGAACCCCAGGAAAAACGCAGTAAGCCACCACACGCGGCATGATTGCCGAGACAGCCGACTCCTCCCTGAGTTTTAAACCCACCTTACGGGGCCCCGTTTCGAGTGTGGCCCCTCTGAGCTCCGCAGGAAACTGACCCACCCCAAAAAGCCAGCAAACGCTCCAGCATATCCAGTGTTTCATTTGACGAATCCCCTTCCCGAATCATTTAAAGTCCCGTCCACCGCCCGAATTCCAGCTCCGCTCCACGACCTTCCCGAGTTGGCAAACCCGCTCCCTCCCGGGCTGAGGGGGACGGACTACCGGTCCGAGCCCCCATTGATCTCATTTGGGCGGAGGCAGAGCGAACACACCCGACGGCGGATCGATGGCCGGTGCGCCGCCCCGCTCTTGATCGCCTGAGAAAAACCTCTTAACGGCATTCTGAAAGCCGTTTCCAATGCGAGATGTCTCTCAAAATACATCTTCTAAAAGCCCGCCCCAGTCGGGTGCTCAAATCTTCACACCCCATTCCGTATCCCATTCCGTATCCCATTCCGTATCCCCCCCTTCATTCCCGAACTCCCGCCCCCACAACCTTCATTCGTTTGATCAGGCTTGGCCGAGTGTCTGAGGACAGGTGTTTGTATGCGGTCGGGACTTCGCCCTCCCTTGTCGCTCCATTGTCTCTCACCCCTACCACAGGTTGCTCTCCAGCCAGGATTCAGCCGGCAGGCGCTCACCCATTCTTCGGTGGCAAAGGCACCAAGAGCGAATCCACGTAACGCTGGTTACTCTTTCGCAATCGCTCCGCCATGATGCGGCCGATGGCAATGAGGAATTTGAATGCGACGGTCGGATAGACGCCCGAAAGCGCCGCCAACTCCGCCTTAGACACCCTCAGCAACATCGATGCATCTAGGGAGACGACATCCGCCGAACGTGGACCGGAATCCACCAGGGCGAGTTCCCCGAAGAAATCTCCCGGTTTGAGCACGGCGAGATCAAAGCTGTAGCCGTCTTTGTGATGCACCACGCTCGCATGCCCCGAGACCACCACATACATGCAGTCTCCGGAGCTATCCTGGCGGACAATGCATTGGCCCTCGGTGAAATGCTCAGGATCCACGAGCCCAAGGAACTGCTCGAGTTCGGCGTCTGAGAACTCTGAGAAAAGAGATTTGTTTCGTAACAAATCGCGCGGTTGACTTGGAGAGATCATCGGGAGGAATCAGGAAGGACCTTGCCGTCCCGCATTTCAACAAGACGCGGGGCGCTTTTGGCCACTTCGGGGCTATGGGTGACGACTAACAGGGTGGTTTTATACTGTGAAGAAATGGTTTGAAGCAATTCCATGACCTGGCCGGCGTTAACCGAGTCCAAGTTCCCCGTGGGCTCATCGGCGAGAAGCAGGCTGGGCCCATGCACCAGGGCTCGGGCAATGGCCGTGCGCTGCATCTGGCCTCCGCTGAGTTGATGCATCCAGTGCGATGCGCGGCCTTCGAGCCCCACCAAAGCCACCAACTCCTGAGCCTTGGCGCGCGCACGCTTCAGGGGCACCCCCTGAAGGAGCAACGGCACGCACACGTTCTCCAGCACGCTCATCGTTGGCAGGAGATGGAAGAACTGGAAAACAACCCCGATTTTCCGGCGCCGGTAATGGGTAAGCTCCGCGTCCGACGCCGCGTGCAAGGCGAGGCCGTCGACAAAAACCTCGCCTTCACTGGGCAAATCCAAACCGGCGACGAGGTGCAAAAGCGTGCTTTTGCCACACCCGCTGGGGCCCGTGATCGCCACAAACTCTCCGGCAGCCACCTCAAGACTCACGCGATCGAGGGCGGCCCCGGATGCGGGGTAAAGACGGCTGACATTGCGGAGTTGGATCATAGCGAAAACGGCGGGAGTTGAATCCCTTGGGAAAACCGGAGACAGTGCGGGCACTTTGAACTCAAGGGAGTCCTCCACTCAACCCTGCTCGCATGATCTGCCCGAGATCGTTGCCGAAAGCGAGGACTGGCTGGTGGCAAACAAACCGGCAGGGATGGAAGCGCACCCGAGCAAGCCCAACGGCCGCCGGACTCTCTGGCATGTCCTGCGCGAAGTCCTCGCCTACGAAATCGTCAACGGAGGCCAGGTATCGATCATCAACCGGCTCGATCGCGAAACGAGCGGGCTGACGCTCGTGGCAAAATCCCACACCGCAGCGCGCCAGTTCCACGGATTGATGGAGCGGCGTGGAATCGCCAAGGAATACCTCGCAGTGGTTTGGGGTTGGCCCGAGCAGGACCAGTTCACGGTGGATCTGCCCCTGCTCCGCCAAGGAACCCGGGAACCTTCACCGATCTATCTCAAACAGATGGGCCACCCGGACGGAGCGCCCTCCACCACTGATTTCAAGGTGGAAAGCCGGTTTCAAAAATACGGAGCGTGTCCCGGCGCATTTTCCCTGATTCGTTGTTTTCCCCGCACAGGAAGGATGCACCAAATCCGGGTCCACCTTTCCGCCCAGGGACACCCCATCGTGGGTGACAAACTCTACGGCCCGGATTCAGGATGTTACTTGGAATTTATTCAAACGGGCTGGACACCCTCTCTCAACGCACGCCTCCTCCTGCCCCGACACGCTTTGCATTCGGCCGCCCTGCACGTCCCCGAACTGGGGCTCTCTTGGCAGAGCCCGATTGCGGAGGATCTGCGCCGCTGGATCGAGTCGTAAATTTGCTCGCGGCCTCCGAACCCGGCCCCCTAAATACGCTTCGCCGCGAATTGCGCATCTATGAAGCCAACCGCTAAATGCCACAACTACTCCGGCTGCCTCCGCGCATACCGGGGCGAATTGGTCGGGATGGAAGTGGGCACTCCGTTGATCTGCCCGGAATGCTCCCAACCATTGACTATCGTTCAGACCATGGGGTCCCCGCTGTTGAGGTTTCTGGCTTTGGGCGCACTCGCTCTGCTCGGTGGCATGGCGTATCTGGCACTCACGGGGCTGCCTCCTTTGCCGGAACCAGACCCACCCCCCGCAGCCCAGCCGACGACTCCCCCTGAGCGGGCGGACGCCGCGCAAGCGGTGGCCAGCGCCGCCCCGGCGATTCCCCAGCCGGCGCAGCCCGCGCCGTCCGATACCACCCAAGCCAGCGTGGTCGCTCCGCAGCAGATCGATCTGGACCTGCAAGCCGCAGAAACCAAGAAGACCCGCTCGGATGTCTTGGATCGCGTGGACTTGATGCCGAATCTCAGTCAATCCAACAAAGATAAACTTTACGCCAGCGTGGACCGGGCCCGCAAGATGGGCAAGGTACTGCGGATCACATTTCCATCCGGAAAAACCTCCCTCCTCCCGGAGGAGGCGCAGGCGCTCAAAAGTCAGCTCGAGTCCGCCGCCCTCGTTCAACTGCGGGATGACCCGACCGCAGTCTTCGTGGTCCTGGGTTATGCCGATCCCAAAGGCGACCCCCAGAAAAACCTCCTCTTCTCGCAAACCAGAGCCGACACAGTGCTGGCGGCAATGCGGGACAAATGCGGGGTCGTCAACTTGATGCATGCCGTGGGGATGGGGGCGTCGACTCTGGTGGACTCTCAAGCCCTGGAAAAAAACCGCGCCGTGGAAGTCTGGGCCGTTCTGCCCTAGGCGCTCACCTCGGCCCTGGGCCAGCCGTTCCGCGCTTTCCGATGCCGTATCTCGTCGTCACGGGAGGGATTCCCGTCCAAGTCCTCAACCTGAGTGTGGGCGTCCACACGATGGGCCGTTCATCGGAGGCGGACCTAGAGCTCCAGCATGTGGAGGTGTCCCGGAAACACTGCCGCCTCAGGTGGGATGGAAAAGACTGCCGGGTTGAAGATCTCGGAAGTCGATCCGGGACACGGATCAACGGAGCGTTGATTTTTTCGATTACTCAACTGCTTCCCGGCGACATCCTGGGCCTGGGCCAAGTTACGTTGCGTTTTGATGTGGGCGACCCCCCGGGGGCGCATCCCGGCGATCGCATCCCCCCTTGCCAAGCCTTGGTAAAGGGACTGCCGGCCCGTCAGATCCACCTAAAAGAAACAGTGCTTTTTGGCAGAGATGCCCATTGTGATGTGCAGCTGAGCGACCCGACGGTTTCACGGCGCCATTGCCAGATCACATGGCAGCCGGACCGAGGCTGGCTCATCCACGATCTTCAGAGCGGGTCGGGAACCTTTGTCAACGGCCGCCGGTTCGACCAGCATGCGCTGATCCTTGGCGACCGTCTGCAGATGGGCCCGTTCTGCTTCCAATTCGATGGTCTTTTCCTGAACCGCATTGAAAACGCCTCGGGCGGCACCCTTGACGCGGACAGACTCGGCGCGCGCGCAGGCGGGCAGCGTCTTCTGGAAGGAATCTCCCTGCGCATCGCGCCTTCCGAGTTCGTAGGCATTCTCGGCCCGAGCGGTGCGGGAAAATCCTCGCTTCTGCATGTCCTCGCAGGTCTGCGGACGCCTGATACCGGCAACGTCTTTATCGATGGGCGCAACGTGCATCACCCGGATTCGAAGCACTCCTTTGGATTCGTCCCCCAGGACGACATCGTGCACCCGGAATTGACCGTGTTCGAAGCCTTCCGGTTTGCGGCCCGGCTGCGTCTGGCCAAACACACGCCGCCGGCCGAGCTCAACAAGCTCTTGTTGCAAACCCTTGAACAACTCGGTCTGCAGGGACGCGCGCATACACCCGTGGCTCGCCTCTCCGGAGGCCAACGCAAACGGGTCAGCGTCGGCGTCGAACTCCTAGCCAAACCCTCCGTGCTTTTCCTGGATGAACCCACCTCCGGCCTCGACCCCGGAACGGAGTTCCAGCTCATGGAATTGCTGAGGCATCTGGCGGATACCGGCTGCACGGTCATCTGCACCACTCACGTGATGGAAAACGCTTACCTGATGGACCAGCTCGTTGTCCTTTTGGAAGGCAGGCTCGTTTTTAAAGGCACGCCGAAGGAAACCCGTGAGCACTTCCAGGTCACCAAACTTCAGCTGCTCTATGACAAACTCCTGACTCGTCCAGCAGTCGACTGGCACCGCGATCAACGCTCCCAGCCGGACCCACTGCGCAAGGCACCCGAGCAGTCCATAGCCCGCTCTGCCCGGCCCTTCGCCCTCCCGATTTTGTTGCACCGCCAGTGGACGATTCTCCGAGCTGATGCACGTAATTTTGTCATCCTTCTGGGCCAACCGCTGCTCATCGGAGCCCTGGTGTCGTGGGTCACCGACGAGCGTTCACTGGTGATGTTTTTCGCCTATCTGGCCACGCTTTGGTTCGGGTGCAGCAACGCGGCTCAAGAGTTGGTCAAAGAACGGCCCGTTTTCATCCGGGAACGCTTGGTGGGCGTAGGTCCCCACCCTTACTTGGGCAGCAAACTCATCTTTCTCTCGGCCATCACCCTCCTCCAGGCCGCGCTGATTTATGGCACCACCTGCCTCGGGGAAGGCTCACAAGACGGTTCAATGGGCTGGCAATCTGCAGCCTTGGCCGCCACGGCACTGGCGGCCGTTGGAATCGGCACGATGATCTCGGCTTACGCCCGCACCGTCCTTCAGGCCGTGATGGTGGTTCCCCTTCTGCTCATCCCACAAATCGTTTTCTCCGGCTACACAGTACCGGCTAGCGACATGACTCCGGCGGTGGCCAGGATCAGCCGGTGCATGCCCAGTTTTTCCGCCCAGACCCTCATGGACACCAGTTTCCTTTGGAAAAAACAGCTCCAAGGAAACACCATCAGCGATCACGCCCAGTCCTATCGCAACCTGGACCCGGATCGTGAACTCACCTCGCGGGACACGTTTGAGCGATCCGGCCCGGCGCTCCAAGCTTTGGTTTGTTTGCTCCTTTGGACGCTTGGCACTTACTTCGCTTCCTGGTTTGCGCTGCGGCGCGGAACAGGCCGCTAAAAAAGCAGAGACCCCCCGGGGCTGTTGCCCGAAGACCCCTGGAGCGACCGTCAATTGACCAACCTCTGCACTGCGCTGGCGCGGGCAGAATGGATTTAAGGCAGGAGCATTCAGCCCGACGCCGCTGATAACGCCCGGGCGGATTGAGCCGCAAACTCAAGCCATCCGCATGCCCCGTTCCCTTTCTCCCCAAACAGCTGCGGAGAAACGCACCCGCTTTGCGGCGAGTTCCCACCCCCGATTGTGTCTTCCATTAAACAGAAGGTTTCTTGCTAGCTTTTGTCATATACGAAGCGGCAGCCACTTAGGAAGGTCAGGCGTTTCACGGATCGGGGGTATCCCTGAGTTCACCCAGTCTCAGCTGCACATTTCCTCGTTATGTTCTCCCGAAACCGTTTTTCTCTGCTGCGTTGGCCTCTCAAGCCCTTGATCGAGCATGCCTCCAACGTGGGCAGCAGCTCGGCACTGGAAGAGCACTTGGGAAAAGCGCGGTATTCGATCCGACTTCTGCGCTACTGGTGGGCGGGACAGGCACTGGCAGAGGAGGCAGCGAGGCTCGGACGCCCGCTTTCGGTGGTGGATCTCGGATGTGAACGCGGGTGGCTCAAACACTTCACCCCCCCGGGGGTTGTGGAGTGTTGGACCGGGCTGGATTGGAATCCCCGGTTGGCCGTTCTCCGGCGGGCAGGCTACGACAGGGTCCTCACCGCCAACGCTGACGAGACATTGCCGCTCACGGCGGGCTGTGCAGATGCAGTGGTGAGTCTTCATGTTTTTGAGCATCTGCCTCGGCCGGGGGCCACCATCGCGGAGGTCAGTCGGATCCTTCGTCCGGGTGGGATCTTTCTTGGCGGCGCACCCACGATGCCAGGCTGGCTGGCTTCGTTTCGCGAGCGCTACTTCCGCTGGAGATTGGGGCGCGGCCTGATCCCGCCCGGCGGCCACATCACGTGCCTGTCCCCGTCCCGCTGGCGGCGCCTGGCCGGGGAGGTGGGGTTGGAGGTCGAGTTCGCTGTCGGCAGCCATGCGGCGCGAATGACGGGTTCGCGGATCGAGAATTTCCTGCCGTGGGTCCGTATCAACCAGCTCTGGGGAGCGCTCTTTCCCTCTCTTGGATCAGAGTGCTACGTGAAAGCGCGCCGTACGGGCGCGTGGGCGGCGGCGCCACAGCCTCTGCCGCATGGCCGGGGGCGTCTGCGGATCCTGTGGGCGGTCGCGGCAGCGGCAGTGCTGTTGCTATTGGCGGCGGCCGGGGAGCGATGGATGCGGGGCACCCATTTAAGCGAGCGCTTGCAAACCTGTCTTTTGAGCGAATGGCTGAGCGAACATCAGAATGGGAATGACCATTTTATCGTGATCGCCGACCGGGCGATTCCCGCGCACATCGGGGCCCGGAGGGATGCGACGGAGGTTGCGACTCCCGAGGAGGCCCTTGAAAAGCTGATCCAGAACAGGCACGCGCATATTCTCGTTGGCGTGTCTGGGCTTCGGCAGTGGAGTAAGTCGAATTGGCCAGCGCACTTGGTGGTAGACGACAGGCTCACCGCACACGGAGCCGATTATCTCCTTTTCAAGGTGGCCAAAGAACGTAGCCGGACCGAGAGCACAAACTAGCCTGCGAGGTCCAAGGGCGACCGCTCCGGCCAGCTCGGCGTCCAATTGAACGCGTAAGCCTTCGCCGCCGGATTGCTGAGCCGTAGACGCTGCGGTCGACTTGTGCTTACCTCTGCGCCCCTATGTTGCATTTCACCAAAATGAACGGCGCCGGAAACGATTTTGTCATGATCGACAATCGGGAAGGCACACTGCAACTCGACCGCGCCACGATCGCCCGGCTGTGCGACCGCCACCGTGGCATCGGAGCCGACGGTCTTTTGATGGTGGAGCCCGCTGAACAGGGTGCCGACTTCCGGATGCGCTATTACAATGCAGACGGGGGTGAGGCGGAGATGTGCGGGAACGGAGCCCGGTGTTTTGGGCGTTTCGCGGGCCAACTCAGTGGGAAGACAGACCAGGTGAGCTTTGAAACAATGGCAGGAGTCATCACGGCGCGATTCAAAGGGGACTGCGTTCAGATTGCCATGAGCCAACCGCACTCCCTGCAAATGGACACGCCTCTCGAGCTTGCGAGCGAAACGCACACGGTCCACTTCCTCAACACAGGCGTGCCACATGCCGTTGTTTTTGTGCAGAACCTCGAGACGGTCGATGTAAACAGACTCGGCGCCGCCCTGCGGTATCACGCTCATTTTGCCCCGAAAGGTACCAACGCCAATTTCGCGTTGCCCGTGGATTCCCAGACCATTGCGATCCGGACGTATGAGCGGGGCGTAGAAGGCGAAACTCTCGCCTGCGGTACCGGGATGGTGGCCAGCGCGCTGTTGTTTCATCAGCGGACAGGGGCCGCCTCTCCAATCCGTGTGAATGTCCGCGGCGGCGATACTTTGGAAGTGGCATTCGAAGCCACTCCGGACGGTTATTGCCAGGTCCAACTCACCGGCCCGGCAGATTTCGTGTTCACGGGTTCGATCCCCCTCTAGGCGCTTGCCCGCCCCTCCTCTTTCAAAGGCCGCGCACCGACTTCTCGCTCCTCACAGGTCTTTTCGTAGCGGAATCCGCGACTTGCAACTTTCGGTGCGGCTTTTTGAAGGAATCCCGCATCGGCGAGTTCGGTCGGTCCCCGATCAAAGGCATCAGCGCGTCCGGCACCGGAAACAGCGCGGATGGGCGGGATCACTGGCCTTACTGTTGGTCCGCACGGGTGGCCGGAGCCTGGAGCAGACGCGGGTAGCTCCATGGACAAAGCGACAAAACCGGGAGCCGCACGGCGTCGGAGCTCGCCTAGATGTATCACGCGTGCGGGATTGCCCCAGAGACCATCATTTACACCCCCCTCAATCAGCTGGGGGAACTGGTGAAAGCCAAACATATCAACCAGTTGGTCGCTTAACTCATGCGTTCCCGAGGTTTGTGCGATGCCTTTGATTGGGGGGAGCCTCGTGTTTGATTGGCGACACCCGGCCGGCACCAAAGCCCGTGCGACGCGGTTGCCTGGGCGTTGGGCTCCCCCTTGCCTCGTGAGCCCGTGACCAAACAGGCCCGAGAGATTTCCCCGGGATTGCCCCCGGCATCGCCGCCGATTCTGAGCACAACTCCGGAGCTCGGCCGGATCCGATTGAAAACTTTTCTATTCAAGCCGGGCGCTCTGACCTAAAAACGCCGCCTCTATGTTCCAAGGGACCTTTACGGCACTCGTCACCCCGTTTGCCAACGACCAATTTGATGCGGCCGCGTTTGAGCGGCTCATCGAAACCCAAATTGCTGCCGGGATCACCGGAATTGTGCCGGTCGGCACAACGGGCGAGTCTCCAACGCTCGACCACGCCGAACACCTGCGCGTCATTGAAGTGGCGGTGCAAATCGCCAACGGCCGATGCAAAGTCATCGCAGGAACCGGCTCCAACGCGACCTCAGAGGCGGTGGCGCTGACGGTGGAGGCACAGAAACTTGGAGCAGACGCCGCCCTTGTGGTGGCCCCCTACTACAACAAACCCTCACAGGAAGGTCTCTTCCTGCATTACAAAGCAATCGCCGCGGCCACTAGCCTGCCCATCATCCTCTACAGCATACCGGGCCGGTGCGGCATTGAGATCGGCGTGGAAACCTGCGTGCGCTTGGCGGACACCTGCAAGAACATCGTCGCCATCAAGGAGTCCGGCGGCAGCGTCGAACGCGTCAGCGCGCTGCGCGCGGCGCTCCCCGCCAGCTTCGACATTGTTTCCGGCGACGATTCGCTTACCCTGCCATTCATGGCCACCGGTGCCGTGGGCGTCGTGAGCGTGGCCTCCAACATCGCCCCGGGTCCGGTGAGCCAACTGGTGAACTCGGCCTTGGCGGGAGACTTTGCTCAAGCCCGCCGCTTGCACTTTGAATACTACGCCCTTTTCAAAGACCTGTTCATCGAGCCGAATCCCGTTCCGGCCAAATATGCGCTGGCGCTTGCGGGCGTAATGCAACGAGACGTCCGGCTGCCGCTGTGCGGGCTCAGTGCCGCGAGTGCGACACAGATCGAAGCCACCTTGCGAAAACTCCGACTCATTCCCTCATGAGCCCGCTTCATCTTCTGATTAACGGATCCCGCGGCAGGATGGGCCAGGCTCTTGTCGCCTGCGCCGCTCACTATGAGGAGCTTCAGATCTCGGCCCAGGTCGACGCGGGTGACGACTTTGCCGGGGCCATTGGAGGCGCCGACGCTGTGATCGATTTCAGCCACCATTCCACCGTGGAAATCGTGTTGGCCCGCTGCATCGAGAACCGCAAGACCCTAGTCATCGGCACCACCGGCCACAGCGATCTACAGATTGCGGCCATCCGCCATGCTGCCGGCAGCATTCCCATCGTTTACGCCCCCAACTACAGCGTAGGAGTCAACACGCTCTTTTGGCTCACCCGCAAGGCAACGGAAATCCTTGGACCCCAGTTCGACTTGGAGGTGGTGGAGATGCATCACCGGTTCAAGAAAGACGCCCCGAGTGGGACGGCCAAGCGGTTGGCTGAGATTCTCGCTGAGGTGCGCCAACTCAGCTATCAGGACGACACGCGGCACGGTCGCCACGGGATTGTGGGAGAGCGCACCGACTCGGAGATCGGTGTCCACGCGATTCGCGGAGGGGACGTGGTGGGAGATCATACGGTTATCTACGCCACGCAAGGCGAACGCGTGGAACTCACGCACAAAGCCTCCAGCCGCGACACCTTTGCCAATGGAGCGCTGCGTGCCGCGATCTGGGCTCACGGAAAACCCGCAGGTCTCTACGACATGCAGGATGTGCTCGGTCTCAAGTGACAACCCGCGTGCTGGATCTCCACTGGAAGCGCCCCGTTCCCGCTCAAGGCGTCGGAGCGCGTCACCCGCTCATTTAAAGTTCAAATGCGAACCGGGATTGCTTTGGGTTCCAATCTGGGAGATCGGCTGGCTCACTTACGGGAGGCCCGCGAGGCTGTGCTGGCACTTGAAAATGTGGCCGGTCCAATTCGGTGTTCCCGCGTCTACGAAACGGAGCCGGTGGGATCGGGCCCTGACGCCGGAGCGTATCTCAACGCCGTCATGGAGTTGGAGTTCGAAGGCCAGCCCATCGCGCTCCTCGATCAACTCCAAGGCATCGAATCCCAGATGGGACGCCCGTCCAAACGCCCCAGGAACGCCCCGCGTACGATCGACCTCGACATTCTCTACGTCGGCAACCGCGTGCTCAGCAACGAGGAGGTTGTGATCCCCCACCCACGGCTGCATTTGCGGCGGTTTGTGCTGGCCCCCCTGAACGACGTCCGTCCCGACCTGGTTCTTCCAGGCCAGCATTTGGGGATCGCCGAACTGTTGGCGTCGCTCTGCGACCCTGCCGCAGTGGTTCTGCACGCGGAAACATGGGACCCATGAAGCCCTCTCTGGCATCTCTCTGCGCGATGAAGTCGAGCAGAGAAAAAATCGCGATGCTCACGGCATACGATTTTCCCACGGCGCGCCTGTTGGAGGAGGCCGGAATTGACATCCTCCTCGTGGGTGACTCTTTGGGAATGGTCGTGCTGGGGTATCCCGACACCACGCAGGTGACCATGGAGGAGATGCTTCATCACACCAGGGCGGTTGCTCGTGGAGCCGCCAAAACGCTCATTCTCGCGGATCTCCCCATCCACAGTTATGACACCCCGGAGCAGGCGGTCAGGAACGCCCGCCGCCTCTTGGACGCCGGTGCCGACGCCGTCAAGCTCGAGGGCGGAGCATCGCATACGCCCCAGATCCGGGCGCTTGCCGAAGCTGCGATCCCCGTCATGGCGCACATCGGAATGATGCCACAGAGCGTCCGGATCGAAGGGGGATACCGGGTAAAAGGGAAGACGCCAGAGCAGGCAACTCAACTTTTGGTGGACGCCCAAGCCGTGAATGCGGCGGGCGCGTTCGGCCTGCTTTTGGAACTCGTTGTTCCGGAGGTCGCGGGTGAAATCACCCGAACCATCCCCATCCCCACCATTGGGATCGGTTCCGGCCTCCATTGCGACGGACAGGTCTTGGTGTTGCACGATCTGATCGGCCTTTTTCCGTGGTTCACCCCCAAGTTCGCCACCCCGCGGGCCCAACTTGGCGAAGAAATTCGCGCAGCAGCCCGCGCCTATCTGCAGGAAACAAAATCACCGTCTGCTTAGACCCGCGTCCCGGTGTCCTCCCCGGAATTTCACCACAGCGTCTACGTCGTGTTGCTGGATGAGAAAGCGGCAGAGCATCCCTCGATCCGCAAGGTCAACCCGGAGAGAGACCCTCTCAAACCCTGCATTTACGTGGGCATGACGGGCTTGCCCGTCGAACACCGATTCCAGAACCACCTTCATGGATACAAGGCTTCTTGGGTGGTGGAGAAATACGGGCGGCAGCTTCTGCCGGAGCTCTTCGCGCATTTGAACCCGATGCCCTACGATGCGGCGGTGGAAATGGAACGCGACCTGGCTGCAGATCTTCGGGCTCAGGGCTACACCGTCACCGGCGGCAAATAAGTCCCCCCTCCTGAAAGAAACGGGCAGCCAGCGCCCGCGACGGCGACCGGCTGCCCGTAAAAACTGCTGGGAAACGTGCTGCTCCGCCCGCGCGTGGAAGCCGGAGCTTCAGGCGCTGGCGTCTGCCTATTTAATACACGTCGCGCTTGTAGCGCTTGGCCTTCTTCAGGGCCTCGACGTATTCCTTGGCTTGATCGGGAGTTTTGCCGCCCTCCGTTTCAATGATCCGATGGAGCGCCGCGTCGACATCCGCAGCCATCCGCGACTTGTCTCCGCACACGAAGAATTCAGCGCCCTCCTCCAGCCACTTCCAGACGTCCTTGGCGTTCTGCTCCAAACGGTTCTGGACATAGACCTTGTGGGCTTGATCCCTTGAGAACGCAGTGTCCAAACGCAGGAACCCGTCATTGACCCAGCCGGTGAACTGCTCCGCGTAGAAGAAATCCTCAGAGCGGCGTTGTTCCCCGAAGAACAACCAGTTGCGCCCTTTATGGCCAAGCGCCTGGCGCTCCTCCAAAAACGCGCGGAATGGGGCAACACCCGTGCCTGGCCCCACCATGATGATTGGCGTCTGGCCATCAGCGGGAAGGAAGAAGTGTTTCTGCTGGGATTGCAGGAAAATACCCGCGGTGGTGTCGCCTTCCCAGCGCTCGGCCAGAAACGTCGAGGCCACCCCTTTGCGAGCGCGCGAGTGAGCCGTAAAACTCACGGTGGCCACAGTGAGATGGACCGACTCCGGGTGGGCAAGCAGACTTGATGCGATGGAATAAAGCCGGGGCGGCATCTTGCGCAACAGCTTCACGAATTCTTCGGGGGTAAATTGGAGCTGCGGAAACTCTCGGAGGATATCGACGTAATCGTGGTTCTGGTCGCGACCGAAAAGGTAGGCTTTGAGATCCGCAGCGCGCTCGGGCTGGAGCAAGTCTTTCAGGAGCGTTGCCCCTTTTTCGGCCGCCGCTTCCACAAACTTTTTCTCGACGAAAGTAATCGCGCAATCCCGGAACAGCGCCTCGCGCAGGGGTTTGACCAGGCCATCCCGGTTTGTCACGGGCTCATCGCCATTGGCCCGCAGTGCACCGATCAATTCCTCCACCAGTGCGGGGCAATTGGTGGGGATCAGCCCCAAAGCATCACCGGCCGCGTATTTCATCCCCGAACCCGCGAGGGAAATCTCGTGATGCCGCGTATCCTTTTCCGAAGCGCTTCCCGTCAAACGGATGTTCGCGGTGTGGCGGGCATGGAACGGATTCTTATTCGAAAAGACGGGAGCGGCCGGAGCCGAATCGGGTGCTGTGGACATAAAGGCGCAGAGAGTAAGTCGCGGGGCGAAGAGATCAAGCCCATCGAAGCCGCGCGAACAAGAGGGGTAAAAATTCCACGAGCCTAGCCCAAGGACGGGCTCACCAGCCGTTTAATGAGGTCCTCCCACGTAACAATCCCCAGAGGCCGCGCCCCGGGCCCGAGCACGGCCGCCACGGTGCTGCGGGCTGCGCGCATTTTCCTCAAAATTGTGTAGGCCGTTTCCTGCGGGCTCAATTTGACAATCCTCCTCTGGAAACTTTCCACCTTCCCTCGGGTGCGCCCTTCCAGTGCGATATCAAACACGCTCACCAAACCCATAATCTCCCCGAGACTGGAGGTCACCGGCCACCGGTCGGTTTGATACTTTCGACTCAGGACGAGCAACTCGCCGATAGACGCATCGCCCCGAATGCAGCGCACCTCAGACAGAGCCACCATCACGTCGCTGGCGGTGATGCTCCGGAAATCCACCACGTTATGGATCATCTGCCGCTCGGCTTTGGTCAAAGCACCGGTCCGCTCACTCTCGATGGTGAGGTATTTGAACTCCTCCCGCGCGGCAAAAAGTTTCTTCGCCTCCGTCGTCCGATGCCGCGCCAGCATCCCGTTGACGCCCTGCCCGATGAAGTGCAGCGGCGCCAAAAGCCAGTCCGCAAGCAGCAGCGGGCCGCTCAGGGCGGCCACCGCCCGGTAGGGAAACCGCCGAAACAGGGATTTGGGCAACATTTCAAGGCCCAGCAGCTGGATTGGGAGAAAAACACCCAGGCCGGCGGCGTAACCCCAAACACCGAGGGCCTGCTCAAACTCCCGGACAACCAGGGTGATCGCGAAGATGTTCATGAGGTTGGTGACCACCAGCACACTCACCAACAGCCGATCCGGTCTGCCGAGCAATCGACTCACACGAATGGCGGCTGCATCGCGTAGCTTCACCCGATGCCTTAAACGGACGCGGTTGACGGAGAGAATCCCCGCCTCGATTCCTGAGAAAACAAAAGACACCAGCAGGCACACGCCGACGATTACCCAAGTCATACGCCCTCCGCCTCCCCGGAGCGGAGATCCTCTTTCAACTCGATGAGGATCTCTTCAACCCGCTTGCGCGAGGTCCTGCGGACCGTCACCACCAGCCCATCGATCTCCAGTCGCGACCCCGCCTTCGGCAAAACTCCCAGCCGGTTGAATACCAGCCCCCCAATCGTGTCGATGCCATCCTCCCGCAATTCCACGCCCAGAAGCTCATTGAGATCGTCCAAACGGGCGCTGCCCGTGGCCACCAAGCGCCCCGGCTCCAGCGGCTCAATATAAAGCGCGTGTTCGGCCAGCGGCACCGCATCGCTGATAATCTCCTCCACCAAATCGGCCAGTGTCACCACCCCCTCCGTGCCCCCGTGCTCATCCACTACAATCGCGATGCCTTGAGGGCGGGAAAGGAGACTTCGCAAGAGTTCCACGGCCTTCATCGTTTCAGAAACGAACGAGGGCGGCGCCAGACGTTCCGTGTAGTGCGCGCTTGGATCGAGCAGAAAATCGCGCACGTCCAGGACGCCGAGAATGTCGTCGGGCGTCTCACCAAAAACGGGGACGCGCCGGTATCGCCGGGCTCGCAAAAGGGGAATGAGCTCTTCGTTTGTATAATCATCCGGCACGGCAAACGCATCCACGCGCGGCGTCATGCAGTCCTTCGCCGTCTTGTCCCCAAGCTTGATGATCTCACGAATCATTTCACTTTCCGTCTCGTGCAGAGCCCCCTCTTCGGCGCTGAGTTCCACCAAGGTGCCCAGCTCTTCCTCGCTGAGAAAATGACTGGGCTGAAGTTGCGACGGCGTCAGCACATCGGCCATGCGCTCACTCAGACGCTGGAGCACCTGGCAAAGAGGGTCGATCAAAGGCATCAAAGCCGTCATGACCCGCACGCCGATTCTGGCCACCTTCTCGGTCAAAGCCAGCGCCACCAACTTGGGCACCAAGTCGCAAGCAAAAACAATCAGCGCGAAAATCAGCAGCGAAGCCGCCCAGTACGGCGTGAATAGGGTCTGAGCCCGTCGGAGCACAAACAGGCAGAGCAGGATCAAAGGCAGATTCACCAGGACGTCGCCCAGGAGGATCGCACTCAGGAGACGCCGCGGATTTTCCATCAACCGCTCCAAAGCCGCAGCGAAGTCGGCTTTCCGCGCCTTAAGCCGCTCGATTTGGAAGGATTGAAGAGAAAAAAGAGCCGTCTCCACCGCGGAAAAGAGCGCCGAACTGGCGATCAACAATAGAAAAGCGAGGCCGCCAAGGAACAACATCTATCCGTTGGGAATGCCGGGAAAGTTCCCCTTCCGCGCAACCCTGGGATACTGAAGTCCGACTCGCCCGAGGGGAATGGGGGTTGTGTTTATCAATCGCATCTTGTCAGCCACGGCGGCGCATACGATAAATTCCCGGGCCGGGCCATGCCATGAAAAAAACGCAGCGCATCGCAGCCCTCCTCGAAGCCCTTCCGACTCCGCAAGGCGTGACGCTCGACGCCCGATACGTGGGTTATTTCCACTGCTTTAACCGCCTGGAATACTACGACGCCCACGATGTGCTCGAAGACCTCTGGCTGGAGTCACGGGACGCGAACTGGGCCTTCTTCAAAGGGCTCATTCAGTTCGCCGGTGCGTTTGTTCATCTCCAGAAACAAGCCCTCCGCCCGGATCATCCCAAGGATGGCCGCCGAATGCATCCCGCGGCCCGGCTCTTCAAACTTGCAAACAGCAACTTCGCCCCTTACGCCCCGCGCCACCTTCAACTCGACGTGGAAAAACTCCGCCACCTCGCAAACGCGTTCGCTCAATCCATCGAAGAATCCGGGTTCAGGATCAACCCGTGGACACCCGGATCCGCGCCGCAACTGGCACTTCTTGAGAACGAGGCTTGAGCCCCCGGCGCAAGCCCTTCAGGTTTCTCACCCACTTGAACAAGGACACATTCTTCCCGGGCTCCGAGGCCTCTTTTTACGACGTCGTCATCATCGGCGCCGGCGGCGCCGGCATGATGTGCGCGACGGAAGCCGGGAAACGCGGGCGCCGCGTCGCCCTGTTGGATCACCAAGATCGCGTCGGGAAAAAAATCGCGATCTCCGGCGGCGGCCGCTGCAACTTTACGAACCTGCAAGCCGCTCCGGGCAACTACATCTCTGAGCAACCAGACTTCTGTAAATCGGCACTGGCACGCTACACGCCGGGCGACTTCATCGCCTTGGTGGAGAAACACGGCATCGCTTACCACGAAAAAAAGCTGGGACAGCAATTCTGCGACGAGAGCTCGCGGGCGATTATCGAAATGCTGGTGAGCGAGTGTGGGGAGGCCCGGGTGGAGCTCCGGTTGAACTGTAGAATTGAGTCCGTCTCCAAGACGGACCGGTTTCGGGTTCAAACGTCCACGGGAACCCTTGAGTGCCATTCGCTGGTGATCGCCACCGGCGGACTCTCCTTTCCAAAGCTCGGCGCCACCGACTTCGGATACCGCATTGCGCGGCAGTTTGGGCTTCCGGTGACGGCGACACGTCCGGGCCTCGTGCCCCTGACTTTCATTGAAGGCGACAAACCCCTTCACGAACTCAGCGGCGTCTCCCTGCCGGTGAACGTGCGGAGCAACAACCGGGAGTTTCAGGAGCAGCTTCTGTTTACCCACCGGGGCGTCAGCGGGCCGGCCATTCTGCAGATTTCCTCCTACTGGCGCGAAACCGACACGGTCCATTTGGATCTGCTCCCGGGAATCCGTGCCGAGCGCTGGCTGCAGGAGGCGCGGGGGGAAAAAGGTGACCTACCCACGCAGCTCTCGCGGCGGTGGCCCCGGCGTTTCGCTGAAGCCTGGTGCGGTCGCCACGCCCCCCGCAAAGGAATCCAGCACTTCAAAGCCGAGGAGGCCGCCGAAGTCGCGCGCCTCCTCAACGCCTGGCCAATGACCTTCTCAGGCACGGAAGGCTACGCCAAGGCCGAAGTCACCCTCGGAGGAATCTCAACAGCAGCGCTTTCCTCTAAAACCATGGCGGCCCGCGACGTAGCCGGCCTCTTTTTCATCGGGGAAGTGGTGGACGTCACCGGCTGGCTGGGAGGCTACAACTTCCAGTGGGCTTGGGCATCGGGACACGCGGCGGGGCAGGCTGTATAAAACCCGCCTACTCATACCGCAAAGCATCAATTGGATCGAGCTGCGACGCCTTGCGGGCGGGATAAAACCCGAAGAAGATCCCCACGGCTGCGCTAAAGAGGAAAGCAGCCAAGACGGAACTCAACGACACCAGAGTTGGCCACTGCGCCAGCGCTGTAATGAGCTTGGATGCGCCCACCCCGAGCAAGATCCCGAGGATTCCTCCCATGGAACTCAGCGCCACCGCTTCGGCAAGGAACTGCAGGAGGATGTCCCGCCCGTGGGCGCCCACTGCCATCCGAATCCCGATCTCGCGGGTACGCTCGGTGACGCTCACCAGCATGATGTTCATGATGCCGATTCCTCCCACCAGAAGTGACACGCTCGCAATCGCCCCAAGGAGCATGCCCATCACCCGCGACGTGGCGCTAGCCATGGCCGCAATCTCCTGCTGGTTGCGCACGGTGAAATCATCATCTTTTCCGAGCCGAATGTTGTGACGCTGGCGCATGACGGAAACGATCTGCTGCTGCACGGTGGCTACATCCGCCCCGTCCTGAACCTTCACGTTGAAGCTCCTGAAGGTCGTGCTCCCGGTTACCCGCTTCATCGCACTGGTGTAGGGCACAATCACCACGTCATCCTGGTCCGTACCCATGACCGAGAGCCCCTTGGGCGTCAACGTGCCCACGATGATAAAGGGGACATTTTTGACCCGGATAATCTTCCCAAGCGGCGACTCGCTGCCGTAGAGCTGCCGGGCTACCGTCTTTCCAATGACCGCCACCTTGCTGGCGCCCCGCACATCCTGAGCCTCAAACGGAGCGCCTTCCGCCAGAGGCCATTGGCGCAAATCGAAATAATTTTCGCCCTCTCCAAGCACCTGGGTAAACCAGTTCTGGTTCCCGGCCATCACCTGGCTCACAGAACGCACCTCCGGACTCAGCAAAGCCACCTCCGGAATCTCGCGCAGCAAGGCCTCGGCATCCTCAATTTTCAATGTCCCCGCCCCGCCCCATCCGGTGTGCAAACCGCTCGCCGTGGTGCTTCCTGAAAAAACCAGAATCACGTTCTGTCCGAGACTCGCGATTTGAGCTTCCACCTGGGCCTTCGCGCCGTTGCCGATTCCGACCATGGCAATCACCGCACCCACCCCGATGATGATCCCCAAGGCCGTAAGCATGGAGCGCATCTTGTTTCGTAACAGGGCGCGGAACGCGATACGCAGGGTAAACGACGCTTTCATAAATCTCAGGAGCCAGGCAGCGCCCCGCCTTCATCCAAGACCTTCTGAGCCGCGTCGAGACGGTTCAACTCCTCTGCAGCAAACAGGCGGTTTTTCACCGGGAAATCACTCAAGATCCGGCCGTCGCGCATGACAATGTTGCGTTTGGTGTAGGCGGCGATGTCGGGCTCGTGAGTCACCAAAATGATCGTAATTCCCTCTTCGTTGAGCTTCTGAAAAACGCCCATGATCTCAACACTGGTCCGGCTGTCGAGGTTGCCCGTAGGCTCGTCTGCAAGCAACACCTCAGGATCGTTGATCAGCGCGCGCGCCACCGCGACCCGTTGCTGCTGTCCGCCTGAAAGCTCATTGGGATGATGCCCCTCCCTCGAAGCCAGTCCCACCAAGCTCAAAGCCCTGCGAGCCTTCTCCCGCATTTCCTCCGGCGACACGCGCCCGGTGCCGTAAAGCAAAGGCAGTTCCACGTTCTCCAGCGCGGACGTGCGCGAGAGCAGGTTGAAACTCTGAAAAACGAACCCCAGCTTCCGATTGCGAATGGTGGCTAATTCATCCCGATCCAACTGCGAGACATCCACGCCATCCAGCAGGTAGCGCCCCCGGGTGCAGCGATCCAAACACCCCAGGAGATTCATCAACGTCGACTTTCCTGAGCCGCTCGCCCCCATAAACGCGACAAACTCGCCTGCCTCGATGTCCAATGTGACTCCGCGGACCGCGTGCACATCGACATCTCCGGAGCGATACGTTTTTTCGACCCCCACGAGTTGAACGACGGCACTCATTGGCTACATCCGGCGGAATCCGCCGCCTCCGAAAGGACTGGCGGCTGGAGCTGGAGTCGCATCCCCCCCGAGCACACCCGTGACCACCTGGTCGCCCTCCGAAAGCCCTTCCTGGACCTCAGTAAAAATCCCGTCCGAGATCCCCGTCTTGATTTGAACAGGCTCCGGCTTGCCCTCCCGCAGCACATAAACAGACCGCGCAACGCGCCCCTCACGGCGTCCCGAAGAGGATCGTCCGCCTGGAGAACGTCCAGCCCCGGTTCCCACCGCCACAACCGGAGAAGAGGCAGCCGCCCCCCCGGTTTCTGGCATCCGGAACCGGAACGCCGCGCCGGGAAGTTTCAACACGTCTTTGCGGCTTGCGACAATGATCGAGGCGTTGGCCGTCATACCGGGCTTCAACTTGAGGTCATCGTTGCTGACACTGATCACCGTGTCATAGCTCACCACGTTTTGCACCGTGATCGGAGCGTTTCGCACCTGCACCACCTTCCCGTGAAACACGCGGGTGGGGAATGCGTCCACCGTAAACTCCACGCTCTGCCCGAGCTCGACAGCCCCCACATCGGCCTCCGCCACGTTGGAATCGATCTGCATCTTTGCAAGATCGTTGGCGATCGTGAAAATCACGGGAGCCTGTAGGCTGGCGGCGACGGTCTGGCCCACGTCCACACTGCGAGAAATGACGATACCGTCGATGGGCGAGACAATGGTGCAGCGGTTGAGGTCCACCTTGGCACGCGCCAGCGCGCCTTCCCGAACCTGCACCGCCGCCTGAGCCTGGTGCAGAGACGCGACGGCCTGATCCAGCGTGGCCTGGGGCGCCGCATTCCGCGCACGCAACTCCTCCGTGCGTTTGGCGTTGAGCTCCGCCAATTCCAACCCAGCCTTCGCACTCGCCAGTTCGCCTTCGGCCTGAAGAACGGTTGCCCGGAAGATTGCAGGATCGATTTGGGCCACGACCTGCCCCGATTCCACCGGAGAGTTAAAGTCCACAAAGAGCTTCTGGATGTTGCCAGAGACCTGGCTTCCAACCTGCACGTTCACCACCGGGTTGAGCGTTCCCGTGGCCGTGACAATCTGGGTTATGTCGCCCCGGGTCACCTCCATCTTGCTGTAAGTGACTGGACTCCCTCCACGGTACTTCCGGGAGCCAAAATATCCGGCGACTCCGAGCAAAAGGAGCAGCACCGCAATCCCCAACGTTTTACCTCTCCGGGCCGTTTTTTTTCCAGAAATCGCCATTGTAGTCAGTTGAGTTTCACCCTCTGAACCCTGTCCCCTTCAAAAAGGGCTTGGGAGCGCGACAAATCGCGCAGAGCAACTTGGTAGTCATACACTTGGTTGTTGAGCAAAGAGCGCGAGTTGTTGAGTTCACGCAGGGCCACCTGCACATCCAGACTTGTCGCGGCCCCGGCCTGATACTGACTCTGAAGGTCGCCGTAGTTGACCGTGGCGGCATCCACCTCCGCTTTCAACGCCTTAATCGACTCCCGGCCCGTTCGAACCCGGATCCAAGCGTTTTTGACATCCGATTCAATCACCTTGGCCGTGCGGTCCCGCTCCAAGCGGCTCTGGGCAATCTGATGCGCCGAAGAGCGCAGCTCAATTTCCCGCTGACCACCGGTAAGAAACGGGATCTCTACCGACACCACCCCGTCATGCACCCTCCCCCTGCCCGCCGTACTGCCGGACGTGTTGGTCCATTGACTGCTGGCACGCGCCACTACCCGGGGACCGTACTGAGCGACCACCTCGCTGCGACGCGCCTCCCTCTGCTCAATCGCCAATGCGCTGACCCGGTAATCCTCCCTGTTGGAATAGGCGCGGCTGAGGAGCTCGGGAAAATCTGCCACGTCGTCGGCTGCGGGCTCGGGTTCCACGAGGGTGAAGCTGGTTTTGCCTCCCAAGTTCAGGATGTTACTGAGCGTATCTTGGGCGCTTTCCAATGCGCCGCTGGATTCAATGAGAGTATTGCGAACATTTTGAAGAGAAGCCTCGGCCCGCAACACGTCGATACGTGCCACCTGGCCCACCTCCAGCCGGGTCCGGGCCTGCTCGAGTTGCTCCTGGGCCAACTCCAGCGTTTGCCGGTTGATGGCGACCAAACTCTGGACTTTGAGCACATCGTAATAGGCCTGCGCGACCCCAAAGAGCGTCTGGCGAACGGTGGCTTGGTATTGTAACCGCGCCACCTGCAGGGAGATCCGCCCCTGCCGGTATGCCGGCAGCACAGTGAAATCCAGCAGCGGCTGCTCCAAAATCAGGCCGGCACGCCGGCTGTCACTCTCCTGCGAGCTTGAGCGGGCTCCAGCAGGGAAAAAAACCGCGCCACTCGCGCCGCCCGCCACAGCGCTCCCGCCTCCCCCGGACTCGGCGGTGCGGTAGGCCGCCGTGTTATCGTAGCTGGCATTCCCCCTGAGTTGCGGCCCCATCCGCGCCAGAGCACTCCACGGCAACAGACGGGATTTGCGAACCTCGTAAGCCGCAATCTGAATCGACTGATCCGAAGCTAGGGTGATTTCATAGGCCTCCTCCAGAGTGATCCGGCGAAGGGCTGCTTCCTTCGGACCATGGGAACGGGGAGGAGAATCTTTGCCCCATGCGCACAGAGGAAGTCCCATCCACATCCCGGCAACTAGGAATCCGGAGAAAACCCAAAGGCGGCCCGCCGCCCCCGAGACAAGGAGAGCTCCAAGCACAGAGCGGAACGCTGAGACGCACGGTTTGTTTGGGGGCATAAATGACGCGCCGCTCTTATCCAACCGTTCCGCCCCCGGTGTCAAACGCCCCGCCCACCTCATTTTAATCCCCCTGCCCGCTCACCCCGTCTCCGAGTCGCCGCAACGTGCTCCCGTGGGGCGAAACTGGACAGCCCTTACAAGGCCGGCTCTAGTGATCTTCCAATGAGCGCACGCAACCTCACCAAGCCCTTTTCCATCGCCGGCTTCATTCTCGGTGAAATCTACCTGGGTTTCGCAGCCTTGGCGCCATACCCGAACGGAACAGAAGTGCAACTCAGCGGCAAAATTTTGCGCATCCTCGTCGGCGCGCTCTTCCTCGGCCCGTTCGGGGCGGTGGCCGGCATGGGCGTCGGCCTGCTCATCGGCGGCCTTCTCCGGAAAAAGCCCTAAACCAAGCCTCCCTCGCTTGGTAGCGAAGCCGGACCGGCCGGGATTTGGCGCTGCAACTCGACGCGTTCCCGTTCAGAAATGGCAAAGCGCTCTCCCACTTCCCGCAATTTCCTGCGTTCGCAATCCAGGTTGCTTTGGACTACCGCCAATTCTCGACGCAGCCCCTCAATTACTAAAGAGACGCCTCTCAACTCCTCTCGCAACGCTCCCAGCTCTTGGGTCGCAGCTCGCTCCTCCTGTTTGTAGCGCCCCAACTCTTGCTCCGCATGCGAGGCTCTTGCCTCGGCAAGCTGAGAGGCTTTCCTCATCTCCGCGGACTCCTGAGTCAGCTTGGCTACCTGCCATTTGAGCTCGTCTTGGACTTGGACCCAGCGGAGCTGCGACCTTTTGCGTTCCTCCCCGGTCTCCCGAATCTCGTTTTCCATACGCGCGTTTTCGCTCTCCAACTCATGGAAACGCTCCCTGAGTCGGCCGATCTGCTCGCGGCTTTCCTCAAGCTCAGCAGCTAGGCGTTCGGAAACATCGGGACCGGAGGAGGCCGCTGCAGCGCTGGGCGTCTGTGGGGGGCCACTTGTCGAGGGTGGCGATGCAAAGGATGCGCTCTCGGCTACCTGAAGCGCCTCGGCATTCGGCGGATGTGGCACGGCCGCACCCCTGGGAGCCCCCACTACTTTTCCGGGCGGCATCGCAACCCGGGCTCCGGAAGGGACAGCCGGGGGCTGTGCCGCGACTCGCAGCCCCTTTGCCGCCGCGGCGCCGGGTGGCGGCGGGGGCGGCATAGCGCTCGGAACCCTCTTCACAACTGAATCCTTCGGAGCAACCACTGAAGCGCCCTGCTGCAAAAGAGGTTGATCCGCAGGAACAGCAACGGTCGGAGGTATCACGGAAATCCCAGCCCCCTGCTTTTCTCCGCCCCTCGCGAGGACCCGCACCGGCTCATCGGACTGCGAAGGAATCACCAACTGGCTCAGGCAAACAGGACAGCTGAAATCTCGGCCCGCATCGCCGTCGGTCACGCCGATTTTCTGGTTGCAAACGGGACAACGGAATTTGATTTCAGACATAACAGATTGCTCTGGAGAGGAGGCGGGCGTCAGAGAAGCTCGCCGCGGGCAACGATCTCCGCCTGAACGCCTTATTTCTTATCGTAAGCAGCCCGGAAAGACAAGCCGACACATCCCTCATGAGGGCGTGCTCCGCTTGCGAACAGCCCGCTTGCGTTATCGCAAACAGTGAATTGACGTTTTGCTTTCGGCATCTAGGGTTCCAGTTCAAATGAAGAAACTCACAGCCCTCCTCTGTTCCCTTGTGCTGGCCCCCATCGCGCTGCTTGCTGGAGACTTCCCTGACATCGCCCACGAAGACCTCAAAAAGGCAATTCAGGAGAAGAAAGTCACCCTGATCGATGTCAATGGCAGCCAGAGTTATAAAGCCGGCCACATCCCCGGTGCGATCGACTTCGCTTCCTCGAAGGCGGATTTGGCGTCGAAACTCCCCAAGGATAAAGACGCGCTCGTTGTCGCCTACTGCGGCAACGAACAATGCGGCGCTTACCAAGCCGCCGCCAAGAAAGCCAAGGAGCTCGGCTACACCAACGTGAAGCATTACTCCAAAGGGATCCAGGGCTGGAACCAGCTCGGCGAGCCCACGGAGAAGTAAGCCTCCCGGCTCCCTCCAATCAGAAACTCTCTGGGCAAGGCCGGAACCCGATCAGGGCTCCGGCCTTGCTTTTTCCCTCCTTTGATCGATTTACCCGGCGCCCCGCGCGATCTCCGCTTGCGCCCCCCCCCCTCCTCCGTCCAAGTTGGCCCGCGTGTTAGACATCAAGTCTCCTGTGCTCAATATTCCCGATGGCGATTTCGCCGCCTACATTTTCGACTGTGACGGGACTCTGGCTGACACCATGCCCACTCATTACAAAGCTTGGTGTGCCGCTCTGGGTGAACACGCCGCCAACTTTTCGGAGGCCATGTTTTACGAACTGGGCGGGGTCCCAACGGCCCGCATCGTTGAGCTCCTGAACGAGCGCCACGGATACAGCATGTCCGTTGAAGAAACGGTCATCCGAAAAGAATCTCTTTTCCTGGAGTTAAGCCCGCAAATTGCCGCAATCGAACCTGTTGTGGCGCTGGCCAAGAGCTATTCCCGCAAGAAACCCATGGCGGTCGCCTCGGGCGGCCATCGGCGGATCGTTCTGAGCACGCTCCGCGCGCTGGGCATCGCCGAGCTTTTCGATGCCATCGTTACCGCCGAGGACTATCACCGTGGAAAACCCGCACCGGACCCTTTTCTGGAAGCCGCTCTGCGTCTCGGCGTTCCCCCCGAGCATTGCCTGGTATTTGAGGACACGGCAACCGGAGTCGCAGCGGCCGTCGCAGCGGGCATGCAGTATGTGCTCGTTCCGCCCCCCACCCAACGCGCGACTTTCTGAAAACGACCGCTCAACCACAGCCCCGACTCCGCTGGAATTCTCAAGCCCTCTCCTGCAATCAGGCTAGAATTTGAACCGGTGGTTCTCTCCCCACCTCATGGTGAGTCCCGATCCCATTCAAAAATGCCTGAAGGAGACCTTCGGTTACGATTCATTTCGTCCCCTGCAGCGGCAGATTATTGAAGACGGGCTCCGGGGTCTGGATGTCTTTGCGCTGCTACCCACGGGTGGCGGAAAGTCTCTTTGTTTCCAGCTTCCCGCCCTCATCCGCTCGGGTCTCACCATTGTCGTATCTCCTCTGATCGCCTTGATGAAAGATCAAGTCGACTCACTTCGCGCCAGCGGTGTTCCGGCTACCTTTCTCAATTCCACGCTCGCAGCACCGGACGCTAAAGAGCGCTTTCGGGGGCTCCACCAGGGACGGTTTAAGCTCCTATACGTGGCGCCGGAGCGCCTGATGCTTCCGCATTTTTTGGAAACCCTCCAGAAATGGGACGTCTGCCAGATCGCCATCGACGAGGCGCACTGCGTAAGCGAGTGGGGTCATGATTTCCGGCCTGAATACCGGCAGCTCGCACAGTTGCGCGATCTCTTTCCCCGGGTTCCGGTTCTTGCGCTTACGGCCACCGCAACGGAGCGCGTGCGCGAGGATATCGTCGAGCACCTTAGGCTCATCGAACCGAGAACCTACGTCGCGAGCTTCAACCGGCCCAACCTCACCTACCGAGTCATTCCGAAAGCCAAACCGTTCGATCAGACCTTGGATTTGATTCGCTCAAAAGGGAACGAGAGCGGGATTGTATATTGTTCGAGCCGCAAGACAGCCGAAAGTGTCGCCACGCGACTCGAAGAAGCAGGGATTCGCGCCAAACCTTATCATGCGGGCCTGGCTCCAGGAGAACGCGCGAAAAACCAGGACCTCTTCCTCCGGGATAAAACACGGGTCATCTGCGCCACCATCGCCTTCGGAATGGGCATCAACAAACCCAATGTGCGATACGTGCTGCATTACGACCTGCCCAAGAACATCGAGGGCTATTATCAGGAGACCGGGCGCGCCGGACGCGACGGGCTCCCGAGCGAATGCGTGCTGCTTTTTAGCGCAGGCGATGTCGCCAAACAAACCGCTTTCATCGACGAAAAACCCGACCCTGGCGAGCAACGCCTCGCTAGGAATCAGCTCCAGCAAATGGTCCATTTCGCCGAGTGCGCCGCATGCCGACGGGTGGAGCTGCTGCGGTATTTCGGAGAGTCCTACGGGGAAGACAACTGCGGGGGGTGCGACAACTGCCTCTTTCCGAGGGAGACATTTGACGGGACCCTCGCGACCCAAAAGTTTCTCTCCTGCGTCTATCGGGTCCGCCAGAGAAGCGGGTTTAGCTTCGGCCTCAACCACATCACCGAGGTGCTCACCGGAGCCGATACCGACAACATTCGCAAGTGGGGCCATGCCGAGCTTTCCGTCCACGGTATCGGGAAGGAAATGAAGCGCCCCGCGTGGCAATCCATCGGACGCGAACTGGTCCGCCTGGGCTACCTGAAGCAGTCGGCGGAACGGTTTGCCACGGTCGAGCTCACTCAGGAAGGCCTTCGGGTTCTCAAGGAAAGGCGCAGCGTGACACTCACCAAACCCGTTGAAGCGGTGGAAAAGAAGGCTCGCATTCGGCAAGGCGAGATCGCCTGTGACGAAGTCCTCTTTGACCGGCTCCGCTTGGTGCGGAGACGCCTCGCAGACGACCTGAACGTTCCCGCTTACATCGTCTTCTCTGACGTCCCGCTCCGTGAAATGGCCCGGCTTTACCCGCAATCCCCGGACGATTTCGCTCGGATCCCGGGTGTGGGCCAACAGAAGCTCAGAGATTTTTCCGAGCCATTCCTTGAGGAAATCCGAGCCCACCTCAAACGCAACGCACCCCTCTCCTTTAGCGAAACCCGGGGCTAGAGCGCTCTGCTGCCCAACCGGAGCATACAAAAACAATGCTGAACCGGTGGAACCCTTGGCTCCTAAGAAAACCAACCCAAATCGGATCAATTAAAAGTTCATGAAAAGAATCATTCTCGCTCCTCTCCTCGCCCTTTCGCTGTTTTCTACCGGATTGACGGCTTTTGCGGCGGATGCGCCCAAGCCTCTCAAAGTGCTGCTCGTCACCGGCGGCTGCTGCCACGACTATGCCAGCCAGAGGGAAATCTTGAAGAACGGCCTAGAAAAACGTGCCAACATCGTGATCGAGCATCTGCATACGGACGACAAAGGCAACAAGTTCAAGTTTGCGGAGTACGAAAAACCCAACTGGGCCAAACCTTACGACGTGATTATTCATGATGAATGCACCGCAGGCGTCAACGAGGTGGCCTTCGTGGAGAGCATCCTCAACGCGCATCGCGAAGGGGTTCCAGCAGTGAACCTGCATTGCGCCATGCATTGCTACCGCACAGGCACACCCATCTGGTTCGACTACATCGGCCTTCAATCCAGCAGCCATGGCCCTCAAAAACCCATCGCGATCCAGTTCACCAACGAGCAGCACCCCATCACCAACGGTCTCTCCAACTGGACGACCCTCAATGAGGAACTCTATAACAACATCAAAATCGGCGACTCAACCATCGCTCTGGCTCGCGGCAAGCAGGATGGCGGTGACAAACCCGGCTTCAACGACAGCGTCATCGCTTGGGTCCACGAATACGGCCCGCAGAAAACCCGCGTTTTCTCCACGTCCCTGGGGCACAACAACGAAACGGTCGGCGATGACCGGTATCTGGACCTGGTAACTCGCGGCGTGTTGTGGGCTGCTGGCAAACTGGGTGAAGACGGCAAACCCGTCGCTGGTTTCGCCAAGTAAGCTCCTTCCCCAAGCCTTCTCTGCCAAAGTCCCTGGGCGCCTGTTTCCGGTGCTCAGGGACTCTTTTTTTTCACCGTCCCGCATCCAACTGAGAGGCGCTGATTCGCTCCACAACAAAACACCACACCCCTTTCACGGACTTGAGGAGGATTGCGTTCCATAGAAAAATGGGGAAGCACAGCCTTTCCTTCCACCGCATCTCGCATATCCGCCATGCTCATCGACACCCACGCCCACCTGGACTTCCCCGATTTCGCGCCCGACATGAGGGAAGTCTTAGAACGCGCCGCAGCCGCCGGGGTCGACCGGATCATCACCATCGGCACCTCGGTGGAAAGCAGCCGCAGAGCCGTCGAACTCGCCAAAGCGTCGCATCGCGGCGATCTCTCGATCCCCGATGCCCCGCCTCTTCCGCAGATCTTTGCGGCCGTGGGCGTGCATCCCAACTCCGCGGGCCAAGCAGGACGCCATTTTATTGAGGAACTGCGCGATCTGGCGAAAAACCCGGAAGTGGTGGCAATTGGCGAAATCGGAGGGGATTACCATCGGCCCCCCGCGGACGACCGGGAAGCTGCTGAAACTCGGGAGGTTCAGGCGGAAGTCTTCCGGCTCCAGCTGGATTTGGCTGTGGAACGCGGGCTCAACGCGGTCGTCCACGAGCGGGATGCATGGCAGGAAACGCTTGAGATTCTTTCGCCCTACCAGGGCCGTCTCCGGGCCGTGTTCCACTGCTTCGGGAAAGACATCGAACACGCCCGCAAACTTCTAGAACAAAACCATCTCGTCTCATTCACCGGAATTCTCACGTTTAAAAACGCGGCCACGGTGCAGGAAACCGCCCGCCGTGTGCCCGAGGGCCAGTTCCTACTGGAAACCGACTGCCCTTTTCTTGCCCCCGTTCCTCGCCGGGGGAAACGCTGTGAACCCGCAGACACCCGCCTGGTGGCAGAATACATCGCCGCCCTGCGCCAGACCCCGCTGGAGGCCATTGCCAACCAAACCAATGCGCAGGCGGAAAAGTTTTTCAGGTTCCCTGGGTAAGAAGCGTCGCCTCGGCGCACGATCGTAGACAATTGGCTTGAAGCGACCTGCCCGATCGTTAACTTTCGAGCATCATGCCTGAATCCGCCCCGATCGCTTACGATTCAAAAATCGAAGGCAACGTGATCATTACGCGGCTCGACGCCTCGATTAACTGGATGCGTCAAAACTCGCTCTGGCCCATGCCCATGGGTTTGGCCTGCTGCGCCATTGAACTCATGGCCACGGCGTCCTCCCGGTTCGATATCGCTCGATTCGGGGCCGAGGTGATGCGGTTCTCGCCGCGGCAAAGCGACGTGATGATTGTTGCCGGAACCGTCACCTACAAGATGGCCTTGGCCGTCAAACGCATCTGGGACCAGATGCCCGAACCCAAGTGGTGCATCGCCATGGGCGCCTGCGCCTCCAGCGGCGGAATGTATCGCAGCTACGCTGTGCTTCAGGGGATCGATCAGTTGATCCCTGTGGATGTTTACATCAGCGGTTGCCCGCCCCGTCCCGAGGCCCTCATCGAAGGCCTCCTCACGCTTCAGCGAAAAATCAGCAAGGAAGAGTCTTTCCTCGAACAGAAGAAGGAACTCTTCGCTGCCCTCGATCTCTAGTTTTCTACCGTCCCAATCTCGGATCTCCATGCCTTCCGCACTCCTCAATTCAGCCCTGCTCGCCCTGGAATCCAAGTTCAGCGTCACCCGGCTCCCGGAATTCCGTGGGGAAACCGCGGTGCGCGTCGAACGTTCCGACATTCGCGAGGTCGCCAAGGTTTGCAAGGAACAGCTCGGGTTTAACTACCTGGTGGATCTCTCTAGTGTCGATAATTTCGGATCGGACCCCCGTTTCGAGGTCGTATACGAGCTCTACCACATGGAAAAGGGTCTCTATCTGCGCCTCAAAATTTCCGTCTCCGAAGAGGACTTGGAAGTGCCCTCCGTAGCAGACATCTGGCGCACCGCCGACTGGCATGAACGGGAGGTCTTCGACATGATGGGGATCCGATTCCAAGGGCACCCGGATCTGCGCCGCATTTTGATGTGGCAGGGCTATCCATTCTTCCCGTTGCGCAAGGATTTCCCCCTGGCGGGCCGCCCGAGTGAAATGCCCGACATCGCTTTCTCGAAGTCTGCCCCGCTTGAGGGAGGCCCCTTCGTGACGATCCCCTCCAGCGCAACGACTAAAGACCGGGAGCCCCGGTCCCGGTCCATGGAGTAATCGGGGCATCCTGCCCCGACTTGCCAGATTCATACCCTCCCCTGGGGAGAACTCTTTAATCGGCTCCAACTCCGTTGCTACCCAGCACGCGACCCAGAAGCCGGACCAGCCCCCCGGCTGTAGAGCGGCCGGTCTCGAGCACCTCGGCGTGGCTCAGCGGATTGACTCCCAGCCCCGCAGCCCAGTTGGTTAAACAGGAAAAGCCGACCACCTCCAATCCGAGCGCCCGGGCTTGGATGGATTCCAGGACCGTCGACATCCCGACGGCATCCGCCCCCAGCAGACCCAGCATCCGAACTTCGGCTGGTGTCTCGTATTGGGGCCCGAGAAGACCCGCGTAAACACCTTCCCCAAGCGAAAGCCCCTCGGCCCGGGCCGCCTCCGCAAACCGCTTTCTGAGGCTTCTGGAATAGACCTCAGTCATATCCACAAAGTGCGGCCCGCCCATCAGCGGCGAGGTGCCGGTGAGATTGAGGTGATCCGAAATCATCATCCACGAACCCGGGTGGAAACCCGCGTTTAAACTCCCTGCCGCGTTGGTTAGGATCAAACGTCGCACTCCCAACGCCGCCATGAAACGCACCCCCGCCGTGACCGCCTGGACGCTCCGCCCCTCATACAGATGCGCCCGTCCATGGGCCGCCACAATCCGCCTCCCGGCAAGCTTCCCGAGCAAAAAACGACCTTGGTGCCCAGGCACGCTGGAATGCGGGATCCCGGGTACCGCGCAATAGTCCAGCTCGTCCTCGATCTCGAGATTCTCAACCAACAACCCCAAACCCGATCCGAGGACAATTCCCCACTCGGGAGATAATTGAGCCCAGTGGGGAGCGGCGTCTGCAAACGAAGTCATTGCTGCGATGTTGCTGAGATGAAAGCGCGATGCAACGGCGAAATCGAATCTGCTGCCCCGCGACTCTCGAGACAGTGAGCACCATCACGCCCCCCCTTCTTTTCGCGTTGTCTCCAGCGCCCACAAACGTCCTCATGCGGAACGCAGCCCGTGCGTTCCCGGCGACGGACGCCCAAATCCTCGGCAAGACGCGGTGTTTCCTGCCAACACAGCGTATCTCCCACTAGGAGCGCAACCCCAGCGGATCCAACCGCAAGCCCGTCACGGCATCCTCGGGCGGAAACAGGGTCTTCTTTGCGGCATCCAACTCCCGGCGCATCGCATTTTTGTCGATGCAATAAAGCATTGCGGTTTCTTCGGTCACCTTACCCGCCCTGAACGCCGCCAACAGCGACTGCTCGAAGCTATGCCAGCCGGCAGGCGAGTTTGCTTCGATGATTTCATGCAGATTCCTCAGCTCAGATTCCCCCAGCACGATCGCTTCCCGAGTCCGCAGACTGCTTCCCATCACCTCAGTCACCAGATGCCGCCCTCCGTTCACGCGGGGAACAAGTCGCTGGCTCACGATATACCGGAGTATATCGGCGAGGCGCTGCCGGATCTGCTCCTCTTCATCCCGGAGAAAGAACCCGAGGATTCGATTGACGGAAAGCGCGGCGCTGATGGTGTGCAGGGTCGCATATACCACGTGCCCGGTTTCAGCCGCCGTCAGCGCGACCTCCATGGTCTCACGGTCCCGAATTTCACCCACCAGAATCACCTTGGGCGCTTGGCGCATCGCCGCGCGCAAACCGCTTGCGAAGTCGGGAAAATCCTTTCCCAACTCCCGCTGGCTAAACGTGCTGCGCCGGTGCCCGTGCAAAAACTCGATGGGATCCTCCAGAGTCACCACATGCAAGTCCTCGGTCAGGTTGAGCTCGTGGAGCATTGCCGCAAGCGTTGTCGTTTTGCCGTTACCGGTAGCGCCGGTCACGAAAACCAAACCGTTTTTCTCCTTCACCACCTGTTTGAGCACCGGCGGCAGGTGGAGCCCCTCAAGAGACGGTATTTGCGTGGGTAACCGGCGCATCACCGCAGCGAGGGCCCCGTTCTGTCGGAACACGTTTACCCGGAACCGCGCGACATCCAAAAGCGCGTAACTCGTATCACAAGACCCAGTCTCCCTCAGCTGCTCCCAGAGCCGCGCGCTTTCGCCCATGATGTGCTCCGCGATCGCCTGAATATGCGCCGGTTCAAGAATCCCCAGCTCAGGCACCTCCACCGGCTTTAACTTCCCATAAACCTCCACCTGCGGCGGCCTGCCCACGACAAAAAGACAGTCAGAAACGGCATCCGCAGCCGCCAGCATGGCGGAGAACAGGGCATCAGGATCGAGAGGGAGCGCCATGAGGGTTTTGCTAGGGGAGAATCACAATTCTCCTTCGAGAGGATCATTTTTCATACCAGATCCAATCCGTGCAGCTCCCGGCGCAGACCGTCCGCCCAAGAAGCACCATCTCGCCCCAGTTGAGCCGCTTCCGCGGTTGCACTCAGAGCCGTTTTGCCGAGGATTGCGCCCCTTTCATGAGCCCGTCTTCCCAACAAGGTCTCCGACTGCTTTCCACCGGGCCGTTCTCCCGGTATATGGCCGGGGAAACCATCTCTATGTTGGGCACGTGGATGCAACAGATGGCGCAGGGCTGGGTTCTGGCGGGACTCACCACCGACGCATCCACCCTAGGGCTCGTCAACTTCGTCGCCGGCGTTCCGATGCTCGCTCTCACCATGTTCGGAGGAGTCGTTGCGGACCGCTACGACAAACGCCTCATCCTCGGGCTCGTGATGCTGCTCCAGGCCGCTCTCGCAATCGCCATCGGCACGCTCGTCGCGTCGCAATCCATCGCCATCTGGCATATCGCCTGCGCAGGAGTTTGCCTCGGAATTTCCACTGCATTCGAGGTTCCGGCTGCGGCCGCACTCGTGCCCGAGTTAGTGGCCAAGGACCAAATCCGTTCCGCGATCGCGCTGGATCGCTCTGTTTTCCACGCCACTCGGCTCCTTGGCCCTGCCCTGGGCGGCTGCCTCATCAGCATGCTCGGCACCGCATCCGCATTTTTTGCCAACGCCGCGAGTTTTAGCGCCCTCATGATCGCTCTTTGCACGATCCGCCCCAGGCCGCGTGGGAGCGACGCGGACGAGGAACGCCGGCAAAGCGGCATGAAAGAGGGAATCCGCTACGTGGCAAAGGATCGCCCGACCCGCACCATGCTGACGCTCCTTGCGCTGGCGACCCTCTTTGTGTCTCCGTTTTTTATGATCCTGATGCCCCTCTACTCCCGGCACGTGCTCGGAATCAACGCGGCCCAGCACGGCTTGCTCATGGGCGCCTCCGGCGCGGGAGCGTTCCTGGGGTCCATGCGGCTCATGGCCATTACCCCGGCGCAACGCGGCTTCTACCTGCGCCTCTCTGCGGGACTGGTGACTCTGGCCATGGTCTGCCTAGGCAGCGCGAGCGGCCTCAAGCTCGCTCTCCCCGCGATGGTGATGATGACTTTGGGAACCTCCACTCTGTTCGGCCTCGCCAACACAATCGTTCAGGAACGCTCCCCGGATTACCTCCGCGGCCGTGTCTCGGCCCTGGCAGGTTTGAGCTTCTTTGGTGTGCTTCCGTTTGCAGGCCTCATCACATCGCGCCTCGCCGACTGGACCGGGATGCGCTCCGCGCTGATCGGCAGCGCGCTCGGCTTCGGTCTCTGCGCGACACTGCTCCTCGCAGCCAGGGACTGGGCAGCAATCAGCCCGAGCGACAATCCCACCAACGGTGAACCCCGCGGCGAGTGACGGCATCGGAGGAAGCCGCCGTAACCCCCGCAGGCGTGTGAAGAATCACCCCTAAAACCTGCGGAGCCATCACCCATTCCTGCCCAAACATCGCCATTCACACCTGTCTCGCTCAATGCGTCATCCCACAGCCCCGGAAATGCCTTCCTGCTCAATCCCTGGGACGCTCTGAAGCTTTTTCCCGCCCGGGGGTTCTGGCACAGGAAAAGGCCGGAAAAGGCCGGAAAAAACCAAAGCTTTCGCTGAACAAAACGGATAACAACTTCCCTTTCCTTCCTTTGCAGCAAACCCGGCGCGTTGTTGTGTTCGTGAATGGAGGCGGGATAGCCGCCTGGAATCAAGAGCCACCCAACCCTGTGCCGATCCCTCAGCGAGGCATGCCCCAAAAGGCCTTAAAAGGCCTTAAAAAATCATTTACATTAGCGGCTCGCGCCGTAAATTTCGCGACCCTCTTTGCCTCATAGTGTAATGGTAGCACAAGTGACTCTGAATCACTTTGTCTAGGTTCGAGTCCTGGTGAGGCAGCTTCTTCCGCTTTTCGGGTCTGCTTGGTCCAAGTGCTCGGGTCTAGCCCATGTTCAGCGGACTCACCTGAGATTTCAGTCGGCGAGATCGTGGGGTTTGACCAGGGCTTGAGCCGAGTCCCTCCAAAAAGAAAACCGCTCGCTCAAGGCCGAGTGAGCTTGTCCCGGTTCAGCGAACAGCGTCATCCAATCCCCAAAAGGTTGATGAAATCAGGGATGCGCCGTTTCCTCCACCCCCCCGATCCTGGATGGAACACCAAGCCAAAGTGAGCCCCCCTAATCGAGCTGTCCTCAACCCGCACCAGATCAGTCTTTGAGACCCTCCCATTCGGACCACCTCCCTCCTCCGCTTTCTCCCGCAGGAACTCCCGCCCCAGACAAGACCTGTAACCTCACGGCCATTTTCAACTCCGAGGGAGATACGCACCGCAGGATTCGCGTATGACCAGACTCGGTGTCAGAAAGAAACTGCGGGCAGGTAAAATCGGGTCCGCAATCCGATCCAACATTGCGCGAAAAGCGGTGAGGGCAATGTCCCGGCAGGGTTGGTGTATTGTTGTCAGCGAGACGCCGAGGAGCGTTGCGTACTTCACATCATCGAATCCCACCACCTTGATGTCACGCGGCACGTGGACCCTCTGCTGCTCCAGGGATCTCAACAGAACTGCAGCAGTGTGGTCGTTGGCACACAGAATCGCATCCCAGGGCCTGCCTGCGGTGAGGTTTCTCATGAACTTGACGTCGCCGGGATCGCCCAACTGGACCCAATTCGGAGGAGGATCCAGACGGTAACGCGCCAGCGCCTCACGCACCCCGGCAATGCGGGCATCTACCGTTGGCGCTGAAAAAGGCTTTGCCACAAACGCGATGCGTTTACACCCCAGCTTCAGCAAATGCTCCGCCTGCAAATAGCCCCCCGCAAAGTTGTCCACACTCACCAGGTCAAAATCGCTTCTCCGGGGAAACGACACCAGATCACGGTCCAACAAAACGACCGCGATTCCAGCCTGGCGCAGCTTTTCCGCAAGGCGCTGGCTCGCGCCCTCCTTCTCGCGTCGAAGTTCAAAAGGGGCAAAAAACACACCGCTCACTTTTTGGGTGAGAAACTGCTCACACAATTCGTTGGACTGATCTAGGTGGGCATCGCGCTCGGATTGGCCCCTCGCTGGGCCGCCCAAAAGAAGGCTGTATTCATGCACCCGGGCGAGGCTGGCGAGTTCACCGCAAATCAGCTCGAAAATCTCAGTGCTCCCCAGCCCGGGGATCAACAATCCCAGGTGCCGGGTGCTCCCGCTTCCCGCCCGGATCTGGCGCACATAACTGCCCGATCCCGCCCGCCGGTCAATCAACCCCTCGGACTGTAGATCCCTGAGCGCTCGGTCCACCGTCGGCCGGGAAACCGCAAACCGCTCGACCAGTTGCGCCTCACTGGGAATCCTCCCCCCGGCTCCATACTTCCCCGCAGAAATTTCCGCATGCAGCTGCCTTGAAACAATCCGGTGTTTGGGTTCTGAAGCCATGACGCATCGTTACTAGCAGGTTTAAACGCTGCCAGGGCAGGTTTTTAAATGCACTCACACGCACTTATTGAAGCCGAAGCGCGAGCGTGCAGAACATGTGCGCGCGATTGAGGCCCCCCGCCCGCCCCGAGCACAAGCCTCCCCTCCCGGCCACCAACGCTTCAGCCACAGAGTCCCCGTGAGCATCCACATCCCCTCCCCGCATGCGGCCAAGCCGCGCCCGCAATCCTTTTCCCAAGGCAAAATGAGCGCACGCCTCTTTTTCTGGGCGGTGACCTCGCGAATTGACTCAAATGAAAAGACACCAAGCTGGTGTCTTGAAAGGGGAGCGAAAGGATACGTTGCCTCAATGAAAAGGACACCGTGGGGAGGTGCCCAAAAAAATGAGTCAAAAGAGTCGTCAGGAAGTGCTTCAAGTGGGCTTGCTCCGCTTTTTTGGACGGAGAGGGCGGGGTGTTTTTGGTTTAGTTGTTGAGGGAAGCAACTGGGGAGACGCCGCCGATGGAGCTGTGGCGTCGGTGCGGGTTGTAGAAGCACTCGATGAAATCAATCACGGCTAGCCTCGCCTCTGCACGGG
>JBEIUI010000179.1:0-3491 GCA_040374425.1 Verrucomicrobiia bacterium | reverse complement strand
CAGGAGCATGGTCTCGCACATCCCGCCGTCGCTCATCACTCCCAGCGTCTTGTGGTTCTCGCAGCAGTTGGTGTGGCCGCGCCGACAGGGCGAACACTGTTGGCAGTTGATGTAGGGCTCCACCGAACAGCGGTCTCCCACCTTCACGTTCTCCACCTCCGGTCCCGTCGCCAGCACTTCCACCCCCAGCTCGTGGCCCGGGATCCGGGGATACGAATAAAAGGGCATCTTGCCGAGGTAGCCGCCGTAGTCGGTGCCGCAGATGCCGACGCGGTGGATGCGGACCAGCGCCTCTCCTGGGCCGGGCGGTTTAGGCTGCGGGATGTCAATGGCGCGGAACGCCAGCGGTTTTTCGAGTTGGATCGCTCTCATGTGCGGGGGGCTAGTTGTTTTCCGGGAGACCCTCGGTGTGCCCGAGATTTTTGACCGGCACGAAGATGTCTTGGACCTCCCGCAGGAGCGTCTCGTCGATGGGGGCGGCGGCCCACTGGCTCCATTTGCGGATGTTTTCCGGGTTGGCGCTGCCGGCCACGGTGGTGGTGATGTCGGGGTGGGCGATGGAGAACTGGAGGGCGAGCTGCGCGATATCCACTCCGCGGCTTTGGCAGTACGCGGCGGCCTTGCGCGCGGCGGCTTTGACTTCCTCGGGTTCCTTGAGCCAGTCGGGCAGGGGCGCGTTGGTGAGCAGCCGGGCCGAGAACGGGCCGGCGTTCATCACCCCCACGCCGCGGGACTTGAGCTCCGGCACGAGTTCGTCGGCGAACCGCGTGTTTTGCAGGGTGTACTGGTTGTAGCTGAGCACGCAGTCGAGCTCGGCTTGGGCGAGCACGAACTGGAACGCCTTCATCGGGTAACCGGAGATCCCGATAAACCGCACCTTTCCCGACTGCTGGATTTTCCGGAGCGCCGGGAGGGTTTCATCGACGATTTGCTGCATGGGGACGAACTCGATGTCGTGGCAGAGGACCACGTCGAGGTGATCCGTGCCGAGCCGGTGGAGGCTGACATCCACGCTTTCGGCCACGCGTTTGGCGGAGAAATCAAAGTGCGCGAGGTCGTATCGGCCCAGCTTGGTGCACAGCGTGTAGCTGTCCCGCGCAACCCCGCGCAGGGCCTGACCGAGCAGCACCTCGCTCATCCCGCGTCCGTAGAAGGGGGAGGTGTCGATGAAGTTGAGGCCGCAATCCAGTGCCACGTGCACGCTGCGCAGGGCTTCCTCAAGGTTGACCTTGCGGAACTCCTGGCCCAGGGAGGATGCGCCAAAGGAGAGGCTGGGCAGTTCGAGACCTGTTTTTCCTAAAAGACGTTTTTTCATGGGAGAGGGCGGGGTTACTCCGCGGTGCGCATGATCAACAAACTGCGGCGGGTTGGGATGCTTGGGCGGGCTCCAGAAAAAGCGGGACGAGATGCCGCTCGTAGAGGTTGGCGGTCACGTTGCGGCCGACGATCTCCTCGTTGGCTTTGAGCAGGTCGAGGTAGCGGGCCCCTTTCTTTGCCGCCAATTTGAAGGCCACATGAAGCAGCTGGCGGAGGCTCGGGTTGAAGAGGGGATGGCTTTGATCGTGCCGGAGGGCGCCCGTGAACTGCGCGCTGCTCCAAGCCGCGACCTCCGCGCCGCTGGGCAGTTTGGAGCGATCGATGTCGATCACACTCGCATACGGCGCGGTGAGCTCTTCGACGTGTTCCATGGCCTCGGCGTAAATCTCCTTGGCCAACGCGAACGCGGGGCCGCCGGCTTCCGCCAGCCCGATGAGCTCCTCAAGCCAAGTCGTCCCCGCGGTTTTGATGTGCAGGCCCGCGCCGAATTTGGGCAGGGTCCGGCGAATGATCGGGTAAAGCGAGAACTTGTCGCTGCCGGAGTGGACGCTGAGTTTGAGATTAGCGGGTAACCCGTATCGGGCGACCGCGAAGGCGATGACCGCGAGGTCCTCGTGAAACTCTTTCTCGAATTGGACGAGGTCACCCACGTAATCCACGCCTTTGTTGAAGCGGCCCGTGAACTTGGGGGCGATGGTTTGGACGGGAATCCCCTCGTCGGCGATTGCCGCGAGGATCACCAGCAGCTCGGGCGGCGTCTGGGGCGTATCGGTTTCATCCATCGAGATTTCCGCGATCAGGTTTCCGGCCCCTTTCTTCTCCTCGATGTGCCGGTAGAGTATCCCCGCGTCTTGGACGGCGAGCAGGAACTTCTCCACGATTTTCCGGATCTGTTCGCGGGTGGTGTGGAACGGGTTTTGGATCTGCGGAATCTCCAGGGCCCCGACGAGCTCCGGGTGGCTGGTCAGAAAATTCTCCACCGAATCCGGGCTGGCGGGTTTGCCGATGGAGTCCGCGACGTCCAATGTGAAGAAGTCCGATGCTGGAATAAACCGGTTCACCGTCTCCAGCCGGATATGGTCGGCATCGACATGCCAGCCCTTCTTCCAGTTCAAGGTTTCCACGGCCTGTTGGGCCGCTGCCAGAACCGAGCCCGGCTCGGATCCAATAAAGGAGTGTTCCCGGTGGGACTTGTTCCAGACGGGCGCGACATCGACGCCTTTTTCCGCGAGCAACTGGCAGGCCCTCAGTTGGGCTTTGGCTTGGTGCGCGAAACGGTCACCGACGCCGAGGGAGAATTTTTCGAGGGTCAACATAGAGGGCGGGGCGGGAGGATTTGCTTGGGGAGACGGTAGTGCGGAAGAGGGGCTGCGGGAATGGCAGGGATTGACTCTTGCATGTCGATTCTTGACCTTTCCTAGCGTGTCATCCCCCGACGATTTTCCAGAAAAACGGCCCAGCTTTGTTTCCACCCAGGTCAGCGAGGCGCGGCGTTATTATTTGGATCTCTCTCCGAAGCCCGGCCCCGGGGTGGTAGTTGTGTGCGGGGGCTGCGAGCGGATGCGTCCGGATTACCGGGTGCAACGGAGCACATTCCCGTTTTTGGCCGTGGAATTTGTGGCCGAAGGCGAAGGCGCCCTGGAGCTGGCGGGCCACCGTTACGCCCTGCGGCCGGGGATGGCGTTCGCCTACGGCCCCGGGGCCGCGCATGTCATCCGCAACGAGCCCAAGCGGCCCATGCTCAAGTACTACATCGATTTCGCCGGCGGCGACGCGGAGCGTCTGCTGGGGGAGAGCGCGCTGGGGGGCTGGCGGGCGGTGCAGGTGTCGTCGCCTCCGGAGGTGGTGGAGATTTTCGAGCTCCTCCAGCGGGAGGGCGCAAGCCAGAGCCGGTATGGAGCGCGGTTATGCGCGGAGTTGCTGCCGGTGCTCCTGACGAAAATCACGGAACGCGCCGTGGCGGGGGGCGCGAGTGCGCCGCGCGCCCTTGCGACTTACCGGCGCGCCAAGCAATGGATGGAGAAACACTATATTGAGGTCAAAACGGTGGAGGCGGTGGCCGCCGCCTGTCATGTGGAGATGGCGTATCTCTGCCGTCTTTTCCGGCGTTTCGCGCACACCACCCCCTATCAGTTTCTTCTCCGGCTCCGGCTCAACCGCGCGACGGAACTCCT
>JBEIUI010000071.1:0-17513 GCA_040374425.1 Verrucomicrobiia bacterium | reverse complement strand
GGCGTTCCCGTCCTCCAGCCCAGGGTTGCGGTCGACAGACCGCTACCCTGGGACCCCATCCCACCACACGTTTCAACCCCAACGGGGTTGCGGCCCATCCGTCGTTCTCCCATTCGTCCCGGCCGGAACCGCTTCGCGGTTCAATGGTTCCTCCACCCATTCCCAGGGTAGGCCTCATTCCATTCGGCCGACCCTGGGCTGGAGGCCGTAAGCCCTTCGGGCTAAGAGGCCGGCCGCCATTCCACCGCCTTCTTCGGGGCGGCTGGGGGCGGCTGGGGGCGGCTGGGGGGGGCTGGGGGGGCGCACTCCACGATTCAACGCGTTAACACGGCCCAGCGCATCACCCGCACGGGGGCTCTGAACCAGATGTTGTCTTTTTCGGGCACAACCAGGGTGAGCACTCGGCCCTCCCCCGGATCGGCCTCAATCCAAGTCTGCTCGCCCAGGTACGCCAGAATGTGCGTGCCGGTGCGGGTCACCGCGAGGTCCCCGGGCCGGAGTTGCTGATGGTCGATCTGGTTGATGCCCGGGGCCTCCAGGATCGGCACGGTTGCTCCCCCGGCGCCGGCCCCCAAGGCTGCGGCGGTGGTATCCCGCCACCAAAGCGCCAACGCGAGGCGCACCCGGCCGGGGTCCAGCGCCCGCGGGTGCCGCAAGGGACACACAAAATATGGATCCCAGGCGAGGCTTCCAACCCTCCTAGGTCCCATTTCTCAGTCCCAGCGTGCTCCTCAGAGGGGCTTACTCTGGTCCCCCCAAATCTTTGGCTCGGAAAAGCGAGCCTCCCTAGCTTCGGGCTTCGGCTCCTTCATGGGGCATTTCAACAGAAGCTCTGTCCCCTATTGGTCCCCTCGGGCACACGCCGAGCGCCACAACGGAGGCGCACTATCTCACCCCTGACTCGGGGTGAAAAAGAAGCCGCCCTGCCTTGCTTTTCCGTGGTGCCATGGTATCAGTAAAGCCGTGCCGAAGAAGGTCCGAGAATTGGAGCAAGCCCTGAAAAAAGCCGGGTTTGTTTGCACGCCCGGGAAGGGCAGTCACCGCAAATGGAAGCACGATTCAGGGGCCTACGTGCTCATCTCTGGCAATGCGGGCGACGACGCCAAGCCTTACCAAGAGAAGGGCGTGAAGATCGAAATTGAAAAAACCCAAGAGAAGCGATGAACAAAGAACTTCAAAAGCAGGCGAGCCGATACATCAAGGTGGTGGAGTGGAGCGAAGAAGACGGATGTTTTGTCGGGCAGTGCCCCGAGCTTTTTTCCGGGGGCTGTCACGGCGCGGATGAGGCGAAGGTTTACAAGGAGCTTTGCTCCATGGTGGAGGAAGTCCTGGAGGATATGGCCGCCGACGGGCGCACCGCACCCGCTCCCCTCGCTGCCCAGAAATTCAGCGGGAAATTTATGTTCCGGCCCGGTGAATCGCTGCACAAGGCCCTTTCGATTCGAGCCTTTCGGGAACACAAAAGCCTCAATCAAGTGTGCGTGGATGCCATCCGGGCCGGTGTGTCTTGACCTTTTGCACCCGGTGCACCGGAAACGGCCGGAAGGTAGATGAGCGTCGGGGAGTGAGGGGGCTGATAGGGTTGAGAGCCGGAACGGGAAGCCGCATTGCGGAGGCAGGAAGGCCCCTAGAAATTGAGATTGCCGGGCTTTCGATAGGGATTTGGTGGCCGCCCGGGGGGCGGCGTGCCGCCCGTGCTGCGACAACAGCACTCTTTTGCACGCCAAGTGGCAGGGCCAATGGGAGGCCGGATGCTGACGAAAACGCGCGCGAACCGGGGGGCGGGAGATTGCCCCCTGAGCCCCTCAAAAACCGACCCCGAACAAGGGCGGATTTAGGGGGACTTGTTTGCACTTTTGTTTGCACTTTGCCCGATTTGAGGCTCTCCCCTTGCGTAAGTGCCTCAGAATCAAGGGGAGAGCGGGTAGCGGGAATCGAACCCGCATAGCCAGCTTGGAAGGTTGGAGCTTTACCACTAAGCTATACCCGCGAAATGCGTCCCAAATCGTGCGTGCGCTCCGGGGCGTTGACAAGAGCGAATTCGCAAAATGTCGGCCGGACTCACCCCTCTCAATGCCTCAGGCGCCGTGGGCGGCAGGGGTTTCAACCGCCGGACCCCGTCAGACCGGCTGGGCTTCCACCGGGGCTTCCCCGGTTTGCGCGAGCTCCGCCTCCCAACCCTCCGGACGCAGCCGCGTCTCGAATGCCCGACGTTCCCGCTCGAAGTCCTCCGGCGTTGCCGTGGTTTGCACCGGATGCAGCCGATCAAACACGATGTCGATGGTGGAAAACGGTTTGGGAAGTAGGAACCCGTCCCAGCTGCGGAGCCGCCAGAAACGGCGGTAGGTGACGTGGATGGGCAGGATTTGGCCCTGGGTGATCTGCGCGAGTTTGATCACGCCCGGGTTGACGTGGTAGCGCGGGCCACGCGGGCCGTCCGGGGTGATGGCCATGATCAGGCCTTTTTCGATGGCCCGTTTCATCTCCACCAAAGCCGCCGCACCCCGGCGCGAACTGGAACCGCGGATGGGCCGGATGGAGAAACGCTCCATGATTTGGGCGATGATTTCACCGTCTTTGCTGGCGCTGGCTAGTGCGGCGCCCGGGCGGCCCGGGAAATAGCGCTCGAACATGTAGGCCATCACAAAAAGCCGGTTGTGCCAGAACGTCCACAGCAGTGGAGTTTCTGGCGGCTGGCGCATCACCCCTGCGTGATCCGTAAACCGGAAGCGCAGGGTGCGGAACCAGACCCGCATCAGGAACACCGCCACGGCAGCGATCCGCGAAGCGGACGGGCCGGAGCGGCTCATGGGGATTCAGCCCAGCGATATGCGCCGGGATCGGGCAGGCCGAGTTGGTCAAGGATTCGGGAGACGACGGTGTCGGCGAGTTCTTCGAGGGTCTGGGGCCGGCTGTAGAACGAGGGGGAAGCCGGGAGGATGACGGCGCCCGCCTCGCTGAGGGTGACCACGTTGCGGGCGTGGATGAGGTTCCAAGGGGTTTCCCTCGGAACGAGGACGAGTTTGCGGCGTTCCTTGAGAAAGACGTCGGCGGCCCGCAGCAGGGTGGAATCGGACGTGCCCGCGGCGATCCGGCCAAGGGTGCCCATGGAACAGGGCACCACCACCATGGCGTCAAACCGGGCGGACCCGCTCACAAACGGGACGTTCATGGTTTTGTCCGAGTGCAGATGGACGCCCTCCGGCAGGGTGAACGAGTCGAGTTCCTCCTGAATGACCTGCTTGGCGTATGCGCTGAGCACGACATGCACTTCGTGCTCGCGGGGATCGATCTTGGCCAGGAGCCGCTGGAAATAGAGGGCACCGCTGGCGCCCGTGGCCGCGATCACCAGTTTCATCGGGCGAAATTGGCCGGCTTGGGTTGACCGATCCGGGGTTCCGCCTCGGGAGCAGTGGCTTCCTCCTGGGCCTGCTTTTTGAGGTAGGCTTTCAACGACGCGTCCCATTTGTTCCAATCATTGCCGTGATCCTCGTCGAGGAAGATCTGGAGGTCGCTGATGGCCTCCGCCTGGTGGGGGTGATTGGGTTGTTTGGCAATCTCGAGCAGGGTGGTCAATTTGACGGAGTCGGTCCGGTTGAGCAGGTCGCTGACAAACACATCGAGCACTTCCCGGGAGATCTTGGGGTTTTTCACCAGGGGCAGGACCCGGCTGTAATCCTTGTCCAGAAGCAGGTTGGAAATGTGCTGGGCCGCTTCCACCTGGCCTTCTCCGGGGATGGTGGGCAGCAGGTTGATGAGGAGTTGGGCGGTCTCGGTTTCCCCGATGTCGGCTCGCAGCGCCTGTTCGATTTTCTGTTCCCAAGGTGCCAGGATCTGCTCGGGCTGGGGTTTGGAGGGCTTGGGCGGCTCGGGTTCAACGGGTTTGTTCACCGCGACGGGGGCCGGCGGATTGACCGGGGCATTCACCGTGAGGGGTTTGGGTTCCGGGACAGGCGCTGGCGCGATCGTGGCCGGTCTTTGAAGGAACCAAAGGACTCCCGCGCAGAGCACCAGCACCGCGGCGGCGAACAGAGCCAAAAAACGGTTTTTCATAGGAGGAGATTCAGGGGGCGAATGAAGTCCGGGGGCGCGCGCTTTTCAAGCCGGGCAGGTTAGAGGTAACCCGCGGCGTGCATGCGCCGGGTCAGATCGGTCTGGCGCGAGAGTTGTTGGCTGTAAATTTCGCGATGCGTTTCGTTGGGGGTGGCCCGGGTGGGTTCGTCGAGTTGAACAATGCGGGCGCAGAGTTCGCGGAAGGTCACGGGCTGGCCATGGGCGGCCAGCGATGCGTAAGCGCCCTGAATCGCGGCTCCGAGCGCGGCGCCTTCGGCCGATTCCAGCGCCACGGTGGGGACCCCGAATACGTCGGCACAGATCTGGCGCCACGCGCCGCTTTTGCTGCCGCCGCCCGTGAGCCGGATTTCAGCGGGCTCAATTCCCAGTTCCTTGAACCGGCCCAGTCCGTAGGCCAAGCCCTGGGTGACGCCCTCCATCACGGCCCTTGCGAGATGGGAGGGATGCATGTTTTCGGGGTTCAACCCGTGCAACACCCCGCTGCCGAGGGGGAGGTTGGGGGTGCGTTCGCCGTTGAGATAGGGCAGGAAAAGCAGGCCGCTGGCGCCGGCGGGCACGGAGGCGACATGGGACTCGAGCTGGTCATGGTTCCAGCCGAACATTTTGCGGACCTGTTCGGTGGCAACCGTGACGTTCATCGTGCAGACCAGCGGCAGCCAGCGGTCCGTGCTGTCGCAGAAAGCGGCGACTTCGCCGGAGGGATCCACCACGGGTTCGGCGGCGAAGGCGTAAACCGTGCCGGAGGTGCCCAGGCTGACGGTCACCACCCCGGCTTGGACGTTGCCCGTGCCGATGGCGCCCATCATGTTGTCGCCCCCGCCGGCGCTCACCACGGGGCTTTTTTCCAAGCCCCAGGCTTCCCGGAGGTTTTCCCGAAGCAACGCGAGCGCGCGCCGGGAACTGGCCAGCGGCGGCAGGGCACCCTGCAAATCCGGGTCGATGAATTCAATGAGCGGAGCGCACCAAGTTTTCTTGCGCACATCCATGAGGCCCGTGCCAGAGGCGTCCCCGTATTCCATGGCGCGTTCCCCGGTGAGGTAGAAGTTGATGTAGTCGTGCGGCAACAACACGCAGTCGAGGGCCCGGTAGTTTTTGGGCTCGTTCTGTTTGAGCCAGAGGATCTTCGGGGCGGTGTATCCGGTCAGAATGGGGTTGCCGGCGAGTTTAATGAGTTCCTCGGGGCCGCCAAACTCGGTTTCAAACGCCTTGCATTGGTCGAGAGTGGAGGTGTCGCACCAGAGTTTCGCGGGCCGGATGACCTTGTTCTTTTTATCCAAGGGCACAAAACCGTGTTGCTGACCGCTCACCCCGATGGCTTTGACGTCCGCTTTGCGGTCCCCGAGCTGCGCCAAACAATCGCGCACGGTCGAGTCCACCGCGTCGATCCAGACCTGGGGATCTTGTTCGAGATGCCCGGCAGGCAGACCCTCCAGGAGTCCGTAGGCTGCAGAAGCCGAGGCGAGGATCCGGCCGGATTCCACCTCCAAGGCGATGGTCTTGGTGCTCTGGGTGCCGCTATCGATACCGAGGACGATCATGGGAAATTAAGAATTTGGAATTTGGAATTTCGGTGCGCTGCCTTAGACACTGTCCGGAGCGCGGCCGCAGCGGATCTATCAGACACCGAAAATTGAAATCGAGAACCGAAAAATTTGCCATATGCTAACCCGACTCCTCCACACCCGGTATCGCGTGGCCGATCTTGAGAGGAGCGTTTTCTTCTACAAAGAGGTGCTCGGGCTTGAGGAAGTGCGTCGGCACACCTCCCCCCGGGGGTCGCAGCTGGTGTTTTTCAAGGCGGCGCGGAGCGAGGAGCTCATCGAATTGTGCCAGTTCGATGCGAGCGGCCCGGTTCAGGTCGGCCCCGATCTCACCCATCTGGCGTTCGAAGTGGAAGATTTGGAGGCGTTTAGCCGCCATGCCGCCAGCAAAGGATACCCGCTCTCCGACGGCCCCACCCCGACAGGGACCGGCAGCGTGATCGCTTTTATCGACGCTCCCGAAGGCTACGAAATCGAACTAATTCAACCGCCCGCCCCCCATGGAATTTGACTGGTTGGAAGCTTCTTTTGATCTCCACAAGATCGCCCCGAAGGAAATCGAGGAATCCTTCGAAGATCCCTTCAGCCTCCGGTTGCTGCCCGAGTCCGGGGAGAACGCCGCGCAGGCGCGTTATTTCAACTTGGGCAAAAGCGTGGATGAACGCGGCATTTTCAGTGTTTTTTGGACCGACGGCAAACGCTACCGGGTGATCCTCGCCCGGGACATGACCCCGGAAGAGACCGCCTTTTATAACCGGAAAAACTCGCTGCTCAGCTAGCTATGAAAGTCATCTCGCATTGGTCGGAGATCCCGCAATTTGAGTCCGAAGAATCCGAAGCCGCCTTCTGGTCAGAATCCCGGCTGGATCAGCGGCTCATGAGCTCGGCGATCCTCAAGAGCGACAACCGGGAGTCCACCACGATCACCCTGCGTTTTGATCCGCGGATGTTGGCCCGGATCAAACGGATCGCCCGGTCGCGGTATCTCAACTACCAGAGCATGATGAAGCAGTGGTTGGGAGAACGACTCGAAAAAGAGATCTGATGCGCCCGGCACGGAATCAAATTTGAAGGCCAAAGGCCTGCTCCATGGCAGCCCAGGGGGACGCCTCATCAGGGCCGACCGGTTGACTCCCTTTCCAAGCCCCAGCCCGTTCCATTTCTCCGCATGGATCAACCTGCCGTGACGGATGAAGAATGGCCTCTTTTGCCGCAGCCAGCCCGCTGGATCAACGCGGGTTTCACCCGGCTGAGCACCGCCTGCTCCCGCGCAAGTCTGTCTCTTTTGTTCCTTTCTCCAAGCTTTGGATCTCACACAGCGCAAAGTGAATCTTGGCAGACTACGCTCTTCGAATAGCTTCGCGGCGTGACTCCCACTGAAGCCATTTCAATCCTCGAGAAACTCAAAGCCGGCAAGGTAACCGTCGACGCCGCGCTGCACGCCTTCCAAGCCGCACCGGTGGCAGAACTCGGTTTTGCCACCGTTGATACCCATCGCACGCTGCGCAAAGGGTTCCCTGAAGTCATCTTCGGCGAGGGAAAGACGCCGCAGCAATTGGCGGCCATCGCCGAAAAGATTTTTCGCGCGGATTCCCGGGTCCTGATCACCCGGGTCACTCCTGCGCATGTGCGTGCGTTACGGAAACCTTTCCCAAAAGCGCGCCACCACGAGGCCGCTCGCTGCCTCACATGGGAACGCAAGCCCCTCGCCAAACGTTCCGGGGTGATCGCCGTCGTCGCGGCGGGGACGAGCGATTTTCCCGTCGCCGAAGAAGCTGCCGTCACGGCGGAATTCATGGGCAACGAAGTGCGCCGCATTTACGACGTGGGTGTCGCGGGCCTGCATCGTCTGTTCCGGCGGCTGCCAGATTTGCAGTCGGCAAATGTCGTGATTGTGGTGGCGGGCATGGAGGCGGCCCTGCCGTCCGTCGTCGGCGGTTTGATTTCCACGCCTCTGATCGGCGTGCCGACGAGTATCGGTTACGGCTCGCATTTTGGAGGGGTGACAGCGCTACTCGGCATGCTCAACTCCTGTGCGAGCGGGCTCACCGTGGTGAATATAGACAACGGTTTCGGCGCCGGGTATGCGGCGGCTCAGATCCTTGCGGCCAACGACACGCGCCCCTGAGCGCCACGCGATGCGGCCCCTCAGTAACGCCGCAGGACAAGGGAGGAGTTCGCGCCGCCAAATCCAAATGCGTTGCATAGGACGACGTCGATGCGGGCTTCGCGGGGTTGCTGCGCAACGTAATCGAGAGGGATCTCCGGGTCGGGCCGCAAGAGATTGAGTGTGGCTGGAATCAATCCGTGCTCAATGGATTTGATCGCGGCGATCACCTCGATGGCTCCCGACGCGCCGCACAGGTGACCCGTCATGGATTTCACCGCAGTGATCGGTACCCGTTGCCGCTGCAGCAGGCCGGCCAAGGAGTTCGCCTCCGCATGATCCCCGGATCGAGTCCCGGTGGCGTGGGCCAGGATGCAGGAAAGGTTCTCCGGCAAACAACGCGCCTGTCCGAGAGCGGCGTTCATCGCCCGCAGCGCAGCGGCTCCATCCGGCCGGGGTTGCGTGATGTGGTGTGCGTCCGTTGTGACCCCGTGTCCGGCCAGTTCGGCCAGAATCGTGGCTCCGCGTCGGCGGGCATGGGATTCCTCCTCCAGGAGCAGGACGCCCGCGCCTTCCGCGATCACAAACCCGTCCCGGTCGCGGTCAAAAGGGCGGGACGCCTCGCCCGGCACATCGTTGCGCGTGCTCACGGCGCGCATCGCGCAAAAGCCGCCCACGATCACCTCGCAGATGGGAGCCTCGCTGCCGCCGGCCAGCACCGCGTCGGCTTCGCCTGAGCGGATGAGCCGACATGCTTCGCCGAGGGATTGACTGGCGGTGGCGCAGGCGGCGCCCACGGTCAAGCTGGGTCCTTGCAACCCCCACTCCCGCGCTACAAGGGCGGCGGCCATGTTGTTGCGCAGCATGGGAATTGCAAACGGCGACAGCCGTTTGGCTCCAGCTTCGGCTAGCACGCGGCACTGGGCGGTGAGAGTCGTGATGCCGCCGTTTGAGGAACCAATCACCACTCCCACCCGCTGCGCGTTGAAGCCGCTCTCGCCGAGCCCTGACTGGAGAAAGGCTTCCCGTGCTGCCGCGACCGCGAACTGGCTGTAACGGTCGGCATGACGCGCGTCCCTGGGATGATTGAAGCCGGCGAGAGGATCGAAATCTTTCACCTCGCCCGCAATCTGCGATCTGAGTTCCGAGGGATCAAAGGCCGCGATCCGCCGGATCCCGCAACGCCCTTCAGTCAACCCATCCCAAAACGACGCCACCGCGAGACCCAGCGGCGTCACTGCCCCCATGCCGGTTACCACCACTCGGGTATTCGTCTTCATGCTAAGGGAACCCGGCGCTGCCCGCTCAAGGATTGCAGTAGCCACAGCGATGCGCCGGTGCCTTTTGCAGGCCATCGAGCCGGGGGCGTGTTTCGCGATGAGCGCAAGCGGTGCAGGTGAAAATTTCCGTGAGGATCATCTCCGTCGGAGTCTCGCACTCCTCGCATGGCAGCCCCGTGGATTGGCCCGTCATCCCCCAGCCGGGCGCAGCGCAAGCCGGACACGGAGTCGACAGCCGCCGCGCCAGTTTGAAAGACAGCCGACGAATGAGAGTCATCCGAGTGGGGTTGAAATGCGCCCGCATATCCGTCTCCACCAGCGCAGTCGCCTCCTCCGAGTAAGAAGTGGCCCGCTCGATGGCGGCTCGCAGGCGCTCCAGAGTCACGATGCCTTTCTCAACGGCGATCTTGGGCTGCTCGGATTTCGGGCGCACGATCAGCCCGTGCGACGGGAACAGCACCGTCTGGAGCCAGTCTCCAAGTTCTCCGAGTGCGCAGACTTCGCGCTGCGCGTAGTTTGTCTTCTCCGAGAACAACACCTCGTGGATGGCGAACCCGCGCTCGTCATCGACAAACGCCATGATCTCCAGAGTCGAGGGCACGAAGGGGATGAACGGATGCGGCCCGAAGCTGCCCTCGTTGGCCAGCCCCAGGGGGAGCCCGGTCGCCGCCATGCCGAGCCGGGCTTTTTTGAGGCAAACATCGAGCGGCTTCCCCTCCCGGGTGACTTCTCCGGTGAATGTTCCCAACGCGTCGGTATCCAGATCCGCTGGCAGCACGAGTTCCAGACCCGACGCGCAGCGCATGGGCCTGGCAATGGCGCGCTCTTTGCCGTGCTTCGTCGCGAGCACGAATTTCCGGCCCTGGTAGGGAAGAAATCGAATGTTTTCAGAGGGCAACATGAGCAGGAAATGGGGCGCGCGGGTGGGAGTATTAACAGCGGGCGCAACCTGTCGGCAAATGCGCTTGCTCTCAGAGGCTCCTCAAACAGCGGCAACGGCCGGCCCTGGTCGCTGTCCCGACGGGCACAAGAGCGGGAACCCCTTGCGCGGCTACAAGAGCACGGCTTGGGAAGGCAGGCTGGAGGCCCTCGATGAAGGCCCGGGATCGGGCCGGAGAACCCTGCGAGCGAAGCGGGGCGATGCCGGAGGCGGGGAAAAAGGACGTTCGGCGGCTCTAGGAATTCTTGCTGCGTCCAGAAGCCAGTGGTAGGAAGCTCCTAAATCGGGTTTATCTGCGAGGATCAAGAGGATCGCGGGCCCCCTTTTGCCCTCCCTTTCTTGCCTGTCCATGAGCGAAACGTATCCCAAAGCGGCCGATAAAATTGCCGTGCAAGTCACCACGACGGTGAACGAAGCGAGTCGTTGGAGCACTGGGACCACGGAAATGCAGTCCACTCTGGCGGAGGTGCTCGACGGGTTCGGGTTGCGGGTTGGGTTTTCCAGCGCCTACGTCAAAGGCGTGGCGGTGCAACTCATGACCAGCGGAAAGGTGCGCCTGGATTTCCGGAATCACCGGGAACGGCTGGAGCTGTTGGATTACGAGGACATCCTCACGCCACCCCAGGCGATCAAACTGCTCGATGATTTCCTCGCGCTGCATGGCAACAAATCCGCCGCGCCGCCGATGCGTTCGGACATGACCCAGCGGATCTTGATCCAGCCGCCGGACCCCGACCAAAACAAGCGCTGAACACGCCGTTTTCGGGGTTATTTTCGCCTGAAGCGGAACCGCTTTTGGTATCGGAGCGGAGTCAGCCCAACGTGTTTCTGAAAAAGCTGCGTGAACGCGCTTTGATCGCAAAATCCCAGAGTTCGGGCCACTTCCTGTATTTGTGAGTCCTCGCGCTGGAGAGCTTCGCAGGCGGCTTGAATCCGCAGTTTGACGATGAACGCCTGGGTGCTGATCCCGAAGGTTTCCACAAATTTGCGGTGTAGTTGGCGCGGGGAAAGGTGCACCACCTGGGAGAGTTCCTTGACCGTGACGCCGGATCGGAAGTTGTCCCGGAGATAAGCCACGGCGCGGTCGAGTTGGAGGTAGGGCTGAAGCACTTGGCGCCGGCTCTCGTAACTCTGCACCGTCCCCATTACCCCGATCACCCGGTTGCGCCGGTCGCGCAGGGGGAGCTTATGTGTGACCACCCAGTCCGGCACCCCTTGGTCGCTGAAAAACAGCTCCACGATGTTGAGCTTAGGCTGGCCGCTCCGGAGGATCTCCTCGTCGTCCCGGCGGAAGCTTTCCGCAATGCGCGAGGGAAACAGCTCGAAATCGTCTTTCCCAATGACCTCGCATTCCTCTTGGAACCCGAACCGCTCAATGAACCGCTGGTTGGCGCACATGAACCGGAACTCCCGGTCCTTGGCAAAGAACGCCACCTCGGGCAGCAGGTCAAAGAGTCGATAGAACGGCGTGTCCTCGCTGATCCGGCGCAGGAAACGCTGGCGGGCGGCAATTGCCGAGGTTTGAGGCAGAGCCATGGAGGAAAAAAGGAGAGCGAACAGCCCATCCGATCCGGCGTGGACCGACGGAATGGGATGGCCGATATTCAACAAAGAATGTCCGAAGGCAAGGCTGGCTCGAGCGGCTCGGAGTCATTAAAAGGATATCCCCTGTGGGAGCTGGCCTCCCGTATCTCCTCATCCAACTCCTATGTCACATCCCCATTTCCCCAACATCGGCCGGATCCCGTTTGAAGGTTCCCAATCCCGGAACCCATTTGCTTTCAAGCATTACAACGCAGATGAGCTCGTCGAGGGCCGCCCCATGCGCGAGCACCTGCGATTCTCGGTAGTTTACTGGCATACGATGTGCGGCCTGGGTGCCGACATGTTCGGCGGCCCGACGGCGGTGCGCGCTTGGGACGAAGGCAAGACCGGGCTTGACCTCGCCAAGGCCCGGGTGCCGGTGTTTTTCGAGTTCACAGAAAAACTCGGGGCCCCTTATTACGCCTTCCATGACCGCGACATCGCGCCCCACGGGCAGACCCTGCGGGAGTCCAACCAATGGCTCGACACGATCGTGGCTCTGCTCAAGGAACAGCAGGAGCGCACCGGGATCAAACTGCTCTGGGGTACCGCGCAACTTTTTGCGCATCCCCGTTTCATGCACGGGGCGGGCACCAGCCCGAACGCCGACGTGTTCGCCTTCGGGGCGGCCCAGGTGAAAAAGGCCCTTGAAGTCACCCACGAGCTGGGCGGCGAAGGCTACACGTTCTGGGGTGGGCGCGAGGGGTATTCCACCCTTTGGAACACCGATATGAAACGCGAGCTCGATCATCTCGCCCGGTTCCTGCACATGGCGGTGGATTACAAGAAAGAGATTGGATTCAAGGGCCAGTTCTATATCGAGCCCAAGCCGAAGGAACCCACGAAGCACCAGTACGACTCGGACTCCGCGGCCTGCCTCAATTTCCTCCGGGAGTACGATCTGTTGCCGCACTTCAAACTCAACATCGAGACCAACCACGCCACGCTCGCCGGACACACAATGCAGCACGAGCTGGAAGTGGCCGGAGGCGCCAACGCCCTGGGCAGCATCGACGCCAACACCGGCGACCCGTTGCTGGGCTGGGACACCGACCAGTTCCCCACCGATCTCTACCTCACCACGCAGTGTATGCTTTCCCTCCTCAAATATGGGGGGCTCTCCACCGGGGGCGTCAATTTCGACGCCAAACTGCGCCGGGAAAGCATCGATGCCGAGGACCTCTTCCACGCCCACATCGGCGGCATGGACGCGTTTGCACGCGGCCTCAAGATCGCCGCGGCGATCCGGGCGGACGGACGTTTAGCTGAGTTTGTCAAAACCCGGTATGCCTCCTGGGATTCAGGGCTTGGCGCCCGCATCGAGAGCGGCCAAGAAAACCTCCGCAGCCTCGAAGCGCGGATGCTCGATCAGGGCGAGGCGGCTCCGAACCTCAGCGGACGCCAGGAATACCTCGAGAACCTCATCAACGAATTCATTTAAGGCCGGCCGGCCGGTCGGTTTCCTGAGCCACGGGTTGTCCGGTTTTCCGCGACACAACCCGTGGCTCTTTTTTAACCCCCAGCGGCGTCTCCCGAGAAAGCTGCACCCGGACGATTCACCGCACCGAACGCGGGGAGCACAAAGGATTCCTGAGTTGCATGGGGTCGCCCCGGACTGGTTGCGTGCCCCTGCATTTTTTGAGCATCCTCCCGTCCGTCTTCAGATGGCATCGCCCAGGAACGCGTGGTCGCCTTGGCTGTCCATCCCGAGAGCTTCCCGGCGGCGGTCTGCGCCGGGCCGACCCGGACGCTGGAAAGCCGTCGGATGGGCAAGCTCAAGGAGCAGCCCGCCAACGACGATCACTCCCGCACCGTCCGCATCGGCAAAGCCTTCTTCCTCCCGGGAACCTGCGATCGGGTCTGGGTGCCTGACCCGCTCACGCAGGAGCGGCGCGACTGCTTCCCAGCGAATCATAAGGTCGTGCAACGCGGCACCCCAGTGCGCAACCGGCTGCGCTCATACCCCGGCGACTACGGTGTGCGACTCTCTGCCCGGCTCTTTGACCGACTCGAAGAGATGGCTACTTCGGAGGGAACGGCGACATGCGACTCGTTCAGGCATGTGCGGGGTAAACCAAAGGAAGAAGTGCGGTCGGGCCCGCGATGCGCTACAGGAACGGCCCCTCTTCTTCTCCGAGTCAACACCAGCCAATGCCGCCATGGACCGATCCACCGCCATTCAAACCCTCCGGGAACAGTGCCTCAAACTCGCTTCCGGCGTCACCGCCATGCATCCCGCCGTGCCGGGGCTCGCCGACAAGGAAACACAGGATGAAATTTATAAGGCGCTCTTTGCACTCACCAAGGAAGTGGAGACGGTCAAAAAACAGCTGCTCAAACTCGAGCGCAAAGACTCCAGCAGCCTGCTCTAAATGAGCGGTTGACCCGGCGCAAAGTCCTCAGCCGTTTCCAAAAGTGCGGCCATCCGGCCCAGCGCGCCCACAGTGAAAATCTGCGGGTAGAGCCGCTCAAAATACCAGAGTTTGGCGAAATAAAACCCGATCGGCGCGGGTTCCCGCCAAGCCCCCGATTCCACCCGCGCCATCAGCCAACGTGTCCCGGCGTCTGCGGCTTCGGCCCGGTAGCCCGCGAGGGCTTCGACTGCCAGAGCGGTTTCTTCCACGGAAACCGGCCCGCCCGGGCAGCCGCTCCAGCCGCCGGACACGTCCTGAGCGTTGACGAGCCAGGCAACGGCTTTTGTGAGGAGTTCCCGAGGAAACCCAAAGCCGCGTTCGTCGAGCTCGCGCAGGGCGATGCATACTTGGGCGGTGCCGTAAGTGGGGTTCCCGTCATCGGCTCCGTGTTGGTTGCCAAACCAAAGCGGCAGCCAAGTGCCGTCTTCACGCTGGGTCCGGCCGAGGAACCGCAGGGCCCGGTGGATGGCGCGTTCGGCCCGCAGCTGCAGGAGCCCGTCGAGTTGGGGCATCCACGCGCTCCAAGCCCGCAGAGCGTGTGCGGTGAGATCCTGGCTGCTCCGGTCAAACGGTAGCGCTCCCCAACCCTTGCAGAATGTCGGAATCCCTCCGTCCCGGTTCTGGAGGTCGAGCAGCCAGCGGACAGCCGCTTGGCCGGCAGCCCGTGTGACAGCATCCAGAGGGCCCAGTTTGAGCAGGGCAAGAAGTGCGCCTGCCGTGTCGTCGGCGTCGGGGACGCCGCCAGGCATTGGGGTCCAAGCCCAGCCCCCCGGCGCTGCATGGGTGAAGGGATGGACCCGGGTGTGTTGCTGGGCAAGCAGCCATTCGCGCAGCCCGGCACGGATTTCCGGGGTAGCCCACTGGGGTCGCTGGGCAAGGGCTTTGATGGAGAGTGTGGTGACCCAAGTCGCAAGGTCCGTGTCGATGGGCCAGCTGCCGTCTACCCGCATGGATTCACAGAGAAAACCCGCACCGCGCCGGGCGACTTCATGATTTCCAAGGCCCATCGCCGCGAGACTCATGGTGACGAAACTGGTCAGAGGCGTGGCCTCCAGAAACCCGCCGTTTGGCGGCTGGATCCCGGTCAAAATGCGCAAGGTACGGTTCCGTGCAAGGTTGCGCAGATTACGGAGGAGGGGGTTGGCGGCGGGGGCGTGGTGATGGATCACTTGGCCGATGGCGATGAGAGCGGGCAACGCATAACTGACCACCGGCAATCGAAGCGCACCGAAGATCTGATGGGGTAACGCGGCCAACTCAAAAGGCAGCGCCGGCACCTGTCGCCAGCCCTCGGGCCCGAGTCGATCACTCAGCGCCAGCGTCATAAGGATCGGCACTGAAAACGTGCGGTCTTTGCCATACCGCCGAGCGACTGCCCCGGGCAGCAGCGAAGGCAGTTCTTCCCGGGGGCACTCACCGGTGGCTCGGCAAAGCCAGTGCTCGGCGGCCTGGACCACTTCGGGATGAGCCGGATCGGCTTTGGCGGCGCCGAATGCAGCCCAGCACAAGGCCGTCGTGCTGATGTTGGAGTGGCTACGCACGGTGTCGCCCCAGCCGCCGTCGGGGTTGCGATGGGTAGCCAGCCATTCCAGACCCCGGTGGATGCGGGAGGCGTGCATGGCCGGATCCAGCGTGGCCAAGGCAATCACGGCCGTGGCGGTGGAGAGCGCGCTGGCGGAGAGTTCCCCGATCCAATGGCCCGCCGTGGTGGTCTCGGAAAGCAGCGCATCGCGTGCCTTGGCCAAGGCCAGGTCCAAGGCACGGGTCTGGGGCGCGGACACGGAGTGACGGAGGGTTAGTTCAGTGTGTCCTGGGACCGTTCGCGTTTGGGCAGAAGTGTGCAGGCTTCTTTGCAGCCAAAAACCCGGCTCAAGACCTGCCGGTTTCGGCTCACCCAACCGTAGATTATTTCAGCTATCTGGATGACGCCGGGGATCCACAGGAACAGTCCCACGGGCACCAGGGCCGGCAGCCGCATCCCAACAAACCGGATGCAGCGGGCGCCGCGATGGATCCGGCCGTCGCGGGTGATGCAATGGATGGCGGCGCGCAGCTCCTCTGCGTCGAGGGACTGGGCGGCACTCTGCGCTTGGGGGCTGGATAATGGCACCAGGGCGAGGCAATTGCGCCAATCCAACCACGTCAACACGCGCATCTGGAAGGTGCACAGGGGACAGGCCTGATCGTAGAGAACGAGATGCTGGTTCATGGACTGGGGAACCTTTGGCCGGGAACACCGCCAAGGCAAGAGTGGAGCCGCAGACCGGCACGGCGCAGACCGTTTTCGTCGGCCAATGACCCGCCGAACAATCTGGGTTTCCCAAGCAGGTTGGGTTTCCCAAGCAGGTCCCTTCACGCGGGCTGTTTCTGAGGGACTCGGTAGCCTGTTTTTTGGAAAGCCCTCTTGGGCGAGGGGGCGGCTCCTTAGCGGCTCACCCGGCCGGCTCGGTTGTTCATCGAGAGGATCGAGGTGCCGCGGGTGATGATGCTTCCTCCCACGACCACTCGACGCACCGGTTCGCCCGTTTCGGGACAACGCGTGAGAGCCGGCTCGCTCATCTTCTGTTGCACTTCAAACTGCCGCGGTTTTTGGCCGGGCTTCTTGGGAATTGTTTCGTAGACGTAGGTGGCCATGGGGCGAATGGAAGGGGCGTTTTGTAGCAAGAGACAAGGGCTATTCCAAGCCAGCCGTACGGGACATGAAATCTTTCGAACAAAGCCGATCGATCATCCCATGTTCAGGGCTGAGCCGTTTCCCGGTGCCACCGCGAAAGGGTGCAGGAAACATTGCAGACAAAGGGTGCGTCCCGATCGGCACTCAAAAGGGCGCTACCCAGTTGTCGTTTCTAAAAGTCCTCCAAACCCGGGGAGTCGGGCACCGAAATCAGCGACGCTCTTTCCACATCTGACAACCTTGGCAAACCCAGCGCAGGCCTTCTCAAAGACCTCAAATCCCGGGGACTCCTCGACGACAACCTCGTCCTTTGGGGCGGTAAATTCGGGCGCACCCCCCACTTCCGAGGGCAGCAAGGGTCGAGGATACCGTCCCTTCGGCTTCTCCATGTGGCTTGCCGGCGGTGGAGTCAAAGGCGGCATTGTCTACGGAGCAACCGATGACTTCGGAAGGCACGCAGCCCTGAACAAGGTCCACGATCTCTACGCCAACGTTCTCCACCTCATGGGCATCCACCACGAAAAGCGCACCTAGCGCTACGCCGGCCGGGACTACCGCCTCACGGACGTCCATGGCCAAGGCGTCAAAGAAATCCTCGCCTCAACCTCGCGCCGCCTCCCCAATTGCAGCCTCCTCTTCTGGAAGCTCCTCCACGATCATATCTCCCATACACCAGTCACGGCATGAACGGGGTTTCCCCGTCACCAGTGCCGTCGTCTCCGGCACCCCGAGTTCCTGCCTCAAAGCGGCCATTATTTGGTTTTTGGCGGACTGCGCCGCCCACACCGCGTTGGACTGGCCGCCACAGGAATCCGTTCGCTTTTCACAGGGGGTAGCCGGAGCAAATCATTCCCGGTAAAAAAAAGCTGCAGGGGCCTTTGCGCGGCCCGGCAAAAGCT
>JBEIUI010000061.1:0-19116 GCA_040374425.1 Verrucomicrobiia bacterium | reverse complement strand
TCCGCGCACCCTCACCATGACCCTGTTCGGCGACCTCGACGTGAGCACCCTGGACGAGTTGCCGGCCAACCGCGGAAAAATCATCACCGCCGCCCGGGACAGCGCCAAGCTGCCCGAAGCGGTGCAGTTCCTCAAAACCCAGCTCCAAGCCGGACGCCAAGCCTACATCGTTTATCCGCTGATTGATGAGAGCGAGAAACTCGAAGCCAAAGCCGCCGCCGCCGAGTTCGCCCGCTGGCAGGAGTTCCTCGCCCCGATGCGCTGCGAGCTTCTCCATGGCCGGGTGCCGCCGGAGGAAAAAGACGCCATTATGGGCCGGTTCCGCCGGGGCGAAACCCAGGCGCTGGTGGCCACCACGGTGATCGAGGTGGGGATCGACGTGCCCAACGCCAACCTCATGCTCATCGAGAACGCCGAACGTTTCGGGCTCGCACAGCTCCACCAGCTCCGGGGGCGGATCGGCCGGGGCGCCCACAAAAGCTACTGCGTTCTGCTCAGCTCGAAACTGGAGGAACCCGAGGCGCGCGAAAAACTCGAGGTGCTCTGCGCGCACCACAACGGATTCGAGATCGCCGAGGCCGACCTGCGCCTGCGCGGCCCGGGGGACCTGCTCGGGACGGCCCAAAGCGGGCTGCCGCCGATCCGGATCGGCGACCTGCTGGCCGACACCGACCTCATGATCCTGGCCCGTGAAAAAGCGCAGGCCATCCTTGCGCGGGACCCCCGGCTGGAAGCGGAGGAACACCGGGTGTTGCGTGTTTTTTTGGAGGAGCCCCGAAAAATCACGCTGGCCCAAGTCAGTTAAGCCGCGGCAGCCCTGTGTTTTCGATATTGCTGGGGAGGGATGCGCCGTGCGAGAGAACCGGCTTGGCCGGTTTAGCCGGATTTTTTCATGAGACGTTTTATTTTTCTGCTGCTGTTGGTGATCCTGCTCGGGTTCAGCTACCACCGCTGGAAACTGCTCCGGGAAGCGGCCAACGGCCGTCGCGTGGCCGAGCGGTTTACACCGGCGCAAACCCCGCCTCTGGACCTCAAGGACGTGCAGGTGCTCGCCGCCATCGACGCCGAATACAGCCGGCTCATCGACGCGGCCATGCCTTCGGTGGTCTGCATCCGATCCCAGGGCGTGGCCCCGATGGACCCGTTTGAGATGCTCTTTCGCCGGCAATTGGGGGCGCCCGCGCCGGTCAAACGTTCCTTGGGCTCCGGTGTGATCGTGTCCGCGGAAGGCCACATTCTCACCAACGCGCACGTGATCGAGGGCATGCAACAAATCGCCGTGCAACTCACCGACGGTCGCTCGATGCCCGCGCAACTCATCGGTGCCGACAAACAAACCGACATCGCCGTGCTGCGGATCAGCGCCCCGCGCATTGAGGCGTTGCCCCTGGGCGACAGCGAAAGCGTGCGCGTGGGTCAGATGGTGTTCGCCATCGGCAACCCGTTCGGGCTCCAGGAAAGCGTTTCCCAGGGCATCATCAGCGCCAAAGGCCGGGCGATCAGCGACAACGGAGTGGAGTTTCTCCAGACCGACGCCGCCGTCAACCAGGGCAACTCCGGCGGCCCGCTGGTCAACCTGCGCGGGGAGATTATCGGGATTAACAGCGCCATCTATTCGGAGACTGGCGGCTGGCTGGGGATCAGTTTCGCCATTCCCGCCAACACCGCCCGGCGCGCCATGGAAAGCATCCTCAAAACCGGCCGCGTAGTGCGTCCCTATCTGGGAGTGCTCATGGGGGATCTCAACGAGGAACTCGCCCGGCAATTCCAGGCCCCCGACACCCGGGGCGCACTCCTGCATGACGTGATGCCCAACTCGCCCGCGGCCGAGGCCGGCCTGAGGCCCGGCGACATCGTGCGCAGCGTCAATCAACGCCCCATCCCCAACAGCGCCGCCCTGCGCAACGAGGTGGCCGCCGCCGGGATCGACGCCTCGCTCCAGATCGGGTTCCTGCGGGCCGGTGAGGAACGCAGCGTCACCGCGCGGCTCGTGGAATCCCCGTCCGCCCCGGCGCAAACCCCGCTCAACTCGCCCCTGCGGAACCTCCCTCAGAGCTCCAACCCGCCCAAGTCATTCCAACCCCGGACCTTCGGCAAAACCTGGGCTTTCAACGGATTCGCGGATTTGGAGTTGAGCGACTTGCCGGCGGCGCTTGCGGAGCAGCTGCCCCCGGGCGTGCAGGGGGTGCTCATCCGCAGCGTGGGCCCGGCGTCCCGATCGGATTCGGAGCTGCGCCCGGGCGACATCATTGAGCGGGTCAACCGGGTACCGGTGCGTTCCCTTGGGGAGTTTGAGAACCTGGCAAGCCAACTCCCGGCCGACCGCCAGGTGCTGCTCCAGATCACCCGGGAGGACAGCCGCCTCCTGGTGGTGCTGGCGCCGGGGCATTGAGTCTGAACCCAGAAATTTCAGAGAGATCATTTTCACGCGGAGCCGCGGAGAACGCGGAGAAATTTTTTGGCAGTTACTGAACGCCGGGGTGGTGCACTTCCGCCCTTTCAGTCACTCCGCTGGAACTTCGGTTTTCGGTTTGAGTCCCGGACATCGCCCCCCGAGCGGAAGAGATTCGGGGATTACCACAAACGCGGGGCACGGCGCCCACAGCCGAGTCAGGCGGAGGCGAGCCCCTCGGCCACGCTTTCGCAGAGCCCGATAAACGTCTCCTCCGCGAGGCTCAACCGGCGCATCCGCAGGGAGAGCACCGCCCAACGCCTGCGCAACTTGCGCCGCCCGAGGGGCAGGGTCACCAGGGAACCCTCGGCGATCTCCTTCCGAAGCGTCCACGGCGCCTGGATACTGACGCCGTACCCGAGTTTCACCAGCTCCTTGGCGGCCTCCATGTTCCCCAGCTCCAGGGTGCTGAATAGCGTCATGTTCTCCTGCCGGAAGTAATCCTCGATCAGCGCGAACGTGTAGCTGCCTTTCCCGTAAAGAATGTAATTCTGCTTGGGGATCTCCTCGCGGATCACCCGCTTCGCCTTGGCCCAGGGATGCATCGGACTGAGCACGAACTCGAGCTCGTCCGTGAACAGCGGACGCGCCTCCAAAGCCTCCTCCTGCCGTGGCTCCAGATTGAGCGCCAGATCAATCTGATGCGCCCGCAATCCCTGGATATTCCGGGGAGTGTCGCCCGGCTGGATGGAGATTTCACACTGCGGAAAGCTCTCCCGAAACTCCCGGAGCACCGGAGGCAGCACATACTGGCAGGCGGTGCTCCCCGCGCCGATCCGCATCCGGCTGCTCCCCCAGCGGCCCAGCCGACCCAGCTCCGTGCGGACCTGCTCCATCTCCGCAAGGATCCTCCCCGCATGCAAAAGGAGCTGCTCCCCGGCCTGAGTGAGGAGCACGCTTTTTCCCATCCTGTCAAAAAGACGACACCCCACATCCCGTTCCAGCGCCTTGACGCTGTGGCTAACCGCCGACTGCGTCAGGTGCAGGGCGTGCGCGGCTCGCGTAAAACTCAGAGCCTGCGCCAGCACCGAGAACACGCGGAGCTGCCTGCTATCGAGAGGATCGCCCATGCATGAATCTCATTCATGCTTTTCATTAAAAAGTCGAGGCTCCTCTAATACCCGCCGCCCGCCGGATGGCACGGCGGCGGCTTCCCCGTCGCCACCGTCCGCCATGCCCAACGTGTTCCATCCAAAAACCGCAGTGCTCCGCCTCGGCTTCGTGGCCCTGGCCGATTCCGCGCCCCTGCTCCTCGCGGAGCATTTGGGGCTCTTCGCCGCGCACGGCGTGAATGTGCGGCTCCAGCGCGAGGTGGGCTGGGCCACCATCCGCGACAAAATCATCTACGGCGAGTTGGACGCCGCCCAAGCTCCCGCGGGTTTGCTGGTGGCCACCAACTGCGGAGTGAGCTGTATCCCGACGCCCTGCGTGACGGCGCTGGTTCTCAACCTGCATGGCAACGCCATCACCCTCTCCCGGCAGCTCCGGGATAAGGGCGTACAGGACGGACCCTCCCTTGCCGCGCACGCTCGGTCCCTTGAGGAACCCCTCACCTTCGGCGTTGTCCATCCCCTCTCCTCCCACCACATCCTGCTCCGCCAATGGCTGCAGGCCTCCGGGATTCATCCGGAACACGGCGCCCGGATCGTGGTCGTCCCACCCGCCCAAATCCACCGCCATCTCGCCGCCGGAAACCTCGACGGTTTCTGCGTGGGCGAACCTTGGAACTCCCTGGCCGTTCTCCGTAAAACAGGCTGGTGCGTCGCCACCAGCGCGGACCTCGCGCCAGGGCATCCGGAGAAGGTGGTCCTCGTCACGGAATCCTTCGCGGAGAAACGCGGCGCCGAACACCTCGCCCTGATCGCCGCTCTGAATGAAGCGTGCGCGTTCTGTGAGGAAGCAGCCAACCGGCCGTATGTGGCCGAGGTGCTGGCGCGCGGTCCGTTTGCGGGCACTCCGCCGGAGAGCCTCACACGGAGCCTCGTGGGACCCTTCGCCTACGGCGACGGTCGCACCCGGGATTCGCAGGGACTCCACATCTTCTCCGGCGACCGCGCCAACGAGCCGACGGGCGACAAGCTGCGCTGGGTGCTCAACGGCCTCGAATCGACAGGCATCCTCGCCTCCGGCGAGCTCCCGCCGGCGGCCGCATCGGCCCGCTGGTTTCGCCCGGATCTCTACCGCAAAGCCCTCCGCACCTCTTCCGCCCAGGAACTCGCCACTCACCATTCATGACCGTCATCCAACCCATGCACCACTCCATCTCCCGTCGCAATTTCCTCTCCTCCACATCCAAGACCCTGGGCCTGGGGTCCCTCTTCGCCGGACTTCCCAAAGGCTGGCACGGAGCGGCCTACGCATCCGACGCGCCCGAAACCGCGGACGTCAAGTTCGGCATCATCGCGCTGACCGATTGCTCGCCGATTGTCATCGCCCACGAGAAGGGACTCTTCAGCAAATACGGCATCCGGTCCGTGGTCTCCAAGGGCGCGAACTGGGCGGCCATCCGGGACTCGCTTTCCACGGGGCGACAACCAGGCCACGCACATGCTCATTGGGATGCCGCTGGCCTCCACCATGGGCCTTGCGGGGGCGCCGAAGAAGGAAATGGTGATTCCGTGGCTGCTCAACCGGAACGGCCAGGCCATCACCCTCAAACGGGAGCTCATGGGGAAAGTGCAGGAGGATCCCAAGGCCCTGAAACCTTTCGCGGACGCCGCAAAAGCCAAGGGCACGCCCATGACCTTTGCCATGACATTCCCCCCGGGAACCCATGCCATGTGGATGCGCTACTACCTGGCAGCCGGCGGCATTCACCCCGGGGACGCGCAAGGCGCCGGCGCCGACGTCTCGCTCATCACCATTCCGCCGCCGCAGATGGTGGCCAACATGAAGGTGGGCAAAATGGACGGGTTCTGCGTCGGCGAACCCTGGAACGCGCGGTCCATTGCGGACGAAGTGGGGTTCACCGCCACCACGACCCAGGCGATCTGGAAGGATCACCCGGAAAAGGTCTGCGCGTTCACAGCCGAGTTCGCAGAGAAGAACCCGAGAACGGTCAAGGCGGTGCTCAAGGCGCTGCACGAGGCCAGTGTCTGGCTCGACAAGATGGAGAATCGCACCGAGGCGGCCCAGATCGTCTCGCTCCCCACTTACATCAACTGCCCGCCCGAGACCATCGTGGGCAGGCTGCTCGGCAAATACGACATGGGCGACGGCCGCAAGTTCCGGGACCCGAACCCCATGATTTTCAGCGAGAGGAACTGCAACTACCCGCAACCCAAGTTCGCGCAATGGTGGATCACCCAGTTCCGCCGCTGGGGGTTCGTCGAGGGCGCGCCGGACTACGCGGGAGTCACGAAGAAGGTGATGCGCGCGGATCTGTACGAGGAGGCCATGAAGGAGATCGGGTTCGCACACGGCGGCCTCAGCAATTCGCCGGAGAAGTTCTTCGACGGCGTGACGTTTGATCCCACCGGCGACCTCGAGGCCTTCGCCAAGAGTTTCCCGGTTCACAGCATCAAAGGATGATCCGCATGAAGCGATTTCAACGATTCAACCTCGATTCCCTTCTCCTGCCCCTGCTGGGGGTTGCCGTCTGCCTGCTGCTCTGGCAGGTGCTCGCCGGAAGCAACCAGCGGGTGACGGCTCGGGACGATTTCGGCGACATGGTCACCGTCACCAAACGGGTCGGGCTTTCAAAGGATCTCCCGAGCCCCGGCGAGACCTGGACGGCCAGCAAAAACTACGTGCTCCAGCCCTGGGCCAAACGCGGGGAACTCGACCAGGGCATCCTGGCTTTCACCTGGCTCTCGCTCAAGCTGGTGGCGCAGGGATACGCCATCGCACTGATCCTCGGCACCCCCATCGGGTTCTGTCTGGGGCTCTCCAAGGCGTTCGCCAAAACATTCGATCCCATCATCCAGATTCTGCGGCCGGTCTCGCCCCTCGCCTGGCTTCCGCTCGGAATGGTCCTCTTTCTGAGCGTCAAAATCCGGGTGCCGGGCGCCGCCGCCCCCTACACCGCGTCGGAACTGGCCGCGATTTTCACGGTCGCGATCTGTTCCATGTGGCCCACCGTGCTCAACACGGCAGTCGGCGTCCGCGCCATTCCACAGGATTACCTCAACGTGGCGAAGGTGCTCAAACTCTCCCGCACCAAGACCCTCTTCAAGGTGCTGGTCCCGGCCACGCTGCCCTACATGTTCACCGGGTTCCGGCTCTCCCTGGGCATCGCGTGGCTGGTCATCGTCGCCGCGGAAATGCTCACCGGACGACCGGGCGTGGGCGGGTTCCTCTGGCAGCAATACAACGCGCTAAGCTACGCGCACATCATCCTCTGCATCCTCACGATCGGCCTCGTCGGCTACGCGCTGGACCGCCTCATGAGCCTCATCGAATCCCGCTTTAAATCCGCCTAACCCATGGCTCTGCTTTCTCTGGAAAACGTCCACGTCGGTTTCGGCTCCGGCGCCAAACGCCACGAGGTGCTCCGCGACATCCAGCTGCACCTGGCGGAGGGCGAGTTTGTCGCCATCGTCGGTTATTCAGGCGCCGGAAAGTCCACCCTCCTCAATCTCCTCGCCGGCCTCCTCCAGCCCGACTCCGGCTCGATCCTCCTCCGGGGAAAACCCGCCCCCGGCCCCGGCCCGGACCGCGGCGTCGTCTTCCAGAACTATTCCCTCCTCCCTTGGCTCAGCGTGGAGGAGAACATCGCGCTCGCCGTGGACCAGGTTTTTCCCGAGTGGAAGCCCTCCGAGCGCGCCGCCCACGTCCGCAGGTACATCGAGATGGTTCACCTTTCCCCGTCGGCGTTGAAGCGGCCGGGCGAACTTTCCGGGGGCATGCGCCAGCGCGTGGCTCTCGCGCGAGCCCTGGCCTGCGAACCCGCGATCCTGCTCATGGACGAGCCCTTGGGCGCCTTGGACGCGCTGACCCGGGCAACCCTCCAGGATGAGATCGTGCGCATCTGGCTCGAAAACCGCCGCACCGCGCTCCTCATCACCAACGACGTCGATGAGGCCTTGCTCATGGCCGATCGCATCGTCCCGCTCAGCGCAGGACCGGGCGCCACACTCGGCCCCTCGGTCCCCGTCCCTCTGCCTCGCCCGCGAGACCGCCGCTCCCTTCATCATCATCCCGAGCACAAACACGCCAGGCGCACGGTGCTCGACTACCTTCTCGGCCCCGGCGGCCGCCCCAAACTCTCGGTGACGCGCAAACTGGTCCTGCCGGATCTGGTCCCGGAAGACCTCGACGGACCGCGGCCCGCGCTGTTCGCGCCGCCGAAGCGCAGGGCCACCGCCAAGTCTGAAACCATCGAGGTCCACTGATCCATGAGCCACCACCTCGAACTCTCTCAAATCGGGAAGGCATATCCGTCGCCGAACGGCCCTGCGGTGATTGTGCAGAACTTCAACCTCAAGGTCGCCAAGGGCGAGTTTGTGACCCTCATCGGCCATTCGGGCTGCGGCAAGTCCACGGTGCTCTCCCTTCTGGCCGGACTCAGCGAACCCAGCGAAGGTGTCATCGTTCTCGCCGGGAAAGAGATCCGCGGCCCGGGCCCCGACCGCGGCGTGGTCTTCCAATCCCCCTGCCTGCTGCCCTGGTTCACCGCGTTCGAAAACGTCCTGCTCGGGGTCAACCAAGTCTTCCCGAACGCCTCCCGCTCCGAACGGCACCAGGTCGTCGAATACTACCTGAGCATTGTCGGCCTGGCGGACGCCATGCATCGAAGGCCCTCGGAAATATCCGCCGGGATGCGCCAACGCGTCGGCATCGCCCGGGCGTTCGCACTCGCTCCGAAGATGCTCCTGCTCGACGAACCCTTCGGCATGCTCGACTCCCTGACCCGGATCGAACTCCAGCAGGTCCTCGTCGATCTTTGGCGCAGGGACCAGAAAACCGCCGTCATGGTCACGCATGACGTCGATGAGGCCCTGTTCCTCTCCGACCGCGTCGTGATGATGACCGACGGCCCGGCCGCCGAGGTTGGCGACATTCTTACCGTCCCGTTTCCGCATCCCCGCAACCGGCAGGAGATCCTCGATCATCCCCGGTACGGGGAGCTGCGAGAGCACCTCATTGAATTTCTGGAAGTCCACGCGCACCGCAAGCGCCCGGCCTTTCCGCCCGCCGAGAAAGCCCCCGACTCGGCGTGCCCGCAAATCCCTCCAACAGCTCGGAGTGAGTCCGCGACTCCCCCGAGCGCAGCCGTCGCGAGCTAGGGGGGCCATCCCCCTGCTTTCCATCCATTGGCCCGGGGTCACCGGGCCGCAAACCGAAGAACCGCAACCACCCACACGCAATGCACTTATCTCGACTCCACCTCCTGCCGATCCTCCTCGGGTCCATCACGCTCCATCCCTCCAGCCACGCCGGGGAACCCGTGGTCGGGGCCTCGAAAAACGTCGTGGCTGAAAAACAGCCCAACAACCCGCTGAGCTTCGCCGACGGGAAGATCAAATTCGATCTCCACGAAAAGCTCCGGTTTGAAGGACGCCACAACAACTTCGACTTCAACGACTCGGTCAATGCCCTGACGGACGACGCCTGGCTTCTGCAGAAGTTCCGGATCGGCCTGGCGCTGCAGCCGACCCCCTGGCTGAAGATCTACGGACAGGCGCAGGACGCCCGCGAGTTCGACTCGGATCGGCCCAACATCCCGGGCGCTCTCGCCGCGGAGGGGGACGACAATTTCGACCTGTACCAGGGCTACATCGAGCTCGCCAATTACAAGGCCTGCCCGCTCGGGCTGAAAGTGGGCCGCCAGATTCTCACCTACGGCGACGAACGCCTCGTGGGCCCGTTGGACTGGAACAATTTCAGCCGCACGTTTGACGCCGTAAAGATCCGCCTCCAGCAGCCCACCTGGGCCGTGGAGCTCTTTGCCAGCACTCCCGCCGTGGTCAGCCGCGACGCGTTCAACACCTCCGATCTCTTTAATGGCACGGAAACCGGCCGCGAACTGGTGTTTAGCGGCATGCATTTTCAGGCCAACGCCGTTCCCTGGGGCACCTACGAAGCCTACACCTTCCTCGTCGATCAGGCCTCGGGCAACACCAGCAACCTCTCAGGCCAGCTCTCGGCGCCCGTGTTCACCGGAAACCGCGCCCAGCGCAGCGACTTCGTCACGCTCGGGATGCGGGCCAAGGGCGACCCCAAAAAGCTCCACGGCTTCGAGTTCGATGTGGAAGCCAACTACCAGAACGGCACGGTCCGCGGCCTGGATCTCGAGGCCTTCGCCGCCCACGCCGGGGCCGGCTACAACTTCAGCGCCGCGTGGAAACCGCGTCTGTGGCTCGATTACACCTACGGCTCCGGCGACCAGGACCCGGCCGACGGCAAGATTGAGACCTTCCAGAACCTGTTTCCCACCAACCACAAGTTCTACGGAATCATGGATCTGACCGCGATGCAGAACATGCACCACCTCATCGGCGGCGTCCGGGTCAACCCCACCCGCTCCGTCGCGGTCAACCTCGATTACCACGCGTTCTTCGCCGCCTCCTCCGACGACGTGTGGTACCGCGCCAACGGCCTCACCGCCGTGCGGCCGCTCTCGTCCAAAGCCAGAAACGCCTCCTCTTATGAGGGCTCGGAACTGGACTTGGTCGCCACGTGGACGGTCTCCAAAAACGTCCAGGTCCAGGCCGGCTACGCCCATTTCTTCGCAGGCCAATACCTGGCGGACACCGGCGCGTCCGACGACGCCGACTTCGGCTATTTCCAGGCGACGTTCAACTTCTAAACTTCTGGTGTGCAAAGGACGGTCTGGCCTTGGTGTGGACCGGGCCGTCCTTCCCCGGCAACCGCGGCAATCCTCTCATCCATCCGCATGCTGCAGATTCCATTCATCCCGGAGAACGCCCCGTTCAGTTCCGAACAACGCACATGGCTCAACGGGTTCCTGGCCGGGCTCTTCTCCAGCTCACAGACGGGTGTCACCGCAGGCGCGCCCGCCAACGAGCCGGCCACGCCACTCCTCATCCTCTACGGCAGCCAGACCGGAACGGCCGAGGGCCTTGCCAGAAAGGCCGCCCAAAAGGCGCGCTCCAAGGGCTTTGTCCCCGCTGTCCGCTGCGCCGACGAGTTCGACCCCCTTCCCTCCGCCTCGCATCTCCTTCTGATCACCAGCACCTACGGCGACGGGGAGCCTCCGGACAACGCCGCCGGTTTTTGGAAGTTCCTCTCCAGCGCCGAAGTCCCCCGGCTTGAGCAGCTGCGCTACTCGGTTTTGGCTCTGGGCGACCGGAACTACCCCGCCTTCTGCAAGTTCGGCGGCGATTGCGATGCCCGCCTGGAGGCGCTCGGCGCGCTCCGCGCCCATCCCCGCACGGACTGCGATGTGGACGGGGACGCGGCCGCGATGGCCTGGATGGACGCCGCTCTCCACGCGCTGCAACCCGTCGGCATGCCGTCCTCCGAGGCGACGCCCCCCAGGGAAGTGCCCTCCCCTGCGGCGGAGAAGGCCCACTCGCGCACGCGTCCGTTCCCGGCCCGGCTGCTCACCAACCGCCTCCTGAACGCCGAGGAAAGCGACCGGGAAGTGCGCCACTTCGAGCTTCAGCTGGAGGGTTCCGGGCTCACCTACGAGGTCGGAGACGCGCTCGGGGTGTTTCCTTCCAACTGCCACGAGCTCGTGGCGGATGTCCTCGGGTTCCTGGGGTGCGACGGTGAGGAGTCCGCCCCCGGGGATCCCGCCACGCCTCTGCGCCTGGCGCTTCTGAGGAACTTCGATCTCGTCAAACCCAGCCAGGAACTGCTCGCCCTCATCGCACAGAAATCCCAGAGCAGTCTCCTCCAGGACCTGCTGCGCACCGAGCAGTCCCAGCGGCTCCGCGAATTCCTCCTCGGACGGGATCTGCGGGATCTGCTGTCGCTCTCCCCATCGGGATGGACGGCGGCCACCCTGGTGCCTTTGCTCAAAAAGCTGCAGCCCCGCCTCTACTCCATTTCTTCGAGCCCGCACGCGCACCCCGGCGAAGTCCATCTCACCGTGGCGGCCGTCCGGTACGATGCCCACGGGCTGAGCCGAAAAGGAGTGTGTTCGACGTTCCTCGCAGACCGCGCCGGTCCGGACGTGCCGGTGCCGGTGTTCGTCCAGACCTCGCACGGCTTCCGGCTCCCGCCGGATCCCTCCACGCCGATCATCATGGTGGGTCCGGGCACGGGCGTGGCCCCGTTCCGGGCTTTCCTGGAGGAACGCCAGGCGCTCGGGGCGCCGGGCCGCAACTGGGTGTTTTTCGGCGCCCAACACCAGGACACGGACTTCCTCTACCGGGAGGAACTGGAGGCTTGGAAATCCAGCGGGCATCTCACCCGGCTCAGCCTGGCGTTCTCCCGCGACCAAGCGGAGAAGATCTACGTCCAACAACGGATGCGGGAGGAGGGCGCCGAGCTGTGGAAGTGGCTTCAGGACGGGGCCCATTTCTACGTGTGCGGCGATGCGAGTCGGATGGCGAAGGACGTCGAAGCCGCTCTTCAACAAATCATACAAACCCACGGGGCACTCTCCGAGGAGGCGGCCTCGGCCTATCTGAGGGAGCTCCGCGCCCAAAAACGCTATCAACGCGACGTTTACTAACCATGTCCTTGGAAACGCAACCTCTCCCGCTCCAATCCATCGAAGGCGCGCCGCTCAACCCCGAGCAGGCGCGCTACCTCAGCGGCTTCTTCGCCGGCGTCGCCACGCGCGGCCTACGCTTCAGCGACTCCGGGGCCCCCGCCTCCGCGGCCGGCGAGGCGTCGCCAGCCCAGCCTCTGGAGGACCTGGTTTTTGAGGAACGCGTCAAAAGGGAGCGCCACCCGCTCGATGCGTTTCCGAAACTGTTGGACCTGGCCCGCGCCAACACCCCCCCCGACAAGGACGATCTCTTCCGGTTTAAATGGAACGGACTCTTCTTCCTCGCCCCCAACAAGGAAGCCTACATGGCGAGGCTCCGGATTCCGGGCGGCCAGATGCAGTCCTTCCAACTGCGTGAGATCGCCCGGGTCGCCTCCGAGCTGACCACGGGTTACGTTCAAATCACCACCCGGGCCAACCTCCAGATCCGTCTCATTGAGCCCAAGGACGCCCCGGAAGTCCTCCGGCGCATCCAGGGCGTCGGGCTGCACACCCGGGGCGCCGGCGCGGACAACATCCGCAACCTCACCACAAACCCCACCGCCGGCATCGATCCCCTGGAGCTCATCGACACGCTGCCCCTCTGTCACGAGCTCGCGCAGATCATCCTCAACGACCGCGCGTTCTATGATCTCCCCAGAAAGTTCAACATCGCCTACGACGGCGGCGGGCGCGTCAGCTCCGTGGAGGACACGAACGACATCGGCGCCAAAGCCGTGCTCGCCGATGGCAAGGTCTTCTTCCGAATCGCCGTGGGAGGCGCCACCGGCCACAAGGCTTTCGCGCGCGACCTCGGCGTCCTCGTTCCCCCCGAGGAAATCAACCGCGTCATATGCGCGTTGGTCCGGGTCTTCATCACCCACGGAAACCGGGCCGACCGGAAAAAGGCGCGCCTCAAACATCTCCTGGAATCCTGGACGCTGGAGCGTTACCTCGCCGAGGCCGAGCGACTGCTCCCCGCGCCCCTGACCCGGGCACCGCTTCAACCCGGGGAACTCGCATACCCCGCCGCCCCGCACGCGCACGTGGGTGTGCATCCCCAAAAGCAGCCGGGACTCTTTTACGTTGGGGTGCATGTGCCCGTGGGCCAAATCACCCCCGCGCAAATGCTCGGCATCGCGGAGCTCGCGGAGCTTCACGGTTCCGGCGAAATCCGCCTGTCGGTGTGGCAGAACCTGCTGCTAGCGAACATCCCGGAGGCCTCCGTGGAAACCGTCTGTCGGTCCCTGCAGGCGATGGGGCTGGAGACCACGCAATCGCATGTGCGCAGCGGCTTTGTGGCATGCACGGGCAACGCCTACTGCAAGTTTGCGCAAACCAACACGAAAGCCCACGCCGCGGCCCTGGCCGGGGCGCTGGAGAAGAAGCTGCAGCTCGATTCCCCCATCAACATCCATCTCACCGGGTGCCCCCATTCCTGCGCCCAGCATTACATGGGCGACATCGGATTGCTCGGAACGAAAACCAAAGTCGCGGGGGAATCCGTGGAAGCCTACCATGTTTTTGTCGGAGGCGGGTTTGGGCCGAATCAGGCCGTGGGCCGCCAAGTGTTCACCGCGGTGCCATTCCCCGAGCTCGAGGGCGCCCTGGAGAAAATGCTCCGCGGTTATCTGCGACAGAGGGGGCCCGGGGAATCCTTCCAGGCGTTCACCGTGAGGCACGACCTCGACACCCTCCAGGCCATGTTCTCCCAAGCCCACTAATTCCCGGATCTCCCCGTGTCGGACTCCACCCTCCTCGAAGAACTTCTGCGCGAACAGCACACCCTATCCGCGGTGGAACGATTCTCGCGCGTCCACGATCGGCTCACCGTCCGCACCGGTTCGTTCACGCAGCTCCTCCCGGCCTCCCCGCCCAGCCCAAGCCAGCAATACGCGTTCGCGGTCAATCTCGACCTCTGCACCGGGTGCAAGGCGTGTGTGACCGCCTGCCATTCTCTCAACGGGCTCGACCCCGAGGAGAACTGGCGGGACACGGGTCTGCTGCGCAGCCTGACGCCCGATCAGCCCTACCAGCAGACGGTCACCACGGCCTGCCATCACTGCCTGGACCCCGCGTGCCTCAACGGCTGCCCGGTGCAGGCTTATGAAAAGGACGACTCCACGGGCGTTGTGAGGCATCTCGATGACCAGTGCATCGGCTGCCAATACTGCGTGCTCAAATGCCCGTACGACGTGCCCAAATACTCCGAGCACCGGGGCATCGTTCGAAAATGCGATCTCTGCTCCCAGCGCCTCGCCGTCGGGGAAGCTCCCGCTTGCGTCCAAGCCTGCCCCAGCTCCGCCATCACCATCCAGCTCGTGGATCGGCACCCACCAAAACCCGGCCCTGCGGAAACCATGCTCCCCGGGGCCTTTCCCTCCGACTACACACAACCCACCACCCGGTATTTCTCCGAGCGACCGATCCCGCCGGAGGCGCTGCCTGCGGATGCCGGGGCGCATCGCCTTGAGTCGGCCCATTTTCCGCTCGTGGTCATGCTGGTCCTCACCCAGCTCGCGGCGGGCATGTTCGCGTTTCTCCCGTTCCTCGTCTCCCTCCTTTCCCCCCAAGCGCTGCTCGCCCTGGCTTCGTGCGCTTTCCTTGCACTCCACGCCGGGCTCGCCGCCAGCGCGTTGCACCTGGGAAGACCCCTTGGCGCGTGGCGGTTTTTCCTCGGCCTGCGGACCTCGTGGATGAGCCGCGAGATTCTGGCTTTCGGCGCGTTCTCAGGAAGCGCAACCCTCACACTGGCGGCGGCCATCGCCGCCTTGGAGCCGGCTCTGAAGCTTCCGTTCCCCGCCGTTTTCAGAACGCTCGGGCCGCATCTCCTCCTGTTCTCCGCTGCTTCAGCTCTGCTCGGCGTGCTGAGCGTTGGCACCTCCGCGATGATCTACATCGACACACGCCGCCCGGCCTGGTCGGCGGGCCCCACCTCGGTCCGGTTTTTCGGGAGTCTGCTGCTCCTGGGGACCGCCACAACGGCGACGGTCCTGAGCGGGTTGGCCGCCGCCGGAATCGCGATCCCCGCGATCCCCGCGCTCATCGCGGTCGCCATGGTGGTGCGGCTCGGCTTGTGGACATGGGAGACCCAACGGAATGCGCGGCTACTGCGTGACCCCGGGCATCCCGCCCATAGCAGCGCCCGTCTCCTGCGGAAGTATTACCCCTGGGCGCCCCGGCTCCGCCGGCTTCTCGTGTTGGGGGCAACCACTTTGGCGCTTGCCTCGCTGCCGGCTCTGCCCAAGTTGGCGGCGACTCTCCAAGCGCTCTCGCTTCTGTTCACCCTCTGTGCCCAACTCCTCGACCGCACCCTCTTTTTCACCACCGCCGCCGCCCCCCGGATGCCGGGCCGCCCATGAATTCCCACCCCGTCTCCACGCTCTTCCATCGCCGGCACGGTCCGATCACCGAGGATCTCGTCCTCCAGCCGGGCAACTTCGGGCTTGGCCAGATTCCCGCACGGCTCCAGCCCGACGCCACCACCACCCTGGTCTGCGGTTTCTGCTCCACGGGCTGCGGACTCAAGGCGCATCTGCGCGAGGGGTCGGCGATCAATCTGACCCCGGACCCGGACTACCCTGTGAACCTCGGCATGGCCTGCCCGAAAGGCTGGGAAGCGCTGGCTCCTCTCGACGCGCCCGACCGCGCCACCACCCCGCTCCTTATGGACAGGCTCACAGGCGCGTTTTCACCCGTCTCATGGGAAACCGCCGCCGAACGGTTTTGCGGCGAGTTCCGGCGCATCCGCGAGACGCACGGCCCGGAGGCGGCCGCCTTTCTGAGCACGGGCCAGATTGTGACGGAGGAAATGGCCCTGCTGGGGGCCCTGTTCAAATTCGGGATGGGGTTTGTCCATTGCGACAGCAACACCCGCCAATGCATGGCCACGTCGGCCACGGCTTACAAAGAGTCCCTCGGATTCGACGCCCCGCCGTTTGCCTACTCCGACTTCGAGCAATCCGACGTGCTCGTGTTTGTCGGAGCCAACCCCTGCATCGCCCATCCCATCATGTGGCAGCGTGTCCTGCGGAATCCCAGGAAGCCGCAAATCATCGTGGTGGATCCGCGCGCGACGGAAACCGCCATGGCGGCCACGCAACACTACGCCATCCGGCCGAGGTCGGACCTGCTGTTCCTGTACGGGATCGCCCATTTGCTCTTCGAAAACGGCTGGATCGACGCCGGGTTTGTCGAGGCGCACACCGCCGGCGCCGATGCCTTCCGATCCTTTCTGGCCGACTACACCCCGGACCACGTGGCCGAGGGGACCGGCATCCCTCGGGAGCGCCTGCTCCAGCTTGCCCGGACGATTGGGACGGGGGGCCGGGTGTCGTTCTGGTGGACCATGGGCGTCAACCAAGGGCACGAATCCACGCGGACCGCCCAGGCGCTGATCAACCTGGCGCTTCTCACCGGCAACATCGGCAAACCGGGCACGGGCGCCAACTCCATCACCGGCCAGTGTAATGCCATGGGTTCGCGCCTCTTCGGCAACGTCACCTCCCTGCTCGGGGGCCACGAATTCACGCACCCCGCCCACCGGGCCAAGGTCGCGTCCATTCTCCAAATCGACCCGTCTCTCATCCCTTCCCAGTCCAGCCGCGCTTACGACCAGATCCTGGAGGACATCGATTCCGGAAAGATCCGCGCCCTCTGGGTCATCGCCACCAACTCGGTCCATTCCTGGATCAATCACGGCCGGCTCCGGTCCATCCTCGCGAAACTCGATTTCCTCGTCGTTCAGGATCTCTACCACTCCACGGAAACCGCCCAAATCGCCGACCTCATCCTGCCTGCGGCGGGATGGGGCGAGAAAGAGGGCACGTTCATCAACTCCGAACGCCGGATCGGGCTCGTGAAGAAGGTCCGTCACGCGCCGGGCCAGGCTCTCGCCGACTTCCAAATCTTCAGGCTCCTCGCGCACGCCTGGGGTTGCCAGGATCTTTTCAAGTCCTGGTCTTCGCCCGAGGCGGCTTTCCAAATCCTCAAACGCCTTTCCCAGGGGCAACCGTGCGATTTCTCAGGAATCCGCGACTACGCCCACCTGGACGCGGCGGGGGGCATTCAGTGGCCGCTGCCGGAGGGAAGCCCAATCGCGCCGGAACCCGAACGCCGACTCTTCGAGGACGGACGCTTCTTCTTCCCAGACCAGCGCGCCCGAATGGTTTTCGAGGCGCCCCGCCCCGAACCGGAGCCGCCGGACGCCGACTACCCCTTTGTGCTCCTCACCGGACGGGGCTCCTCCGCGCAATGGCACACGCTTTCCCGGACCTCAAAATCGGCGTGTCTCCGGAGCCTGGCGCCCGAGCATCCGTGGATCGAGATCCACCCTGAGGACGCGGAAAACCTCGGGATTTCGCCGCATGCCACCGTCCGCATCCGTTCCCGGCGCGGCGCCACCACGGCGGCTGCGTTTGTCACCAACACGGTCCAACGCGGCCAGGTGTTCCTCCCCATGCATTTCCCCGGGGTCAATCAGCTCACGTTCCCGGCGTTTGACCCCTACTCCCGGCAGCCTTCCTATAAATCCTGCGCCGTGTCCGTCATCCCGGTGACACCGCCGCCTGGTTCACGCGGAGTTGGCGAGACGCCGAGGGGTTGAGGTGGTTGACGACGCGATGAAGCCCTTCTTTGAGTGTCGCATGCCCGAAGTTGAGGAGCAGGCCCACCGGGAGGCGCATGAGCCGCAAATAGGTCAGCAGTTGTTTGCTGTGGACCGGGCTCAGTTTCTCCACGGATTTTAGTTCCACGACCACGCCCTCTTCCACGAGCAGATCGGCGCGGAAACCTTCCTCGAACACCATGCCGTCGTATTCAAAGCGGATGTATTTCTGCCGTTCGACGAGGAATCCACGCCGTTCCAGTGCCCGGGCCAGCACGACTTCATAAACGGTCTCGAGCAAACCGGGCCCCAGCTCCCGATGAATTTTGATGGCCGCATCCACAATCGCTCCCGTGATGTCATCGAGTTCTTTCATGGGGAGAAGAGAATTGGCTCACGCGGAGGCGCGGAGCACGCGGAGATTGAGGTAAGTTTTGCAGGTTTTTGCTTCATCCCGTTTTGCTTCATCCCCATCACAACCTTTTTCTTCCGCCTCCCGCTCCGCCCCCGCTTTCTCTCCCTTTCGCTTCTCCGCATGCCTATGGCCGTGTGCCCGGCATTCCCCGCAGCTTGGATGCGCTGAGCGTGAACCCACATGCCACGACGAAAATCGCATACGACACACGCGATGCTCGCTAAGGGAGTCACTTCCATCAGGAGAGACCATCGCTTGAGGCCCCGTCCCGGGACACACCCAAAGCCCGCTATTCAGTGCCCCCAAAAACCCCTCCGCGTGCTCCGCGCCTCCGCGTGAAAATCATCCCCCACCGCGTGCTCCCGTCTCGGGGCGCAGGGTGGTGCGCTGCAATTGCTCCGCGAGGCCGCGGGCGAGCGCGATCATGTCGGTTGCCTCCGGCTCGGGCAAAAGCCAGCGACAGTTCTCCTCCCACACCTCCAGCCACACCGTGAAATGCTCCGCGCGCAGCTTGAGAAAGATGTGGCGGCCCATCCCCCCGGAATAACGCTCCGGACCGCCGGTCATCTGCGACCAATAATCAATGAGCACTTCCAGATGCTCCGACCACTTGGAGATGTGCGCCTTGAAAATGGGCTCCAGAAGCGGCTCAAACCGCACCTTCGCGTAGAACCATTTGATCAGTGTGCTCACCCCCGGACGCCCGCCCAACCGCGCATAGAGGGTATCCCCCCCGGGGTTGACCCGGATTTTCTCCGCCTTCAGCACGCGTTTGGCTCGGTCCATTACTTTCACCTCATGCCTCAAACGGCGCGGAAATCAAGGCCCGCGCCACTGCACCGCCAACGGTTGAAGCGGGGGCGTCAGGAACCCGGCCGATGCGCTCAAGGGCGGGCCTCGAATTCACGATGCAAAACCCGGAGGCTTCCCGCCACCGTCTCACGGTCGCCAACCACGGTAAACAGGCGGAAACTCAAGTCGCCCGGGGTAATGCCCTCGGGATTTTTCCGGCGAAACACGCAGTTCCATTTCACCACCTT
>JBEIUI010000032.1:0-29052 GCA_040374425.1 Verrucomicrobiia bacterium | reverse complement strand
GTCAACGCATATAGAAAATGCTCCAAAAACAAAAAGTTCCCAAAAAAGTTTCCTCGGTTCAGGACTCCGGCTTCAGTACGCCGAGTTTGGACCGGGCGCTGGCGATTTTGAAGTGTTTGGGCCGTCATCCCTCCGGGCTGAGCCTTTCGGAAATCGCTGCGGAACTGAGCCTTCCCGTCAACTTTGTCTATCGGGTGACGCAATCGCTGGTGGCGCACCAATATCTGGTGCGGGACGCCGACAAGCGTTTCAGCATGGGAACTGGACTACTGGGGCTGTGTCAGCCGGTTTCTGATGATGTGCCTCTCAGCGAGGCGGCTTTGCCAGCCATGCGCTGGCTCAGCACCCAAAGTGGTGAGGCTGCGCATCTCGGCATCTTGAGTGGGAGCGAAGGCATTGTTTTGGAGCGCGTCATCGGGAAGGCGCAAATTAAATTCTATACGGAGCGCGGGACCCGTTTTCCGTTGCACACCAGTGCACCCGGCAAAGTGATTCTGGCTTTCCTGCCGGAAGAAGAGCGCGACGAGGTGTTAGGCGGGGTGAGTTTTGAGCGATTCCAACCGTGGACTATTGCGAGCAGGGAGGAGTTTCTACAGTGCCTCGAAAAGGTCCGCGCGGATGGATACGCGTTGGATTTGAGTGAACATCTCGAAGGACTTCACTGTCTCGGGGGGCCAATTTTTGATTCTTCCGGTTCGGCGATAGCAAGCCTGTGGGTCACTGGGATTAGCCAAAGGCTCACCGAGGAGCGGATTGAGGAGCTGATCCCCATCCTGCGACGGGCCTGCGCGATGGCGACAGAAGCTCTCAACGGCAAGGAGCTACTTCCATGAAAACGCTCTCTCTAATCAAAGCGCTGGGCGCTTTCTGCCTGGTGGCGAGCGTGCTTGAAGCGGCTCCGAGTGAGCCGGATGGCCATGTGTTCTTCGAATCCCGGATTCGGCCCGTCCTTTTGAAGCACTGTTTTGAGTGTCATAGCGCCGAGAAGATCAAAGGCGGCTTACGTTTGGATTACCGGGGCGGCTTTGAAAAAGGCGGAGACAGCGGTGATCTCGTCGATAAGGAGCACCCGGAAAACAGTCTGTTTCTTCAGACGATCCGGCACGAGGTGGATGACCAAAAGATGCCCAAGGGCGAGGCCAAACTTTCCGACGGCGTCATTGCAGATCTGTCCCGGTGGATCCGTATGGGCATGCCGGGTTTGCCCGAGAAACCACTCACAGCCAAGGAAGCCTCCCAACAGGAATGGGCCCACAAGCTCGCCGAACGCCGGAATCATTGGGCGTGGCAACCGGTGCAGTCCCCCAAGGTTCCCGAGGTGCAACATCCGAGCTGGGCGAGACATCCCGTGGACCGCTTTCTACTGGCGAAGATGAGCGAAAAGGCGCTCAGTCCCTCGGCTCCGGCCCAGCGCCAAGTGCTGGTGCGACGGCTCAAGATTGCGCTGCTCGGGCTTCCCCCGACACCCGAGGAGGTGGAGGCGTTTGTCAACGATCCGCACCCGCACGCCTACGAGCATCTGGTGGACCGCTTTTTGAGGGACCCTGCTTTTGGGGAGAACTGGGCGGCTCACTGGCTGGATTTGATGCGGTTTGGAGAAACTGGAGGGTACATTCGAGACTATCCCATCCCGGAGGCCTGGCGTTACCGGGATTACGTCATCCGTGCTTTCAACCAGGACGTTCCTTACGACCGTTTTGTGCAGGAACACATCGCAGGCGATTTGCTTCCACCACGGATCAATCAGGATCTGCGCATTAACGAGTCCCCCGTCGGCACAGGGTGTATGCGCTTGATGGAAATCTCCTCGACTGCGACGGACATCGCGTTGGAGGAAGCCCAGATGCTCGAGAACCAGATCGATACGCTGGGCAAGGCTTTCCAGGGGCTCACGATTGCCTGTGCGCGCTGCCATGATCACAAGTTTGATGCGATTTCGACCCGCGATTACTACGGGATATTCGGGGCGTTGGCCAGTGCACGGCAGAGTCAGACGGTCATCGACTCGAAAGAGGTTCGCCAGACAGGAGTCGGCGAGCTCCAGCGCTTGAAAGGTGAAATCAAAGGCGCGCTGGAAAAGGTCTGGAAAGAAGATTTGGAGCGTCAAAGTGTTTCCCTGAACGCGATCTTGCAGGGCGGTACCGCTGCGAATCGAGAGACCACTTCCGCGTGGGCTAAATTATTAAAACGCGAGAAGGTGGAGCCGGAGGATCCCGCCTATGCGCTCTGGAAGGCCCGCCGCAGTGATGCCGCGGGAGACTGGAAGGCGGCGCTGGAAACGGAGGAGGCCGGTTTGCGGCAAGTCTCACGCGAACGCATCGCGGCCAACCAAGCCGGGTTTAAGGTGGTTGCAGATTTTTCCAAAGGATCTGCAGGATGGAATGTTTCCGGCGTTTTGCCTGAGACCCTCCAGAAAGCGGGCAGCGACTTCGCCATCACCCCCTCCGGGGAGGAATTGATTGAACGATTCGTCGCTCCTGGAATGGCATCGGACCGGCTTTCTCGCAAACACGGAGCGATTGTGCGTTCGCCGAATTTCAATCTTGGGACTCAATTTGTGAGCTTGAAAGTGGCAGGGGGCGACGCGAGTCACATCCGGCTCATTCAGCATAATTTCCAACAGATGGAAAACGTCGCCCATGGAAAAAAGGTAGAGCACTTCGAGTCTCGCGTTCCAAAGTGGGTGACGGTGCATGTCGGGCACCAGGCCAGCTGGCAGGGACGCCGTTCTTATTTGGAAATCCTCACAAAGAATGATGTGGCGCATTTCCGCAGATCCGACGCCGGCAACAAATTCTACAAGATGATGGCGAAGGATCCCACGGGCCGATCCTGGTTCGATGTCGAACAAATCGTGCAACACGAGAGCCCCAACCCGCCGCAGGATGACTTAAAAATGGCGTTGCTGTTTGTGCCGGCTGAAGGCGCACAGAAATCCGACGAAGACTGGGCGACCCGGTGGAAGAAGGTGTGCGAACAGGCAGTCGATCACTGGATGCAGGACAAGGCCTTGCCGGAAGAGGTGTCCCTTTTGAACTGGCTTCTTTCCCAAGGACTCATTCGTAACCGTCTGGAAACGCTTCCGGCACCGCTCAAGGGCTTGGCTGCGGATTACCGCAGGTTGGAGGAATCGCTTCCGAAGTTCCAGAGAGCCGCGACGCTCGCCGAGGAAGGACCAGGCTTTGCCGCGCCAGTGCAACGCCGGGGCTCACCGGATGCGCCCGGAGAACCTGCCGAAAGGCGTTATCTCGAGGTGATACGGGGAGTGAACGGTAATCCGCCCGGCACAAGCGCACGTCTTTCCATCGCGAGGGACTTGGCCTCCGCTCAAAATCCGCTGACGGCACGGGTCATGGTGAACCGGATGTGGCGCTGGATTTTCGGCCAGGGGATTGTCAGTACCGTGGACAACTTTGGAGTGATGGGAGAGAAGCCCAGTCATCCGGAGTTGTTGGATCATCTGGCGACTCACTTTGTGGAAGAGGGATGGTCGGTGAAGGAACTCGTGCGATATCTCGTTACGACGCAGGCCTATCAGACAGAGAGTTTGGCGTCGGAGGAGGCTCAAAAGAAAGATCCCGCAAACCGGCTCCTCTCGCACATGCCTCTGCAGCGGCTTCGGGCGGAAGCGGTGCGCGACAGTTTGCTGGCCGTTTCCGGCCAGCTGAATCCGCAGATGTACGGCTACACGGGGCCTGCCGATTTTGAAGGAGGAGGCGGCCCGGCCAACCTGAGACGGGGGATCTATCAATACATTAAACGGGAAGCTCAGGATCATTTAATGGTCATGTTTGATGCTCCGGAGCCGTCGAGGGCCCAGGGATCCCGCGAATCCAGTAACGTACCCGGTCAGTCGCTCCTGCTCCTCAACAACCCGTTTGTGCACCAACAGGCAAAAGCCTGGGCGGCAAGAGATTTGCAGACACTGAAAAATCTGTCGCTGGAGCAGCGCGTAGAGCGTCTGTTCTCAGAGGCCCTCGGCCGGAAACCTTCTCAAGCCGAGATTCAGGCGTTGGTCGGATTTATTCAGGACCAGGCTGCTGCATATGAACTGCCGTATACCGCTCAAAACACCGATCCGCGTCTTTGGGCCGACCTGTGTCACGTTCTCCTGAACACCAAGGAGTTTCTCTACCTCCAGTAAACCCAGCTTCCCTCCCTTCTTATGAACCATTCCGCTCTTCACCGCCTTGTTTCCTCGGGAACGCCGCTTCCTTCGCGGCGCGCATTTCTCCAAACGATTTCCTCGGGGTTCGGTTGGCTGGCGCTCAACGGACTCTTTGCCGACCGGAGTTTCGCCTCCGACGTAAAGCTGGGAACGCCCCATCATCCGGCAAAAGTGAAAAGAGTGGTGTGGTTCTTCATGGACGGAGGCCTCTCGCACCTCGACAGCTTTGATTACAAACCGAAGCTCGTTAGCGAGAACGGCCAACCGCTGAACGTGCCCGGAAAAAAGGAGGATGTTACCGGGAAAACCAGTGCGGCGATTTTGAGGAGTCCGTTCGAATTTCGTCCTTACGGACAGAGCGGGAAAATGATCAGCGATTTGTTTCCTCAAATTGGCTCCTGTGCCGACGACATCACGTTCTTGCATGCAGTGACGGCTCCCTCACCCGACCATGAGAGCGCCATTGGATTTCTTCACAGCGGTTCCCTGCTGCAGGGGTTCCCGAGCGTGGGCGCCTGGACTCAGTATGGTCTGGGATCGGAGAGCCAGAACTTGCCCGGCTTTGTCGTGATGGGATCGCGCAAACGCCAGTGCCGCACCAATGGTTTTCTGCCCCCGGCTTTTCAGGCATCTCCATTTTTCCAGAGCGGCAAGTCGGCCTTGGATGACCTTTCGCTGATAGAGAAGACCAAAATTTTACAGGCAAATAAGATGGAGGCGGTGCGTCAGATCGACCAGAGCTTTCTGGAGACGGTCCACCAGAACCAGATCATCGAGGCCGCGATCGCCAATCACGAGAGAGCCTATGTGATGCAGGACGCCGTACCTGAGGCGACCGATCTCAGCAAGGAATCGGCGGCGACGCTGGAACTGTACGGAATTGGCCCGGAACATAAGGCGACATCCGATTTTGGGCGGCAGTGTCTCTCTGCCCGACGCCTTTTGGAACGAGGAGTTCGGTTTATTGAAATAGCGAAGGGCGGCTGGGATCAGCATTCCGATTTGGAGAAGAAGCATTTTGAAAATGCGTCGGCGATTGACCGCCCCATTGCCGGTTTTTTGAAGGATCTCAAGTCGCTTGGAATGCTCGAGGACACTCTGATTGTTTTCGCTTCCGAGTTTGGACGCACCCCGAATACCGAGGTGTCCAAGTCGCCCGGGCGCGATCATCATCCGTGGGGGTTCACCATTTGGATGGCGGGCGGCGGACTCAAGGGCGGCGAAAGCTACGGGAGGCTCGATGACTATGGCTATCTGCCCGTAGAGGGAGCGGTCGATATTCACGACGTCCACGCGACCATCCTCCACCTACTGGGAATCAATCATGAAAAGCTCACCTACCGCAATTCAGGCCGAGATTTCCGTCTGACAGATGTGCACGGAAAAGTGATCCGCGGAATCCTTTCGTAAGCAACAACATAGCTCGCTGGCGCGCCTGCGTCTTCACACGGTCCGCTGCCTTTGACTTGCACGGGGCACTCACGCCGCCGCTGCACTGCCTTCGCCCCACACGGCGTATTCAAATCACCCCAAACACCAACCAACCATGCGTATTTTCAATCTGCTTTCTACCATCGTTCTGCTCGGCGGCTTTGCCACCTCTCCGCTTTCCGCCGTGGAACCCATCAAACACCGCTTTCTGTGCTGCGATTATGCCTCGGGGAAAGTCTCAATCGTAAACACGGAGGGCGTCGAGGAATGGCGGGTAGAGGCAAAGGCACCGCAGGATTGCTGGATGCTGCCCAATGGAAACATCCTGTTCGCCCATCGCACTGGAGCCAAAGAAGTAACCCTGGGCAAAGAGGTCGTGTGGGAATACACGGCCCCTGAGGGAGTCGAGGTGCATTCCGCGCAACCGCTTTCCGATGGCAACGTGCTGGTGGTGGAATGCTGGACCAAGCGGCTTATTGAAGTGGATAGAACGGGAAAAATCGTACGGGAAGTGCCGCTGGTGCCGGGACCCAAGGTGGGCACCCACGGTCAGTTTCGGGGGGCGCGAAAGCTCGCCAATGGCAATTACGTGGTCACATACATGGCCGACCGTAAAGTCGCGGAAGTCGATCCGAGCGGGAACGTCGTGCGTGAACAGACGGTGCCGGGCAACCCGCATGAAATAGTTCCGATCAAAGGAGGAAACTGGCTGGTGACATGCGGCGACGGCCATCAGGTGGTCGAATTGAATGCCAAGGGCGATATCGTCTGGAGTTTGCAGGAGAACGATCTGCCGGACAATCCGCTGCGGTTAATGGCAGGACTCCAGCGCCTCCCGAATGGAAACCTCCTGCTCTGCAATTATCTCGGGCACGGTCACATTGGGAAAAACGCGCATTTGTACGAAGTGACACCCGACAAACAGTTGGTGTGGTCGTATGCGGACCATGGGCTTTTTAAAACCATCAACCAGGTCCAGGTCCTCGACGAGGCGGTTCTTGCAAAACCGTGGGAAGTGGAACGGTGAGACCTTCACATACCGTCCCCGCAGTCTGCGTATTTGTGCGACATAATGGACTGGAAAACACGAGCGATGCTGTCGTGGAAGGCGTCACTGGCAGGAAAACGCTTTTTAAGGAGGTATAGGGGAAGGGCCTGCATTGCCGCGTCGCGTTAAAAAACGGTCTCTGCGGGAAGCGCTGATTTAATCGCCGCCAAGACATTTTCACAGAGAGGAAAATCCCGAAAACGGCCGAAAATGGTATTTAATCAGCGTTTCCCTAAGGAACTTCTCCCTTCTGTGGATGCTAAGAATATAGACTTAGATGCGTTTGATTCGCCTTTTTACAAGGAAGTAGTCCATGGCGCAATGCCTGGCATGCATATCTCCGGACATGCCTCTGCGCGTTTCCATATTCTTTTCAAATATCAGATGAAGCATAAGAACCACACTTCACGGCAGACATTCAGGAACTTGCAATCGTGGTGCAAGGGTTTTTAAATACCTTTTATATAGGAAAACTATCACAGTAAATAGAGTAAATGTATATGTTAAAGAGCAAAACTGCAATCGTAACGGGCGCTTCAAATGGCATTGGGCGGGAAATCGCGCTGATGCTGGCTTCAGAAGGCGCTGATGTTGTGATCAATTACGCAAACGATTATCAGTCTGCGCAGAATGTTTTGGATAACGTGCAGGAAGTAGGTTCGCAGGGCATTCTGGTGCAGGCGGATTTAGGAAAGATGGAGGACATTGAGCGGCTTGCCAATACGGCGTTAGAGAAATTTGGAAAAATAGATATTCTCGTCAACAATGCCGGCGTGTTTATAGACAGCAGTTTTTTAACGGCAAGCGAAGAGGCCTGGGACCGGACCATGAATGTAAACACAAAGGGTGTGTTTTTTCTCTCGCAAGCGGTTGCGCGAAGCATGGTGAAGAGGAATATCCGCGGACGGATTATCAACATTTCTTCTGTAGCCACAAAATTAGTGCGCGGCATGCCTGCGGACTACTGCGTTTCCAAAAGCGCCGTAAACACTTTAACGCTCGCTCTCTCAGCTGCATTGGGGGAATACGGTATAACGGTAAACGCCATTTTGCCAGGGCCTATCCCCACCAAGCTGAACAAATGGCAGTTTGACGATCCGGTGACAAGTGAGCGCCTGCGGGACTGGACTACCCTGAAAGAATACGGAGACACCAAGTATATCGCTCATGCGGTTCGCTATTTTCTGACCGATGAAGCCAAATGGACCACAGGCGCTCTTCTGAATGTAGACGGCGGTGCGGCGGTTTAGTTAAAACATGATTGTAAGCGCAAGCAGGCGGACGGATATTCCGGCAATTTATTCCGGGTGGTTTTCTGCTAGATGACATGAGGTTGTTGAGCCAAGCGAGATCCCGCGATCTTAAAAGCGATGACAACCTCCACCCCATCCCAATCCAGTCCCTCCTATCAAACGATCAAACTCGGGATCGACGCCCACGCTAAATATTACTGAGTGAGCCGTCAGTTCGCCGGCGCGACGCCGCAGCCGCTCCAGAAGATATCCTAAGACGACCTACCTCTGTTGGTGGTAAAACAACAGAAGCTCACGAACAAGGTCGTGACCTGTTACGAAGCTGGGGCTTTAGGGTTCCATCTGCATCGCAGGCTCGAGGAACTCGGGATCAAGAGTGACGTGGTGCAAGCCCGGGACTGGGATGACCGCTGCAAAGGCTTGAAGAACGACCGGCTCGATGGTGTGGCGAATGATCCGGTGGCAACCCGAATACAGGCCTCTAAAGAAGTGGGCGAGCGTGCTTTATAGTCCGACTCCGAACGCAGTGGCTAAAAAGAAGGCCGTTGTGACGATAGCGCGGTAACTGGCGATGGATTTGTGAAGGGTATTTACCAGTCAGATGGAGGCGGAGAAGTTTGGGTTGGTCTACCTGCCCGAAGCCGCTTGAGCCTGAAATGAGCGTTCTGAAACGAACCCTTCCACGAGAACCGTACTTCTAGACGAACCCGGTCCGCTTGAATTTTCCGCAGAATCTTTCCCCTCCGCATGTCGCGCGTCTTGAAAATTCCATGGGCGTTTTAGAAACGTCCCGCTGGGTGGGGGCAGACAAACTGTATGCCCTATTGGCTATTGCTAGTAATGCGGGGGGCGCTCATTGGGAACGGAGCTGGAGCTGGCGGACTTAAGGAGTTCGCGCTGGCGGGAGAACTCGCGTTTGAGGCGGATTACCTCATCGCGGAGCTCGAGGATGACCTTGTCCTGCTCGCTGACGTGAAGCTGGAGATGAGCGTAGTATTCCTCCAGTCGGGTTAAACGCTCCGGGTCATTCATGCGGCCCAATCTAAGGTAGGCGAGGGGCTTGGGCACAAGCAATTCCCCGGATCAGCGCGGGAACGGGCCATCGGGCCGGGAGAAGCTTTTGAGAGTGAAGCAGCGACGCGCTGAAGAAAACACAAGGGACACACGAAATGTCGGTTACAAAATGTCGGTTACTCGGTCCTTTGCTTCCTCTCTGGCGCCTCTGCCAGGGTGCGCCGGTTTTCCGGGGATCGGGTCCCGGCGGTGTCGCTTCGCTCAACCATCGGCTTGCTTTGTTCCCTCCGGGATCAATCGGCCTGTTCTGTTGTGACCGTGGAACCTCATACGAGAGGGGCGCTTGATTGAGCGCCATTGCTCTTTTCTCCCCTCCCTGCCCTCCTCACTGCCCGGGCTTCAGCGGGTTTTGAGGCGCGGGATTCATCGGAACCAACCGAAGCCGTGGAGCCCCTCGCGGGAGGGCTACCCGTTGCAAAAACCTCCTGATCTGCCCTCCCCAAGGGCCACACCCGCTTTGGCGGATCGCACGACTGCGGGCCCCGCCCTCCTTCCGCGGCCCCCGCGTCACTGCCACTGATCGAGGGCGCGCCGGTCGCGTTTGGTCGGTCGGCCCGCGCCCCTCGGCCGGTAGGCCAGGGGAAAAAGGGAGTCCTCGCGCCGGTCGCGCTTGGCGAGTTCCTCGGGTGTTGTCAGGTCCTCGGCATAGAGTGCCACCAGGGCCGCGCCGACCCGGGACCGAGGGGAGCCGATCGCCCGTAACGTGCGCGTCCACGCGGTCGCACCCTGCTCGAGGCGGGCGGCGATCAGCTCACCCGGACGCACTTCATGGGCGGGTTTGCTCGGACGCCCGTTGACTTCCACCCAGCCGGCTTTGATGGCTTGCGCGGAAAGGGCGCGCGTTTTGTAAACGCGAACCGCCCACAGCCATTGATCCAGGCGCAGAGCCGGCGCGTTTTCCCCAGGGGGGGTCATGGCACGGACGCGGGGTTTCCCGCTTTGACCGCTTCGAGCGCGTCGGCGATGCCGTCCCAGAACGCCAGCCGGTTGCCCAGGGCCGAGACCGCCGCTGCCGTGGCCTCTTTCCAGCGCAACGGATCGTCCCCGCAAAGCCGGGCCACCATCTGACGGCCCATTTCGCCGTGTTCGTCGCCATCGAGCGCGATGTGCCGGTCCAGGTAGTAACGCAGCGTTTCGACTCGCCCGGGGAACTGCGCGTTGAGCCGGCTGACCAGTTCGCCAAACATCTCGGGGATCAGGTCTTCTCTGCCAAAGGTGAACGAAGCGGCGATGGCATGGAGTTGGCCCCTCTGGATGAGCTCAAAAGTGGACCCCACAAACCGCCGCACACAGGGCGGGGCAAACGAGTTGAGCGCCATCGGCAGGCTGGGCTCGAGCCGCCCCAAAAACTGGCGCACCGCGTCCGTCGAGGCACCGGCTTCCTCCATGGCCTGGAGATAGAGCTCGAAATGGCTGCAGGGTTGGCCGTCCAAGCCCGTGTCGCTTTCCTCGCCGAGCACGATCTGGTTGATGAGCGTCCGCACGGCCGCGTCGCCCCGGGGCACCCAGGGCACGTCCACGCAGGTCAGCTCCCGCTGCAGCGCCTTGAGCAGCGACATGAAATCCCACACCGCAAACACGTGACATTCCATGAACCGTTGCAGGTCTTCCAGGTCCCGGAGTTCCGAATAAAGCCGGTGTTCCAGAAGACGGTTCCGGAACGGGGCGATGGCTGATTGGAGCGATTCCAGACAGTGGTTCATGGTTTTTTGAAAGGGGTGACGACCGTCCAGAGGAGGGTTTGAGTCTATCTAGCACGGATCGCCCGTTTCTCCACGGCAAACCACCCCGCCCACCTCGCTCACCTCCACACCTAGGCGCCGTAGTCGGGCGGTCAACTCCCCGGTGGCAGGATGCGCGTCGGTGATCAGCCGGTTGATCTTGTCCAGACCGCAGAGTCTGCACATCGCCGTGCGCCCCAGCTTGGTGTGGTCCGCCAGAATCGCAATCCGCGCGCTCTGCTCGATCATGATCCGTTCACTCGCCAGCACCGCCTCGTTGTAGTTGGTCGCCGCGCTTTCATCCACGCCCGCCGCCCCCAGAAACGCCCAGTTGGCGTGGTACAGCCTCAGAAACGCCTCCGCCTGCGGCCCCGCCACCACGTCGCTCTCCGGTTGCAGGGTTCCCCCGGTAAGATGCACCTCCGCGCCGGGTCGCCCGCCTTTTCCCTGCGCAATCGCCTGCGCGATCATCAGCGAGTTGGTGATCACCCGGATCCGCTTTTTCGCGATGAATTCCGCCAGCCGCAGGGTGGTGGTGCCGCCATCGATCATGACCACGTCCCCATCATTGAGAAGTTCCGCAGCCGCCCGCGCGATGGCCTCTTTTTCCTCCGCCAACGCCACCAGGCGTGAGGCAAACGCCGGGGGCACCAGCTGGGTCAGGGTCGCTTCGGCCGACAAGGCCCGGATGCCGCCCCAGGTTTTTTCGACGCGTTGTTCGCGGGCGAGCTGGACGAACTCGCGCCGGATCGTGGCCGGGGAGGCTTTAAGGCGCTCGCAGGCGTCATCCACGCTCAGCTCCGGAAGGACCTGGAGCAGATCAAGGATCTGGCGCTGGCGGAGGCGACGTTTCATTGGGCAAAAAGACACTTGAGTTTTGTTCCGGAATCGCGCAGAACTCAATCACAATTCGATCAGAATTGCGTCACAAACCAATCATTCCTCCTCTATGTCTTCCTTCCGTCACGTCAATTATTCTTGGGACGATGCCAAGGCTGCCTCGCTCGATCCCGTAGCCCGGCTGGTTTACCGCTCCAACATCCTCGGCGCCGACCAGCGCATCACCAACACCGGGGGCGGCAACACCTCCTCCAAGATCCTCGAGAAGGATCCGTTGACGGGCAAAGAGGTGGAAGTGCTTTGGGTGAAAGGTTCAGGCGGCGACCTACGCACCTCGTTGAGGGAGAACTTCTCCTCGCTCTACCAGAGCAAACTCATGGAGTTGCAGCCCCTTTACGCCGGGCTCCCCGGACGGGGACCGAAGACCGAGGCGGAGGACAAGATGGTGGCGATGTACACCCACACGACCTTCAACCTCAACCCGCGCGCCTCGTCGATCGACACGCCGCTGCACTCCTTTATTCCTTTCAAGCATGTGGACCACATGCACCCGAACGCGGCCATCTCCGTGGCGGCATCGCGCAACTCGGTGCGGCTCACCCAGGAGATCTTCGGCGCTGAAGTGATCCACACCCCCTGGCTGCGGCCCGGGTTCGAGTTGGGCCTGGAGATGCAGAAGATCTGCAAGGAAAACCCCAACGCGAAGGGGATTATCATGGGCCAGCACGGGCTCATCAACTGGGCCAATGACGACCGCGAATGTTATGAGCTGACCCTCTCGCTCATTGAGAAGGCGGCCCTTTACATCGAGGCCAAATACGAGGCCAAGGGCGGACACGCCACGGTGTTCGGCGGCCAGAAATACATTTCCCTTGAGGAAGGCCAGCGCCGGGCGGTGCTCGCCCAGATCCTGCCCTGGCTGCGCGGACAAGTCAGCCAGAAGGCCCGGTTCATCGGCACCGTCCAGGATGACGACACCATCCGCCGCTTCGTCAACTCGCAGGACGCGCCCCGTTTGGCCGAGCTCGGCACGAGCTGCCCCGACCATTTCCTGCGCACGAAGATCAAGCCCCTCTACGTGGCTTGGGACCCCGCCACGGGCGACGTGGACTCCCTCAAGGGTCTGCTCAAGGACGGCCTGGCGAAGTACCGCGACGATTACGCCGCCTACTACAACGCCTGCAAACACCCCAACTCGCCCAAGATGCGCGACCCGAACCCGACGGTGATCCTCATCCCGGGTCTGGGCATGATCGCCTGGGGCAAGGACAAGTCCGAGAGCCGGGTGACGGCCGAGTTCTACAACTGCGCCGTGGAAGTGATGCGCGGCGCCGAAGCCATCGACGAATACATCGCGCTCCCGCAGCAGGAGGCTTTTGACATCGAATACTGGCTCCTGGAAGAGGCCAAGCTCCAGCGCATGCCCGCCGAGAAAGAACTCGCCCGGCAGATCCACATCGTCATTGGCGCCGGATCCGGCATCGGCAAGGAGACCGCGCATCGGCTGGTGAAGGAAGGCGCGCACATCGTGGCGGTGGACCTCAACCAGGCGGCGGCGGAAGCCACGGCCAAGGAGATCACCGACAAATACGGCGCGGGCATCGGCGTAGCCGGCAGCGGGATCAGCGGCTGCGGCCCGGCGATCGGCCTGGCGGCCAACATCACCGACCGTGCGAGCATCCGCGCGATGCTCGACCAAGTGGCTCTGGCGTATGGCGGGTTTGACGCCATCGAGGTGACGGCGGGCATTTTTGTGCCGAGCGACACCACGGGGCACATCCCCGACGAAAAATGGGCGCTCACCTTCAACATCAACGTCACGGGCAGCTACTTCGTGGCGGATGAAGCCTACAAGACCTGGCGCGAACAAGGCCTGCGCGGCAGCCTCGTGCTGACCACCAGCGCCAACGCGGCGGTGGCCAAGAAAGGGTCGCTTGCCTACGACACCTCCAAGGCGGCGGCCAACCATCTCGTGCGCGAGCTGGCGATGGAGCTGGCCCCGCTGGTGCGCGTCAACGGAGTCGCCCCGGCCACGGTTGTCCAGGGCAGCGCCATGTTCCCCCGGGACCGCGTCATCGGGTCCCTGGCCAAATACAACATCCCTTACACGGACGACGAGGCGACCGAGTCGCTTGTGACCAAGCTGGCGCAGTTCTACGCGGACCGCACCCTGACCAAGTCGCCGATCACTCCGGCGGACCAGGCGGAAGCGTATTTCCTGCTCGTCAGCCAGCGTTTGAGCAAAACCACCGGCCAAGTCATCACGGTCGACGGCGGCTTGCACGAGGCGTTCCTGCGCTAACCGAAGTCCCAGTTTGAAATTCCACGCCGCGCCGGGCAACTGGCGCGGCGTGCTGTTTTTAAAAGCGGGGGGGCGCACCGTCGCAGAGGAGTGTTTTTCACTATGGCTGATGTCATTCCGGCTGTGGCAAGATTTCCAAGCCATGCCTGCACCAGCCACCACGGTTCTCCTCGCCGACGACCACGTCATCGTGCGGAGGGGGTTTCGGATGATTCTGGCGGATCAGAGGGATCTGCAGGTGGTCGGCGAGGCTGACAATGGCCGGGAAGCCGTGGAGCAGGCGGAAATTCTGCGTCCGGACGTGTGTGTGATGGACGTCACGATGCCGGAGCTCAACGGGATCGAGGCCACGCGCAGGCTATTGAAGGTGTCGCCCAAGACCCGGGTGCTCGCACTTTCGATGCACAAGGACGCGGTGTATGTCCGCGAGATCCTGCGGGCGGGGGCAAAGGGTTACCTGTTGAAGGATTGCGATCAGGGCGATTTCCTCAAGGCGGTCCGGGTGGTGGCGCTTGGAAAGGGTTATCTGAGCCCGGAGATTTCGGGGGCGGTGCTTGAGGACTACCGCAAACACGTCACCAACCCGATCGACCTCCTCTCCAGCCGCGAGCGCGAGGTGCTTCAGATGATCGCCGAAAGCAAGACGAACAAAGAAATCGCCGCGGCCCTGAACCTGAGCGTTTACACGGTTGAAGCCCATCGGAGTCGGGTGATGGAAAAGCTCAACCTGCACAGCATCGGCGAGTTGGTTCGGTTTGCGCTGCGCAACGGCCTCATCGACTAGCACCCTGGCGGGATGAAACCTTTCCAGATTTTCTCCGGCGCGATGACTCCCCGGGCCGTGCTTCGCGCATTGGCCGCCGGCTTTGGCATGGTCATGGTGCTGATGGGCGGGGCGATCTGGGTGGCGCTTGAGCAGGCCGCTGCGGTGCGCCAGAGCGCGGCTGGGCTCGTGCGGGAGCAACTCCTCACCGCCCGGCTGCTCAACGACGTGCAGGTTGAGGAGAACGCCCTCACGGAGATTCTTCACAGGGCCGCAAGGGCACCCTCAAATCTCGATCGCCGGCAACTCCTCGCCGATTTGGCGCGCGCAGACGAGGTTTTGGAACGACTGACACAGGAGACCCGGCACACGCCCGAGTCAGCCGTCTGGATTCAATTGAGAAATTCCGCGGCCAGATTCACTGAGGAGGTGCGCAGGGTGTTGCTACGGCCTCTCAAGGCTTCACGCGAGGAGTTGGACCAACTCTTTGGTCTCCACGACAATGTGGTGGAACTTTCCCGCACGCTTCTGGACGCCACCAACTTGCACCTGAGCGCCGCAGACAGTCTCATTGAAAAGCAGTCGCGCGATCTCGCGGTGAAGCTCACGCTTGTCTTGGGGACCTGTTTTCTGCTGGCCAGCGGCTGCGCCGTGGGCACGCTCACCTACGCTCGCCATAGCATCCGCAGGATCGAGTCTCAGTCAGACGAACTCAACAAGGTTTCCTGGCACATGCTCCAGTCCCAGGAAACCACGGCTCGCCGTTTCGCCCACGAGCTCCACGACGAACTGGGGCAATCGCTTGCGGCTGTGAGATCCCATCTCACGCTCGGCCGCGACCGGGACGATCCGGACCAAGCCCGCGCGGAGTGCGTCGAACTGGTCGACGAGGCCATCGAGAACGTGCGGTCCCTCGCGCAACTCCTGCGCCCAGTGATCCTGGATGATTTCGGGCTCGCCGCCGGTCTTCGCTGGCTGGCCGACGGGTTTGCGCAAAGGACCCGGATGCAGGTCCAATGCGAACTCTCCGAGCAAGGCCGCCTCCACATGGACACCGAGACGCATCTTTTCCGGATCGCCCAGGAAGCCTTCACCAACATCGCCAGACATTCCCAAGCGACTGTCGTCCAAATCGCGCTCAGTCGCGTGGCGGATAACGTGCAGCTCGTGGTCGAAGACAACGGGCGCGGATTGGGACTGCAGCGCGGGCAGCCCTCACACAGCCTTGGTCTGGTCGGGATGCGCGCCCGGGCGCGGGAATGTGGGGGGAAACTGCGCCTGGAGGATGCGGAACCCAGCGGCCTGCGGATTGTGGTGGATGTTCCGGCCCGCGCTCCGGAGGAAAACCACATATCCTAATCCGGCGGGGAGCTTTTGCCCCCCGCGGTTGCGGCGGATCGCGTCGGGATTGGAGGGAGCCTATTTCGCGCTCCCGAAGAACGGGAAGTTCGAAGTCAGCCAGACGCTGACGGTGTGGTTGTTCTCCCAGTTCTGGCCGCCGCGCTTTTGGAGCGTCTGCTCCATGAACCCCACCTCCAGCTTCATGTGATCGGTGAGTTTCCGGCCAACGCCCACAAACGCCCGGTTCTGGTCGAAATCGTTCCCGAAGACGTTGCCGCCGAAATTGAAGAAAACCTCATCCCAAATCGCGAGATACGTCTTCTTATCCGCCGACAAGGGAACGTTGGTGCGGAGCATGTAACGGATCCGGTTTTCACCGCGCCAGTTGGTGGTTTCGTAGTTGCCATCCTCACGACGGCCAAGTTCTTCGATCCAACGCTGCTCCAGCCGGACCCGGTGGATCCACTCCAGCCCGAGCCCCCCGTGTTTGTAGAGGAGCTGCTCCCAGATGCGGTGCTCGTCAAACTCGTGGGCGGCCGGGAGTTCCCCGTAGGGATACGTGCGGACGTAGCCGTACCCCATGCTTGCCGAAAAGTTGGGGGTGAAGGCGTAGTTGATGCCGGGGCGGACAAGGAGTTGCTGCCAGTCGTTGCCCCAGTCCGAGAGCCGGTTTTGGACTTCGAGATGGAGCCCCCAAGGGCTCCCAAACAGCGGATGGTCCCCGACGTAATTGAGCCAGAGGTTGTGGTTGTCCGCCGTCCCGGCCTGGAGCCGGGAGGCTCCCACGGTGAGGAGAAGAAGGAGGGCGGGGATCGCGCGGAGAACGGGGAGGGAAGGGATTCGAAGCATAGGAGTGATCGGGTGCTGGGATCCGACCGACTACGAGCGCAGAACCCGGGCGGCGAGAGGATGGGATGAAACCGGAGTGTGATCCTCGAGTCCGGCCACGATCAACTCGCGGTTTTCCAGCTTCCAGTCCTGGGCCAGCTCCTCGAGTTTTTTCATCACGGAGTGGTCCACCAACTTCGCGCCGGAGAGGTCCACCTTCACTTTGTTGTGCTGGGAAAGAGCCAGCAAGCGGCTCCGCAGGGGAAGCCAGTTGCTGAAGATCACCGAATTCTTCAAGGCCACCACCGGATGCCCTTCGGCCCCGTCACCAGCAATCTCCGCATCCGGCACGAAAAGGTTTCCGAGCGAGGTTCCGCTGAAAACGTGCAGCGCCAATTTCACCAGGATCCCGACTCCGATCCCGATCAGGAGATCGGTGGCGAGGGTCGTGACCATCGTGGCGACGAACACCACGAGCTCTCCTTTGCCCACCTCCCACATGTGCTTAAACTCTTTAGGAGAAGCGAGGTTGTAGCCGGTGAAAACGAGCATCCCGGCCAACGCGGCAAGGGGGATGTTGTTGAGCAGCGCGGGGACGCTGGCCACAAGCACCAGGAGGAACGTCCCATGCCAGAAGTTCGCCCAGCGGGTCCGCGCACCGTTGTTCCGGTTCGCCGAGGAACGGACAATCTCGGAGATCATCGGAATCCCGCCGATCAGAGACACCAGGCAGTTCGCGATCCCCACCGCGAGAAGATCGCGGTTGAGGTTGGTCCGCCGCTGCCAGGGATCCAGAAGATCGACCGCCTTTGCGCTGAGAAGCGACTCCAGGGAGCCCACCAGCGAGAACATGACGATCCATTTGATGCTCGCCCCGCTGAAGATCGCGGAGAAGTCGGGACGCGTGATCCCGCTCAGCATATTCAACGGAAGAGCCACCAGGTTTTTCGGGCCCACGGCGAACTCATGGCCGCCGAACTGATAGAAATGCTGGTGCTGAATGTCGAAAGCGAACGCGAGCGGCGTGGCCACCAATAGAACCACCATCGGCCCGGGAATCGCCTGAACGATGCGGTTTTTGATGAGCAACCGCCCGAAAAGCAGCAACAGCGCGATGGCGCCGATGAGGGCGATCGCGGGATTCATGTGGGCCAGGCTGTGGGGGATTTCGGCCAGCAACTCGAGGGGTTCCTTTGCGTGAGCCGCGACCCCGAGCGCCACATGGGCTTGTTTGGAAATGATGATCACCCCGATGGCCGCCAGCATCCCGTGCACCGCCGCCACCGGGAAGAACTCGCCCAGGGTTCCCATTCTCAGGGCGCCGAAGAGAATCTGGATCACCCCGGCGGCGACGCCCACCGCCAACGCCTTCTCATACCCGAGCTCCTGCACCGTCCCGAGCACGATGACAATCATGCCCGCCGCCGGCCCCTTGATGGTGAGCTCAGAGTTGCTCAGGAAAGGAGTGAGCATCCCTCCGATCATCGCCGTGAAGATTCCCGCAATGGGCGGCACCCCGGATGCGATGGAAATCCCGAGGCTGAGTGGGAGTGCGATCAGGAAGACTAGGAAGCCGGAGAGCAGGTCTTTTCCAAGGTACTGCTTAAAACCGGCCAGATTACCAACGGGCGCGGGGCCCTCGGCTCGGGGAGTGGATGCGGGCGATGACATAGTGTAGAGGCGTTTTACTTGCTGGATGGCATTAGTGCAGCCTCTCCATTTCCGCGGTATCCCCCCGGAAGGGGATTTGAGCCACCTTGAGCGGGGGTCCCCCTCATCCGGATTCGAATACCCCCTTAAGAGGGGATGTCGCAAGGTTGAACGCCCGGCTACCTATAGTCTCCGATGACTGCGCCTGTCCCTGATTCGATTGGAAAACACGCCTCTAGCCCGAGTGCCGGGCTCAAACACGCCCTGGAGCACGCGGTTCACTCTCTGCCCGCCCAAGGGCCCATCGGGGTGTTTATTCATCACAACACCCTGCACGCGTTTCAGCATCTCCCGTTTGAGCAAGCCGTGGAGAGTGCCGCGCAGGCATTCAAGACGGAGCCTTACCTCTCAGAAGCCGCTTACCAAGCGCAGCGCGCCCGCGGCCGCATCTTGGAGGCGGACGTGGATCACGTGCTTGCGAGCGAGGAGGACGTGGAAATCCTGCCGCACTTGCTGACGCGTCGGCAGTTGCGCAAAGGCCTCCTCGTCCCGGGTGTCCGGCGCGTCAACGGACGCAACATCACCTGGCAGGTGGAGGAGGGGGGCCTCCTTGAAAAGTTCCGGCAAGACCTGCCCGCCACTGCAGCGCGCGCGCTGGCCTCCGATTCGCCCGAGAAATTGTGGAAGGTCTGCTGCGAACGGATGCGCGTTTCACCGCCCGCTCCACCGGCCCCACCCATACGCCCCAGAGATGCGCTGCTTGGCCTTCCAGGCAGGTTGGACCTGGACCAAGTCGTTCACCCGCCTTTGATCCGGCTCACCGGAGCCTTTCTGGATCAAGGGATCGCTTACTGGCCGATGCCGTACAAGGAATTGGGGCTTCTGCGCGCTGTCCGCAAAATCATGGGGGAACGTTTCGCGATTGCGCGGGCCCACCTCTCCGGGGTAGCCGAGGAACTCCGGAGACAGGAGGAACTCGACCTCGATGCGGAAGCCACGGTCTTGGAGATGTTGGAAAGGTTGGGCGTTCCCGAAGGGGAATGGGATTCATTCATTCAAGCCGAGCTGCTCGCGCTTCCCGGATGGGCCGGAATGATCCACTGCCTGGAGAAGGATCCCGTCCTGGCCCCTCATGAACGGGTCGCCGCTTCGGTCCTGGAGTTTCTCGCAGTCAGGCTGACTTATACCGTGGCCGCGCTGGGCTCGATTATGGGGGACACCCGGTCTTGGAGAGACGTCGAGCTGCGGTCTGAGATCCAAGATCCCTTGGTGCATCAAGCCCGGCTTTTTGACGCCGCCCAGCTGCTCGGGCTCAGCAGTTCCACTCTGGCGGGGCTCTCGAGGAACGAATTTGCGGTTCTCTGCCACGAGCTTGATCTGTGTAACGAGCTCGTGCGCCGTCGCCTCCTGCATCTTGCCTACGAACGGCGACACGAACGCCAGATCCTCATCCCGCTTTCCAAACACCGGGCGATGCCCCCCGTGCTGCCGTCCCATCAACGGACGGTGGCCCAGGCCATCTTCTGCATCGACGAACGCGAAGAGTCCATCCGCCGTGCCCTTGAGGAGGTGGATCCGGAGATTGAGACCTACGGCGCCGCGGGTTTCTTCGGGTGCGCCATCGACTACGCGGGGATCGATGACGCACACGGCGTCTCCCTCTGCCCGGTCGTCGTCAAGCCCGCCCACGAGGTGCGAGAGACGGCTGTGGCCGACGATTCCCACCTGGACGACAAACGCCAGAGCCTCCGTCGTGCATGGGCGAAACTCGTCCGGCACGGCAGCATTTCCTCTCGCACGCTGGTGCGCGGATCGCTCAGCACCGCCCTGCTGGGTTTCCTGAGCCTCTTTCCCATGGCCCTGCGGCTCCTGAGTCCGCTGGCGTATAGCCGGCTCGCGGCGAAGCTCAACGAGGTGTTTCTTCCCGAACCCCGCACGGAACTCACATTCATGCGCGATGACGACGCATCGCGGGATGCGACCACGGGGTTGATGAAGGGCTTTAGCACCGAGGAAATGGCCGACCGCGTGGCAAGCGTTCTCGGGCCCATCGGACTTCGCCAAGGCCACGCCCGACTCGTGGTGGTGCTCGGCCATGGCAGCACCAGCCTCAACAACCCCCATGAATCCGCCCATGACTGCGGCGCTTGCGGCGGCCGTCGCGGGGGACCCAATGCCAGGGTTTTTGCCGCCATGGCAAATCGCATGGACGTGCGGGAGGCATTGCGCACCCGGGGAATCCACGTTTCGGAGGATTGCTGGTTTGTCGGCGGTTACCACGACACCTGCAGCGACCAGATCGATCTGTATGACCTCGAGCGCGTTCCACGGCTTCATCTCCCCGATCTGGAGCGCCTGCGCAAATCCCTCAACGAGGCGCGCGCGCTCAGTGCCCACGAACGGGCGCGCCGTTTCGAGGCCGCCGCACCCAACCTCAACGCCGAAGCTGGCCTCCGTCATGTGCAGGAACGCGCGGAACACCTCGGCGAACCCCGTCCGGAGTATGGCCATTGCACCAACGCCGTCGCCATCGTGGGTCGCCGGGAACACACCCGGGGGCTCTTCTTCGACAGACGCGCGTTTCTTATCAGTTACGATGCCGCCCCCGACCCCGAGGACAAGGCGCTCGCGGCCGTGCTCGGCGCGGTGATCCCCGTGTGCGGGGGCATCAACCTCGAATACTATTTTTCCTCCGTCGACAACGAGGGCTACGGCTGCGGCACAAAACTGCCCCACAACATCTCCGGACTCGTCGGAGTGATGAACGGATACCAGGGCGACCTCCGAACGGGGCTTCCCCTGCAAATGGTGGAAATCCACGAGCCCGTCCGCATCCTTTTCGTTGTCGAAACCGCGCCCGAACGTCTCCTCCGTGTGATCCACGCCAACCCTCTCTTAAAAGAGTTCGTTGAAAACCGCTGGATCCGGCTCTCGGCGATGGACCCAAAAACGGGCGCCATCCAGATCTACCGGGGCCTGGGAGTTTGGGAGCCGCTCTCCGGGGACGAGGAGCCGCTGCCGGTTGCGGAAAGCTCCCTCGCCTATTACTCGGGCAAACTCGAGCACCTCCCTGTGGCGCGAATCGATCCTTCGCTCCACCACGTCGCCTAGCCTTTACCCTGTTTGTCGCTTTGAACGCCGAAAACCTGCTTCTCCTCATCGTCGCCACGCCCGGGGCACTGTTCCTTCTCCTGGGCCTCGCATGGCTTCTGGGTGGACACCTCCCCGAGCGCGCCATCGCACGCCTCTCCACCGTCACCTATTCCCTGCTCACCGCCGCCGTCGCGGTTCTGGGCTGGCAACTCCTCCAGGCCCCCAGCCACGCCATCCAGATCTCGCTCGGGAACTGGTTTACCGTCGGCAATTACGGGTTCCCGCTCGTGTTCCTCGCCGATCAAATCTCCTTCCCCCTCATTGCCATCACCGTGGTGCTGGTGGGCCTGATCGCCTCCTTTTCCGTGCGCTACCTGCATCGGGACCCGGGTTTTCCGCGCTTCTTTCTCCTCCTGCACTTGTTCGCCTTGGGCGCCCTGCTGGTGTTCGCCTCCCGCTCGATCGACCTGCTGATTGCCGGATGGGAGCTGGTGGGGGTCACATCCGTCCTGCTCATCGGATTCTTTCAATACCGCCCGGACCCGGTCCGAAACGCCCTCCGCGTCTTTGGCACTTACCGCGTGGCCGACCTCTTTATTCTGCTGGCCGTTTTCCTTGCGCATCATTGGTTCGGCGGCGGGTCCTGGGATGCTCTCCTGAGCGGCACTCTCACCTCGGGCGACCCGGCGACTCAAACCAAAGCCCTTGTTCTCGCGCTCCTGCTGGTGTTCGCGGCGAGCGGCAAATCCGCCCAGGGCATCTTTTCCGGATGGCTTCCCCGTGCAATGGAAGGGCCCACCCCATCCAGCGCGGTCTTCTACGGCGCCATCTCCGTCCACGCAGGCGCGTATCTTCTCCTCCGGGCCGAACCGCTGATCCAATCCTCCCCGTGGTCCCGAGGTCTGGTTCTCGTGATCGGCCTGAGCACGGCGCTGGTAAGCACCCTCGTTCACCGGACCTGCGCCGATGCAAAAACGTCCCTAGCCTACGCCTCCCAAACGCAACTCGGCATCATCTTCGCCGAAATCGGGCTCGGCTGGTCCAACCTGGCGCTCATTCACGTGATCGGTCATGCGATCGTGCGCGCCATGCAGTTTCTCCGGGCGCCGTCCATGCTGCACGACTATCACCGCGTGCATTCCGCGGCGGGCGGGCATCTGGACCCCACGGGCGAACACCTCGAAACGGTGCTTCCAAAAGCACTCCAAATGGCCCTCTACCGGATCGCCATCGGCCGCGGCTACTACGATGCGATGGTGGATCGGTTTGTCATCGCCCCCATGAAATCCCTCGCCCTGTTTCTGGCACTCTTTGAACCCCGTTGGGTCCGACCCGCTTCCCCAGTCCCACCTGCCTTCGCTCGGTCCGACCGCGGTTCCCGCGTACCTGGCTCCGGCGAAACAAGCACCACTTCACAACCGTAAACCGAGGCGCCATGTCACACATTCCTTTTCTTCTTCTCGGAATCGGCTCCCTGTTTGCGGGAGCCGTCCTCTGCCTCCTTCACGGTAAAGTTGGTAGCGGCCGTGTCACCGCCGCGTTGACGACCCTGTTCGCCGTGCTGTGTTTCACCGCCGCCGCGGTGGTTCCCCTTCAGCAACCGGACGGCATCCGTCACGAGGCCCTGTCTTCCTGGCTCCTGGTGGATTCCCTCAACGCCCTGCCCTTGGTGTTTTTCACGGCCATCACCCTCGTCCTGATCCTTATCGCACCCAAACGTGACACCGCGGGCAGCGCCCTCTCGGGCATGCTGATCCTCTGCATCGGCACCGCAGTCGCCTACTCGGCCGCCACCCTCCCCGTCCTCGCCGCCGGTTGGTGGATTACCGTGATCCCGTTTGCCCTGGGCCTTTTTGGAAACGCCCCGGCGCGCTGGGTGAGCACCCTTTTTCTGACCGCAAGCGCCGCGGCGCTGAGCGCGTTTGTGTGGCTCACGCACAGCTCCTCGCTGGAATCCTTCTCGCACGCGAACCATCTCGCATTCGCCTTTCTCCTCGCCGCGGTCGCCCTCCGAAAGGGCCTTTTTCCTCTCCACTCATGGGTCGTCACTTCGTTCGAACACGGCCCTCTGATCCCTGCTGTCCTCCTGTTTAACGGGCACCTCGGCGCCCTGCTCACCGCCCGCACGGAGGCCGTCCAACTCCCGGGCTACGCCCATCACGCTCTGGATTGGATGAGTCTCGCCGCTCTTGCCACCGCGCTTATCGCCAGTATCCGTGGGTTCGCCGAGAAGACCCCCCGCCGCCTGCTCGCCTTTGTCTGTATCAGCCAAGCCTCCTTCATTCTCGCCGGATTAGCCACCGCGACAAAGCAGGGCATCACCGGGGCCCTCCTCCACTGGTTTGTGGTGTCCGTGGCCTCCTGTGTTCTCGCAGGCGTGATCCGGATCCTCGAGGTCCGGGTGATGGATGTGGCGAATCCGGAAGGCAACCTTGGTTTGGCGGTCAAAGCTCCCCGGCTGGCCACCTTTTTCATCGTGGCTGCCCTGGCTCTTGTCGGGCTGCCCGGCACCCTCGGTTACAACGCCGAAGACCTGCTCTTTCACGGCGCGCTCGAAAGCCACCCGTGGATGGGCATCTCGATGCTCGTTGCCACCGCTTTCAACGCGATCAACCTCCTCCGCCTTTACACCCTTCTCTTCCTTGGCGTTCTGCCCAAACACGTCCTCGACATCCCGGACGCGCTCCCCCGGGAACGCTGGCCCATCACGGTCTGCGTGCTTTTCCTCGTGGGCGGCAGCTTCCTCTCGTATTGGGTGTTTCCTCTGATCTCCGTGCCGGCCAGCCGCATCCACAGCACGCCGGAAGCCCAGCACTCCGAGCATTAACCCGCAGCGCGGACACGCCCCGTTTCGGGTTCTGGGAAAAACCTCAAGGAACTGTGTCGGCCGTTGAAGGCTCGCCCCGGGCTCGGAAGTCTCCGATCACCGCGCCCCGCAAAACGTCTTAGGTTGTCCTGCACCTTCCACCCGGCAACCTTTCATCGGGGGGCCTGGGGCGCGACGGTGTTCTGAACGGGGGCGGGATCTTACAGGTTGAACTTCTTGAGCTCTTCGACCGCGAAATCCGCTGCCCGGGCCGTCAGCGCCATGTAGGTGAGAGACGGGTTCACGCAAGAGGCGGAGGTCATGCACGCGCCGTCGGTGAGAAACACATTTTTGGCGGCGTGAACCTGGTTGTGTTTGTTGAGCACCGAGGTCTTCGGGTCATGGCCCATCCGGGCCGTGCCCATCTCGTGGATGGCCATTCCGGGGAAGGAGCCGGTGTCATGGGTTTTGACACCCTTGAGCCCGGCGGCTTCCAGCATCTCTTTCGCGTCGTTGGCCATGTCCACGCGCATCTTGTGCTCGTTTTCGCGCAGCTCCGCGTTGAAAACCACCAGTGGCATGCCCCACTTGTCCCGCCCGGTCTTGTCCAGATACATCCGGTTCTCCGAGTAGGGCAGCATTTCGCCGAACCCAGCAAGGCCCATCGACCATGCCCCGGGCTGGGTGAGCATCTCCTTCATTTCCGCTCCGAAAGAGAGTTCGGCCACGCCCCGCTGCCAGTTCCCCCGGCTCGCGCCGCCTTGGTAGCCGAAGCCGCGCAGGTAGTCGCGTTTGTCCCCGCCAAGGTTGCGGTACCGCGGCATGTAGATGCCGTTGGCCCGGCGCCCGTAGAAGTAAATGTCGGTGTCGCCCTCCCACACCCCGCTGGCCCCGGTCCGGAAATGGTGGTCCATCAGGTTGCGACCCAGCTGGCCGGAATCGTTCCCCAGACCCTCCGGAAACCGGCTGGACACGGAGTTGAGCAGGATCGCCGTGGAGCTCACGGCGCTGCCGCAGACAAAGAGCACCTTCGCGTAATACTCCCGGTCCTCCAGGGTCACGGCGTCCCGCACACGCACCCCGGTGGCGCGCTCGGACGCCTCGTCATACAGAATCCCGGTGACGATGGAGTCCGGCCGCAGGGTGAGCCGTCCGGTCTTGGCCGCCGCGGGCAGGGTCGCCGACTGGGAGCTGAAATAAGCGCCGAACGGGCAGCCCAGCGAACACTTGTTGCGGTACTGGCAGGGACCCCGACCCACCTCCATCTGCGCGGCAGCTGCGGCTGAGAGGTTGGCCACGCGTCCGATGGTGAGGAACCGTCCGGGGAAGAGTTTTTCCACCCGTTTACGCACCTCTTTCTCGACGTGATACATCTCCATCGGCGGGAGAAACTCGCTGTCTGGGAGATGCGCGAGCCCGAGTTTTTCGCCGGAAATCCCGGCGAACTTCTCCACGTAGGAATACCATGGAGCGATATCGGCGTAACGGATCGGCCAGTCGATGGCGATGCCCTCCTTGAGGTTCGCCTCAAAATCCAGGTCGCTGAGCCGGTAGGTTTGACGCCCCCACATGATGGATTTTCCACCGACAATATTGGGCCGAAACCAGTCGAAGCGTTTCTCTTCCCGATAAAGGGCGTCGCAGTCCTTCATCCAATACTGTTCGGTCATCTCGTTGTAGGGCGCGTCCCGCACGAGCTTGGGATGGGTCTCGATTTGTTCCACCGTGAGACGCCCGCCGTATTGGGATTCCCACGGGGCCTTCAGCGCCTTCTCGTATCCTACGATGTGCTCCAGCGGGCGGCCCCGCTCCAGCATCAGCACGCGCAGCCCTTTTTCCGTGAGTTCCTTGGCTGCCCAGCCCCCGGAGATGCCCGATCCGATAACGATTGCGTCGTAGGTGAGCTCTTTGTTGGAGGTAATGTTGAGTGTGGCCATAGTGGGAATGTGTCAGAGCGCCCAGGCCTTTTGTCCCGGGCTCATGCGTACCGAACCCTCGAATCGGCCCGGGATAGGCAGGTATTCAAGCGCTTGGGTGGCGCCGATTTCCGATGTGAAATAACCGGCCACGGTCAGCCCCCTGAGCTCCTGGAAAAACGCCCGGGAGTTTTTGGCCGTGTGCTTCACGATGGTCTGCTTCTGTTCCGTGCCGAGTTCCGCGAACGTTTTGCTGAATTGCCGCCGGCTTTCCTCCTCGATCTGCCCGAGCCCGCGATAAAACGCCTCCTGCCGCTCGTAACGGTAGCAGTCCCGCACGACCCTCAGAATGAACTGCTCGGCGCCCGCCGCCTTGGCACCGGGAGTGTCCGTGTCGGGGATGATCACGTCGGCCACCTCGGCCAGAAGCGCGGCTTGTTCCTTGGAAACCTCGACCCGTTTCCCGAGGGTGAGAACCTGGCCGTTCAGGCCTGCGGTAAGTTCTGCCGAAAGGACCCCGCCCAAGATCAGGGCGATGCGCTGCATGGCGTGTCTGCGGTTGATCTGGCTTTCGAACATAGGCAAGTCCATGGGAGGGCTGGGGGTTACAGAAGCGGGGACCGCGCTTTTGCATCAAATCCGGGCGGATGTCGATCGGAGACTCCTCCGGGCACGGGTTCCCGCCAAACGGATGATTCGCCCTGTCCAACTCCCGGTGCGCTGTCCCGGTTTGATCGAGAGACGGGGTGTGAACACCCCATTAACCACTTACTAAGCGCCACTTCCAAAACGCTGTTTACAAAGTGGGCCGCCTCCATTACGGTTCCCGGGTTCCGTCATTTTTTGGCTATGGTTGCACCCGAGTTACTCTCAAAAATCAACGAACGGCGCGTCCTCGAGTTTGTTCAGGCTTGCGGCCCGTCGTCCCGGGCTGACATGGCGAGAGCCGGTGGGATGAGTGCTCCGACTGTGTCTAAAGCAGTTGCCACGTTGATTCGGACCGGATTCCTCGAGGAAAGTGGATTGAGCGAGGGATTCGGCCGGCCTGGAAAGCTTTTGCAGCTTGCTAAAAAGACCGCAAACGTCCTCTGGTTGGCTGTCGATGCTGACACCTGCTCGGCAGGTAGCGCCAGGCTTGATGGCGAAATTTTGGACGAGAGTGTGCGGTCTTTTTCGACCCCGAAAACTTATCCCCAGTTACTCTCGGAGATTGAGCGGCACCTGTGCGAAATCGGCGGCGGCGATGTTACTCGGTTGGGTTTGCAGTTTCGCGGAGTGGGGGTCAGCGTCCCCGGCCTTTTAAATTCGCGCCTGAACCGGACTGTTATCTCCCCGAATCTGCACGTCCTCGATGGCCAGTCCCTTGTTTCAGAACTCACCCTGCGGCTGGGGCTGCGGTGCGTGGCTTTGCAGGAATCACACGCCCTATGCATGGGGGAGCGGATGTATGGCGCTGCCCGTGGAATGGACAATTTCGCAATGCTGGATGTGAGCACCGGGCTGGGCCTCGGCGTTTTTAGTGATGGAAGACTGCTGGCCGGGAATAGCGGGATGGCTGGCGAACTCGGCCATATCACGGTGGAGCGTGCCGGCATCCAATGCGGTTGCGGCAATCGGGGTTGCCTGGAGACCGTCGCCACCGATTCCGCTTTTGCCCGGGAAATCTCCCTGCTCCTCGGACAATCGGTCGGCATCAGCGAGGCCATCGATGCAATACAGAATGGCCGCGTGAACGCAGCCGCCGTAATCGAACGCACCGTCGATTACCTAGCCATCGCGGTCGCCGCCGTGATCAACGTCTTTAATCCATCCAACCTCTTCCTTCATGGAAAACTGCTGGGCTCCGATCCGGCGATCTTTGATCGCGTGCTCGCGGAAGCACAGAAACGGACTCTCCAGCCATCCTTCGCTGACTGCAGCATCCGGCAGTCCCAAGGCGACAAGCGGCAGGGGGCAGTGGCAGGCATCATCCAGCACCTGACCAACGAACTGGCCCCAGCCATGGCCTCACTGGAAATGGCCGGAGCGAAAACATCCTCTGTTCCCCGATGGAAGCAAAAACTATGAAGCACCCCCTCCCCCTTGTCTCAGTCCTCGTGCTGGCGCCGCTAGCCACACTCAGAGCCGCAGAAAAACACCCGGAACCTTTCGCCAGCCTGATCGAGCAAAACTGTCTCGAGTGCCATGATTCGGAAACCAAAAAAGGCAAACTCGATCTCACTGCGCTAGCATTTGATCTGAGTGATCCCACGCGGATGGAACGCTGGGTGCAGGTGTTTGACCGCGTGGAGAAAAGTGAGATGCCACCCAAGTCAGCGGACATGACTCCCGAGCATCGCAAGGCCTTGCTCGCCGCTCTGGAAAAGCCCCTGCACGCGGCGAGCGCGGCGACCACGGCCCAAAATGGGCGTGGGCCGATGCGGCGACTCAATCGTCTCGAGTTCGAACAGAACCTGCGCGACCTGCTGGCTTTGCCTCATTTGGACATCCGCGACATGTTGCCCGCAGACCGCGAATCGAACCATTTCGACAAGGTCGCGTCCACGCTGGACATCTCGCATGTGCAGCTCACGGCTTACCTGGATGCGGTGGAGACGGCGTTGCGGCAGGCCGTGGTGACATCACCTGGGCCGCCGACATCGAAAAAGACGCGAGTCGTTGGCAAGCAGCTAGGTCCTCATCGCACCACCGGTGGTGTGGAGTCGCTGTTCTATGCGCGGGATGGTAAGGGCTTCGACCTGGAGCAAAAGAACGCGAACCAAGCCAACGCAACCGAGCCTGATCCGAACATCGAGTTCGCCTTGTTCCGTTCGCCGGG
>JBEIUI010000091.1:0-14835 GCA_040374425.1 Verrucomicrobiia bacterium | reverse complement strand
TGCGTTCCTCTAATGGTTTTCCTTCCCCCCTCCCAACCCGGCACCGGGAACAACCTCAAAGATCTCAAAGAACCCAAACACGCAGGTTGGAACTTCGGCTTTCGGGCTGAACTCAGCGCCATTCGGGGCGGACATACTGTGGAGAGCCAAACGGGAACGAGGGTGGGGGAGCGATGAGAAGAAAAGGCACCAGTGGATCCGGAGGAGACAGGCTTTTATTCCTGCTTCGACAAGCTGAAGGCGGTGAAGGAGCCAGACGGCAGCACACTCGTCGACCACGCGTGCATCGCTGACGGAAGCAGCATCCGCACGATTCATTCCTTGGACAACCGTCCGACGTTCGTTGCCGGAGGCGGCGGGGGAGTGAAGCTGGGGCAACATGTGGTCCTCAAGGACACGCCCCTGTGCAATTTGTGGCTGACGCTCCTGAACGGGATGGGAGCCGATGTGACCGAGCGGTTGCCGCGTTCGGAGACGGACGCGGTGCTCTCGATCTCGGAGCGGGATTTCACGGACGAACGACGAGAGGGATCCGCGCAACAAGCGCCAGAGCCATGGTCCGGCGGATATTTTCAAACCCTACCTGGCCTACGAGGTGGCCGGGGTGAACTGCAAGTCGGCGCCTTTGGAGGAGGGGAAGTGGCACCGGTTCGTGGTGGAGAGTGTGGGCACGGAGTGGACGCGGTGGGTGGAGGGCGTGGAGAAGCTGGGTTTGGAGATGCCGCACGCGTTGAGCGAGAAGGAGATGGCGAACTTCATTGCGTTCGGTCCGCTGCTTTTGGACGGTATCGTGGTGGAGGACGTTCCGCAGTAGGCGGCGGCGTTGTTTGGACCGCCTCAGGCGAGGATTTCCTTCACCACATGGCCGTGGACATCGGTGAGGCGGTAGTCGCGGCCTGCGTAGCGGTAGGTGAGTTTTTCGTGGTCCAGACCCATCAGGTGGAGGATGGTGGCATGGAGGTCATGAACGTGGACCTTGTCCTTGACGGCGTGCCACCCGAATTCGTCGGTGGCTCCATGGACGATGCCGCCTTTGACGCCCCCCCCTGCGAGCCACATGGTGAAGCCGAAGGGATGATGTTCGCGGCCGTTGGTGCCCTCGGAAGTGGGTGTGCGTCCGAATTCGCCGCCCCAGATAACCAGAGTGTCTTCCAGGAGTCCGCGGGATTTGAGGTCCTTGAGGAGGCCGGCGATGGGTTTGTCGGTGGAGAGGCAGTTGTGGGGAAGGTCGGAGCGCAGTCCGCTGTGTTGGTCCCAGAGTTGCCCGTTGGAACGCTGACTGGTTTTGGTGTGGTAGACCTGGATCATGCGGACCCCGCGTTCTGCGAGGCGGCGGGCCATGAGGCATTGTTTTCCGAATGTTTCAGTAACGGGATCATCGAGGCCGTAGAGTTTCCTTGTGGCCTCGGATTCGCCTGCGACATCGAAGGCTTCGGGGGCTTCGCGCTGCATCCGGAAGGCGAGTTCGAAGGATTCGATGCGTGCGCTTAAACGGGAGTCTTCCTCGCGTGCGGAGGCGTGGGATTGGTTGAGGTGTTTGAGCCAGTCGAGTTGGGCGCGCTGTTCGGCAAGAGACCAGCGCGAGTTGTCGAGGTTTGCGACGGGTTTGTTGAGGTTGCTGACAAGCGTTCCCTGAAATGCGGCGGAAAGAAAACTGCTGTTCCAGAGCGGCGCACCCTGGGCGGGCTGGGAGGGTGCGAGCACGAGAAAGCCTGGGAGGTTCTGGTTTTCGGAGCCGAGCCCGTAGAGGAGCCAGGAGCCGAGGGAGGGCCGGGAAAAAGCCTGCTCACCCGTGTTCATCTGGAGACAGGCGCCGTTGTGGTTGATGTTGTCCGCCACCATGGAACGGATCACGCAGAGGTCATCGACGCACGAGGCGACATGCGGGAAGAGTTCGCTTACCTCGGTCCCAGACTGGCCGTGTGGGGTGAACCGGAAGGGGGAAGCAAAGAGGTTCCCGGTTTTGGTGCGTTCGAGTTTGGGTCTCTCGAAGGGAAGCGGTTGCCCCGAGAGGCGTTGAAGGGTGGGTTTTGGGTCGAAGGTGTCGACGTGTGAGGGACCGCCGGACATGAAGAGAAAGATGACCCGCTTGGCTCTGGGTGCAAAATGAGGAGCGTTCGGGAGCGGGAGGTTCCCGGGGGCAGCGGAAGTGGTTTGATTCAAGAGGCTGGCAAGCCCGAGCATGCCGAATCCATTGGCGAACTGGCGCAGCGACTGGCGTCTGGAGAGGAGGGGATTAGTCCACATAAACGGTTTCATTGGAGCAGAGAAGCATCTGGCAGAAGGAGGTCAGGGTCTTGAGGTCAGGCTTGAGGCCGAGTGCCTGGCGGCTGAAAGCGGCTTCCTCCGGACTGGGTTCACGCAGGAAAAGCCGCCCCCAGAGCCATCGGGTGATGGGCTCGGAGTCCGTCATCCCCTCCGCGGAGGCCAGAGCGGCTAGGGCTTCCGCCTGCGCAATGGAGAAGGGGTGGTTCAGCAGAAAAAGTGCCTGTGGTGAAACCGTCGATTCCACGCGTTTTTCCACCATCACGGAAGGGTCTGCTCCATCAAAGAGGGCTTGGAAATTGGAGCGGTCGCTCCGGATGGTCCGCAGGTAGAGGGTGCGTCTCGGGCTGAAGAGGTCGGGCTCGGATCTGCCGCCCAGCTTTGGGTCGAGCTTCATTGAAAACTTGAGGAGCGAATCGCGGATCTCCTCCGCGCTGAGACGGCGCCTGTTCTGATGAGAGAGAAAACGGTTGTCAGGATCCTTCCGGAGGGTCGCCGGGCCGGGCGCCGCGCTGCGCTGGTATGCGGCGGAATGGAGGATGAGCCGGTGAAGGTCCTTGATTCTCCAGCCGGACTGGACGAAGTGCCCGGCCAGCCAGGAGAGGAGTTCCGGATGTGTCGGCGGGGTGCCGAGTTTTCCAAAGTTGTTCGGGGTGCGCACGAGACCCTCTCCGAAGTGGTGTTTCCAGACCCGGTTGACAAACACGCGTGCGGTCAGGGGGTTGGAGGGGCTGGCGATCCAGCGGGCGAGTTCCAGACGGCCGCTGGCGCTTTTTCCAAGGGCGGGCTGCTGCTTGGAAAGGAGTGCGGGGAAACCGCGGGGCACGACCTCGCCGAGGGTGTCGTAGCGTCCGCGCTTGTGGATGGGGGCATCGTGAAAGCCCTCGTAGCGCGTCTTGGGGAGGCCTCCATCACGCAGTCCCTGGGTGAATGTGAACTGTTCCAGCTCCTCGGCGGCCTTCTTCCGGTCGGCGGCAAGCGCCTTGCCTTCCGGTGTTTCGTTGCCCAAGGAAAGGCCCTCGCCTGCGCCGATCCACCAAAGATCGTCCTGTCCCTGGGTTGCGCCGGAGAGCAGTGCTTCGGTCACATCCCAAGTCCTGCCCCCGGACAACTCGATTTTCAGATCCACCTGGGTCATGTCGCATGAATATTCCCCATTGGGCCGGATGATGAGTTGCAGCAAGTCCCCCTTTTGGACCTCTGCGGAGAGCTTCTGGAGTTCGGAGGTTGTGGCGTTATTCAGGGTGCCGGTCTGAAGAACCTTTTCGCGGTGTTTGAGTGTCCATGCAATCCCGTCGCCGCAGTTGGGGTCTGCGTCTTTGAGTTCAAAGCTGCATGTGACTTTTGCTGAAACCGGGCTGCGCCAGGAAAGGGAAACGGGGACCTTCTGGCCGGGATGAACACCGATGGATTTTGGGGGCAGCTTCCAGCTGGTCAGGGAAGCGGGTGCCGTTCCTGAATTGATATAAAGCGCAGGGAGGGATACGCCCTTTCCCTTCCAGAGCGTCAGGGTCTCCTGTCCTCCCGGTTGGTGTTCAAACTCCGTGAACGGCTCGAGCTTTTCGGCGAGGCGTGCGTCGATTGTGGCGAGACGTCCCCTCGCGATCTTGAGTTTGTGTTCCTCCTCGCCGCTGACAATGGGGATGCGCATCAGTTTTTCCCCGGCACCCTTCGGGGTGAATCGGTCGAGGATGGAACTGCTGAAAAATATCCCGGCCATTGCGTAATAGTCCCGTGTGCTGAGGGGGTCGAACTTGTGGTCATGGCAGCGTGCGCAACTCAACGTGAGCCCAAGAAATGCGCGGCTGGTGAGGTCGACCTGGTCGTCGACCATGTCGGTGTGGATCTTCTCCTTGTCTGCGTCGCCGTTGCCCCATTCGCCAATTGCGTAGACGCCTGTCGCGATCAACTTCTGAGGATCCCAGTCGTCTTTGGCGAGAAGATCGCCCGCAATCTGATGGCTGACGAACTGGTCGTAGGGGAGGTCGGAGTTGAATGCATTCACCACCCAGTCCCGGTACCGCCAGGAGTCCACGATGTCTCCCGCGTCTGCCTTGTCCGCGGTGCGTGCATCCAGAAGATCGGTAAACCGGACAACATCGAGCCAGTGTCTCCCCCATTTGACACCATACTGGGGGGACGCAAGGAGCCTTTCCACGACCTTGGAAAAGGCCTCGGGAGAAGGGTCTGCGAGAAAGGCGGACACCTCCTGCGGCGAGGGCGGAAGGCCCGTCAAATCATAGCAGACCCGCCGCAGCAGGGTGCGTTTGTCGGCCGGAGGCGAGGGGACCAGTTCTTCCGCTTCGAGACGGGTATTCAGAAAAGCGTCGAGCTGGGCGGAGGCGGCCGCGAGGGTGGTGGGAGGGGCATCGGTCGGGAGCGGTTGGAAAGCCCACCATGCGCGGGCCTCCTCGGCGTCCATTCCGCCGATTTTGGCGGAGGCGACGCGGGGGTCAGGAGCGCCGTTTCGGACCCACTGTTCGAGGAGGGCGATTTTGGCGTCCGGGAGTTTGCCCCCGTTCTTTTTTGGAGGCATGGCGGAGTCCTCGTCGTGGTAGCGGACTGCTTCGATGAGGAGGCTTTTGTCCGGATTGCCCGGGAGGAGAGCGGGGCCGGAATCGCCGCCTTTTTGCCAGCCGTTTTTGGAGTCGAGCGAGAGGCCGCCTTTGGTTTTGGAGCCGCTGTGGCAGTCAAAGCAGTGCTCGACGAGGATGGGGCGGATTTTGGATTCGAAGAAGGCGAAGTCCTCGTTGGCGGCCGCTCTTGGAAGGAGAGCGGCGAGGAGGGAAAGAGGGGTGAGGATGCGGAGGGAGAGGCGCATGGGGAGGACGAATGGCGGGTTCACCGGGCGAAGGGGGCGGGTTTGCGGCGGATTCCGAACGATGTGGAGCGGTGCTCCTGAGGCGGGCGCGAGGGCTCGCGCATCACACGGGTTTGCGGCGGATTCCGGACGAGGGGGAGCGGGCGTTGGGATCTTCTTCGGGGATCCATTGTTTCCAGTCCAAAATGTGTTTTTGCATGAGCGCCTCGCACTCCTCTGGAGAACCCGAGCCCAGACGCTCGAGAAGCTCGGAATGAGCACTGACCGTTTTGGGGCGGACGTCATGAAGCAGGAACTCGCGCTGGCGATGGAGGCCACCGAGCCACAGTTGGAGTTCGTGGCGAAGGGCGCGCCAGGAGCGCAGGAGGCGGGAATTGCCGGCGGCAAGCAGGATGAGTTCGTGGAAGTCGAGATCGAGTTCGGTGACCTCGGGAACGGACGATGCCGCGGCAGTTTGGCGGATGTTTTTCCGAAGCGCTGCAAGGTGTGAGCCCAAGCGGGAGGCGGCGAGGCGCGCTGCGGCACGCTCGAGTACGAGGCGCATGGTGTAGAGTTCCTCGAAATCGGATTTGGAGAGGCTTTTGACGAAGCTGCGACCGGTTTCTTTGAACTGCACAAGGCCTTCGTTGGCGAGAAGGACGAGAGCTTCGCGGACGGGCACGCGGCTGACGCCGAGACGCTTGGCGACGGGAGCCTCGGCGAGTTTGGTGCCGGGCGGGAGCATGCCGGAGAGAATTTCTTTGCGGAGGACGGCGACGGCGGCGTCTGCGAGGGCGGTCATGGGGAAGAGGGTGGGGCTCAGATGTTCTTTTTGGGTATGCCAAAGGGAGAAACGGTTTTTACGAGGGCGGCGATGTGGCGGTCCGGATCCGAGGCGACCATGCGGGTGCCCGCGGGTTCCAGCAGAATGGGCAGGGCGTGGACGGCGGTGCCGGTGAGCGGAGTCATGTGCGAACAAAGTGGGCGCATGAATAGTATACCAAAAAGCGGCGTTTGTCTTAGAAAAAATTTCCCCCAGAAGACTCCGTTGTCATTTCTTCGCACAGGTGGAACCTGCTCCGGGTAAAGGCACAAGCGAAAGGCACAAGGGAGAGGCCTTTGATGCAGAACCCCTCCCCCCACTCGTCCATGCTGAAAAAAAGCGCGCAGATGTTTAACGTGCCGCGGCAATGCAGCCCCTCCCCCCACACGGACGCAAAAAGGAAATTCTTATTAACTGGCCGAGGGCGGCATTGCGGACAACACGCTGGTGGTTATGACCAGCGACAACGGTTGCTCCCCGAAAGCCAACTTCGCCGAACTCGCCTCGCACGGACACAACCCCAGCGGCGCTTTCCGCGGCACAAAAGCCGACATCTTCGACAGCGGACATCACATTCCCCTGCTCATGCGCTGGCCCTCCCAAGTTCCAGCGAACAGCGTCTACAGAGAAATGGTTTGCCTCAACGACTGGTTTGCCACGGTCGCGGCAATTCTGGAAAAGCCGCTGCCAGTAAACGCCGCCGAGGACAGCGTCAGCCTTCAACCAGCGCTCACCGCGAAAACTACGGCGCCGCTGCACCAAACCCAAATTTCCGGTGAAGTTGAGTTTTTTCAATGAAGGACAGTGGAGATGCCCATTGGGTTATGAATAAAAACGCATCGACGGTAAAAAAGGACTAAGCATTGGCTCAGAACCCGGTCAATCGGATGCAAATTCGCAGTATGTTCCGTGACGTGAAAAGCAATTTTCCCGTTAGCGCGCACTCCGCGCGCACGAGGAGTAACTGGTGCTGAGCGATGCCGCGCGAATTAGGGACCACGATGAAAGCCACACTTCCACTACTCACCGCCCTGCTGCTCGCGCCGATTGCAGGGGTGGCTATTGATCAAACGGCCGCGAAAATCGTGCCACCATCCGTTCCGGTCGCCGAACGTTATCCCGATGATCGCACGGATGGGTTCATGCAGGCCCGATATGGCGTGATGATGCACTTCGGAGTCGGCCCGCACAACGTCGCCCTCGTGGACAAGTTCGACGTGGAGCGTTTGGCGGAGCAGCTCCAGGAAGTGGGTGCCGGTTACTTCATGCTCATGCTGGGGCAAAACTCAGGCTGCTACGCCGCGCCCAACGCCGCTTACGACGAGATCACCTCAAGATCACCCGGCGAGAAATGTTCCATCCGTGACCTACCGCTGGAGTTGTATCGTGCGCTCCATCCAAGGGGGATCAAGCTCATGCTTTACCTGCCAGCGAACCCACCTGATGTCCCGGAGATTCGTCAGCAGTTCGGCTGGGATCCGCAGGTTGAAGCGGGCCGGCCCACACCCAAACGAGATCGCGGGAAGCCAACCCAACAGTCCACGGAGAAATGGTGCAAAGTGATCGGCGAATGGTCCATGCGTTACGGCGAGAAGGTCTCGGGCTGGTGGATCGACGGAGCCTACAAGGAGCTCTATGACAACCCTGAGACACCCGGCCAGCCTGGGATTGCAATGCTTTCCACAGCCATCAAGGCCGGCAATCCTTCGGCCCTCGTTGCTTTCAATGGCGGCCTGCGAAATCACCCCTTTTTCTACGCCGACCACGACGATTACCTCGCTGGACATGATGCGGGAGCCAACCAACTTTCCGAAATCCCCGAATCCCGATTCATAGGCAGCACCCAGTGCCATGCCCTCGTTTACATGGGGAGCAACTGGGGCGCTAGCCAGCCGCGATTCTGGACGGAGCAATGGTTGGGTTACTGCCAAAACGTCTTTGCCAAAGGCGGCGTGATCACCTTCGACGTGGGCAAGAACACCGACGTAAAGTCCGGAAATCCGGTCGGCACCATCGCCGACGGACATTTTCAGCAGTTGAAGGCGATCAAGGCGGGACTGCGGGACCTGCCGCCCACCACGACGAAGTAACAATTTGTTCCAGGGCATCCCACGCCTCCTTCCTCCGCCCCGCCACCACATGAAGACCCGAATCTCATTTTTCTGTCTCCGATTGTTTTGTGATTTGCTGATCGCCGCTTTCCTGCTCGGACCGCTCTGCACACTGCGTGCCGCAGATGATCTTCCCGAGCCGCCTGTGAGTTGGAAATACCCGCCGGAAATGCCGGGGGCGAGCGTGGAGGTTTATCGGGAGGTGAACGGAGTGAAGCTCAATGCCTACATCTTCACGCCGCCGAATCATCGAGCCTCGGATCATCGTCCCGCAGTGTTGTTTTTCTTTGGTGGTGGATGGAAAGGTGGATCGCCGGGGCAGTTCCTGCCGCAGTCGCTTTATCTCGCGCAGCGCGGCATGGTCGCTATCCCGTGCGATTATCGAGTATCGAGCCGCCACGGGGTCATCCCGCAGGATTGCCTGCGTGATGCGAAGGCGGCGATGCGTTGGGCTCGTGCCAATGCCGCCCGTCTCGGCATCGATCCCGACCGCATCGTGGCCGGAGGTGAATCTGCCGGTGGTCATCTCGCCGCTGCGGTGGCGCTAGTGCCGGGTTTCGAGGACGGAGCCCACACCGAAGTCCGTTCCATGCCGAACGCCCTCGCGTTGTTCAATCCTGCTGTGGTGCTGTCTCCGGTGGAGGGGCATCCTGGGCTGCTTTCGGACGAAAAACTCGCCGATATCCGCGCCCGCACCGGTGGCCGTCCACAGGAGATTTCGCCTTATCAATTCGTCCGCGCTGGGCTGCCTCCGAGCATTCTCTTCCACGGCACGAAGGATGAGGCGGTGCCATTCCCCACGGTGGAACTCTTTGCCAAGGCCATGACCGCCGCAGGCAATCGCTGCGAACTGAAAGCCTATGAAGGCCAGCCGCACGGCTTCTTCAATCCCGGGCGTGGCAAGGGCGAGCCGCGAGAGGAAGCCAGCCGTTGCTTCCACCGCACCATCCGCGAGCTGGACGACTTCTTCGTGTCGCTGGGTTATCTCAAGGCGTCGGACAAGCTGCCAATACCAGCCGCCAAGAAGCTGTCCGATTTTCAGCCGCTCGTCCGCACCGAGACCTGGACCGAGAAATGGCCGGACGCTTCCGGCAAAGCCGAAACGCACAGCGTCACCGCCGAAGTGTGGACGCAGGCCATGCAGGCGACGCTGGACGCCCAAGGAACGCTGCACATTCCCGCACGAGCGCAGCCCTATTACCTGGATGGCGCGCTCGTCGTGAAATCCGGTCAAAAACTCAGCGCTGATCCGACCGCCGAGATTCGCCTCAAGCCCGGCACCAACACCTGCATGGTGCGCAACGAGCATGTCGTCACCTTGAACACAAAGCCGGTGCCCGCTGACCTACAGCTCGATACGGACATCACCATCGAAGGCGGCATTTGGACCACGCTGGCGGTCACGCGCGCCGAATCCAACGGCAACTTGCGCGGCCATTCCTCGAAGGAGAATCCTGCGTTCGGCACGCACGGCGTTATCCTGCTGCAAAACGTCCGTCGCGTCACGGTGAAGAACCTCACCGTGCGCCAGAGCAAAGCATTCGGCGTGCATCTGGCGAACGCCCATGAGTTCACCGTCGAAAACATCACCCTCGAAGAGCACCGCCGCGACGGCGTGCATGTGAACGGCCCCGCAAGTGATGGCCTCATCCGCGGCGTGCGCGGCGACTCCGGCGACGACGACGTGGCGCTGAACGCCTGGGAATGGAAAAACTACGCGCCCAGCTACGGCCCCATCGAGCGCATCACCATCGAAGACGTCACCGGTTGGCCAGAGGACGAACACGAAGGAAATATCGCCATCCGCATCCTCCCTGGCGTCAAACGCTTCGATGACGGCACCACGCTCGACTGCCCTATCTCCGACATCACCCTGCGCCGCGTCACTGACATCCGACACTTCAAAATCTACGACCAGCCGAACCTCGAACTCGGGCGCGACAACGACTTCAGCATCGGTGTTGGCACGGTGAAGAACCTCCGCCTCGAAGACCTCATCTTCAATCGCCCCGGTCAGATCGAACTCCACGCGAACACCGACGGAATCTCCATTCACAACGTCCGCGTGAATCATCCCATCACCCCCGATTGGCACCTGCTCGCCATCGGCCCACTGTCCCAGACCTACAAGCGAGGGAAGTCCGAGGACCCCGCGAAATGGTTCGAGATTTTCTCCCCTGACCTGGATTGCACCGTGCGCAACGTAGGCATCTCCGGCGTCCGCACCCGGGACTCGCAGAGAGACTTACCCATCGAACAAGTCGTTACCGTCATCGAGCAAAAGATCAACCCTGACTATCCAAAGACCACCCCACGCGGTGGTGTAGGGAAAGGCATCTGGATTCGTTGAAACGCAATGCACTTGAGACGCCAACCATGAAAGCCACTCTTGCCCTTCTCACCGCCCTGCGGCTCGCGCCGCTTGAACACAAGGGACAGGCCTGAACGGCACTTAATGAAGGGCGTGTTTCGTGGAAAGTTTCCGCCAACAAAAGGAGGGCGAGGAAGGTTGGTGAAGAATGCAACTCCCTGTGTTCAAGGAACAGGACCGGGTCATCCCCGGTGAGTGCGGTTTTCAGGAGGCCCTTGGCATCGCGCGGGGTGGAAGGCACGACGACCCGCAAACCGGGGAAGTGCGCTTACATGGAGTAGTAGCTGCCGCTGTGATGGGTGGCGGCAGAGTGCCCGATGCCGATTCAGTGTGGGGCCCTGGCCGGCGCGGGCGCGCGAAACGGCCTCTTGGGCGGCGGCTTCGACGGCAAGGACGTCGTCGCCATCCACCTCGACTGCGTGGATTCCGCAGGCCGCGCCCCGGGCCGTAACGCTCGGATTTCCAGCGACGGTGGAAAAGGAAACCTCGGTTGCGAACTGGTTGTTTTCACAGATGAAAAGAACGGGCAGCTTCCAGATCGTGGCCATGTTCAGGCCTTCAAAAAAAGCACCGTTGTTGTTTGTGCCATTGCCGAGAAACGCGACGCCGACCTGGCGGGTTTTGAGGATCACCGAACTTTAGCCGGCTCCGGTGGCCTGAAGGATGCACGGGGCCACGATTCCGCGGGTGCCCATCATTCCGATTTCAGGGGAGAACAAATGCATCGAACCGCCGCGGCCACGGGAGCAGCCGGTTTCGCGTGCGTAAAGTTCCGCCATGAGTTCGCCGGGGGCCATCCCCTTGGCGAGGGCATGTCCGTGGCCCCGGTGCGTGTTGAACACGGCTTCCTCCCTCTGTAGGTGCGCGCAGACGGCTGTCGCGATGGCTTCCTGGCCCACGGAGGTGTGGCATGCGCCATGAATGAGGCCGCGTTGATGTGACTTGGCAAGGCGCTCCTCGACCATGCGGGTCAGGAGCATCGTGCGGTACAGCTACTGGGGTGATGTTTTATCGGAGGAATTCATCGGCATTGTCGGGTGACAGGCGGACACGGAGGGAGCCGGTGTTAGGCGCGGGGAGAAGGGTTTTTCTGGGGTGGACGTAGGAAACTCAGGAGGATGCCGCCTGCAATGAAGCATGCGGCGAGGAAGTCGAGACACTGCGACTCGCTGAAATTGTGGGAACGCAGCCATCCTGTGGCATGGTTTCCGAGATAGCCCGCGAGGTTTGCGCCCATGTTGATCAAGCCTGTCGCGGCCGCTGCGGCGGAGGCCGTGAGCGTCAGGGAAGGCAGAGTCCAGAACGGCGCGATCCAGAAGAAGGCGCCGAGTGCGGTCAGACACAGCCAAATCATCTGGGTGCCAAACGTCTGGCCGGGGATGGTGCTACAGAGGAGGCAGAGTCCCGTTGCAACCATGCCTCCCGCGGCGTGCCATTTCCGGTCCCCGGACCGGTCGGCGGAGTAGCCGGAGACCAGGACGCTGAGGATGCCGAAGGCGTAGTAGATGCCGCTGTAGAGCAAGGTCATCTGGTCTGAACCACGGGAGAGGTTTTTCACGGTAGTGGGCAGCCAGAAGTTCAAAGCGTATCCGCCGCTGTTTCCGACCAAGACCCCGAGCGCGAGGATCCATACCGCCGGCAGGCGGAGGGCCTCCCAGACACTGAGTTTCATCACCGACTCCTTGGCGGCGGCCTCGGCTGCGAGTTCGCTTTCGAGGTGGTCGCGTTCAGCCTGGGAGAGCCACTTTGCGTTCCTTGGCCTGTCCGTGAAACAGGCGAGTACGACAAATCCGAGAATCACTGCGGGCAACCCTTCGACGATGAAAAGCCACTGCCATCCCGCCAGGCCCAGACTCTGCACGTCGAGGAGCAGCGAGGACACCGGGGCCCCCAGCGCGAGGCTGAACGGCACAGAGACGAGCAGCCACGAGAGTGCCCGGGAGCGGTCGCTCTGCACAAACCAGTGCGAGAAGTAGACGATGATGCCCGGGAAAAAGCCCGCCTCCGCCATGCCCAAAAAGAACCGCGCCCAGTAAAACTGAGAGGGCGTCTTCACAAAAGCCATGGTGGCCGAGATCAGGCCCCAGGTGATCAGAATGCGGGCAAACCACTTCCTGGCGCTCCAACGCTCCACCAACAGCGCACCAGGAATCTCGAGGAACAGGTAGCCGACAAAAAAGACGCCGATGCCGAAGCCGAACACCCCCTCCGAAAAGCCCAGGGCCTCGCCCATCCGGAGCTTGGCAAAGGCCACGTTGGCGCGGTCAAGATACGACACCACGTACAGGACCACCACAAGGGGTAGGATCCGCCATGCGACCTTTCGGCGCAGTGCAGGGACACAGACGGTGTCGGGGGAGTTTGGGTTCATAGTGCCGGATTCAGGGGTTGAGCATCGGCCACCACGGGGTTGGTGGGAGTGCCGGTTTTTTCGATCGCAAGGGCAACAGTTCTGCAGGGATGAAGGAAAACGGACGGTGTCGTTGCCTCGCCATCTCCGGGAGGGGGGGGCGAGAGGATCACGGTGCCGGGCAGTAGAATTGTGCTTCCGCCGAGCAGCTCGAGGGGCGTGGGCCCGTCAAAAATCATGTCGCTGGTTTTCGAGTCCCGCATGGCCCTGCCGTTCAGCACGGTCCGGATCCGCAGGGGGATGGGGTGTCTTGTCCTTCAGCACACGGCTGGGTCCCAGAGGAGCAACGGTGTCGAAGATCTTGCCCAGTGGTGGCGGTGGTTTTCATGCAGGTGTTTCGGGGGGGGATTTACTCTCCGAGGGCACGGACCGTCGTAAGCGATTTGATGAGGGCGTGGTCGGCCCACTGCCAGACCACCTGCTTGTCGCGCGTGACCTCAAAGACATGGGCGCCCTTGCCTTCCTGGCCGCGCAGAAAGTTTCCAACCAGCAGGTTGCCATTCCTGAGGAGTTGCAAACTGGAGACCCATGTCAGGTTGATATCTGGGGCGTCTTCCGCCTTGAACTCCCATGCAACCGCTTTCTCCGGGGTGACCTCAATGAGACGCTTCTGGGTCCCGCAACAAATCAGCGTGTTGCCGTTGGGCAAGCGCACCGCTTCGCCGGCGTTTGTAACCCCAGTGTATTCCCATACGACCTTGCCAGTGGAATCCACTTCGCGCACTGCGCCTTCCCCCTCGTGCGCTGAAAGGATGTTGCCATTGGGCAGTTGGTGAATGTTGCGCACCTGCCTGTGAAAACCCTTTTCAAGGGTCGTCAGTGGGGTCACACGGACGATTTTGCCCTGCGGATTGACTTCCACTCCCTGACAGGGCTCCTGTTCCGCCACCAGAGTGTTCCCGTTCGCTAGCCGTTCGCACCCGAAAACCTGACGCGACGAACTCACATAATCAAAAACCGTGTTCCCGCGGGACGTGATTTCACGCACCCCGGTGGGTTGGCCGCCATACCCGAAAAGGATGTTTCCGCTGGGGAGAACGTGAAAAATCACGGCGGTGCTGGGCGGCCTGAATTCCCAAACGAGCTTTCCATCGCCATCCAGTTCCACAAACCGGTTGGGAGCTTTTCCGTATTCGGTAAGAAGCAGACGCCGTTTAACGGGTGAGCTGGCGGTCTCTGCGGAAATGGGGCCGGTGCAGATGCCGCAGAGGAGAGCGAGAAGCCCGGCGAGAAATTTTTTGGTGCCTGTTTTCATCGGCGCAGTGGGAGGGGCAGGGAAGGGGAGGGGGCAGGGAAGGGGAGGGGGCAGGGAAGGGGAGGGGGGCAGGCTAGACCTCATAACAGTATACCAAACGAGGATGTTGTGTTAGGGAAAAATGAAAAAGTTCACGGACCGCGTCTTCCCCGTCCCGGTCAAGGTTGGGATTGGTGCTTGCCTAAGGCGCTTTGCTCCGACCCCGGATAGGTTGCGGGTCCTCAACAGAATGTCCGCGGTGTAACAACAGATGGAACTCCAGGAGGATTCCTTGTAGCCCGCGACAAGTTGGCGGCCGGGCTGTCGCATGGGCTCAAGGCGGCCAAGCCGACGGCCGTCCATTATTCCTCCGATGGGACCTGCTCCTTCACCATGGAGGTCAGACCCCCTCACTCCCCGACGCCTGTCCGCGTTCCGCGCCTTTTCCGGTGCGCCGGGCGCGAAAGCAAATTCCTGCTATGAGGTTGGTCAAGCTCGCGGGTGAGGTTCTCCGCAAGTTCGGGTTGTTGAGGTTGTTTTGTGTTGTTGGGTTGGAGGGAAGCGTGCGTGGGGATGTCCGAGTTCTACGAATGTCTTCCTTTCCATTGGGCGTCGTCGGGTTTCGACGATCGCAGCCTGCGATCCGCGCGTTTGCCTGGGTGCTCCTGTTGCCAAAGCGCCTAGTGAGTCTGCAAGTGAGTCTGCAAGGGACAGACGTGCGCCGGCGAATGCGGTGCTCAAGCGGGTGAAAGTCCCGTCTGCCGAGTTGGCTGTATGCGGCAGTGATGGGTCGGTAACTGCGTCGCCGCGAGGCGGGGTGG
>JBEIUI010000192.1:0-2484 GCA_040374425.1 Verrucomicrobiia bacterium | reverse complement strand
TGGTGTTTATCCCAGAGGACGATCCCGAGACCGAGGAGGACGAAAGTAAGAAATCCAAGGTGGTGGACTCGTACACATGGCAAGCCCCCCCGGCGGGCGGCAGTTCCCCTGTGAAAACCGTCGATCCGTCCGAGTGGACGCTCGGCAACGGCAACTATTATCTCGCGGTGCCCCCGCGCCTGATGGGTTACGAGGACCGCCACGGTGCCGGCTCGGTGTCGCTCGACCGGCAGGAAAAGATCAGCGTTGGCACCACGATGTACCAGACAATCCGGTCCACCGGCGCCTCCCAAGCCGTTGCCACCGCCAATGCGGCCGGGCAAACGTCCACAGTTTATGAAAGCAGCTTCTGGGTGGCCGCCTGCCAGGTCCTCGGAGCCACCTACAAGTTCACGTGGCAGGATGCCGGGATTACGGTGCGCTGCGCGTATTACGACACGGACGGCAACTGGGTGGAGCGGGTGTTGCGCAGCGGGGACACGTTAACCGACGAAGAACTCGCCACGTGCAGCGGCTTCCAGGTGGAGGCGGATCCCACACAGATCCAGCGCCTGGATTTTCTCATCCAAGTCGCCGCGACCAACAGCGACGGCAAGTCGTTGGGTGACGACGCGATTAAGACCAAGATCCTTCCCAAAGCCGAGCTCCTCGTGGACGCAAACCGGGACGGTGAGATGACCTTCGGCAATCCGTGGGACGACCAAACCACGCGAAAAACCCCCTACAGGTTCTGGACCAACAACGATCAGGACAACCAAATCGGGGTCCGGGATTCGGGAGAAGTGGTCCCCGCCCAGGTCAAGGACAGCGCCGACGAAAAAATCCAGTCCCCGCGCGATTGCGAGGATCTCACCAGGGTCTGGATCAACCTGAGAGGGTTCACGAAGTTTTTCGTCAACGGCCAAATCAAGATGGCGGTGCGCATGAGGGAGGTGGCATCCGGCGAGCCGTCCGCCCACCTCTTCCGCGCGCTAACGCCGGGGCTCGAGCATCTCCGGGAGGAAGGCATCGCCCACGCACAATCGAGCGCTCCGTTTCATCAGGCCCTCGGAGGCGGCGCCGGGGATCTCTGCTCGCGCTCCACCGCGGTGCGGATCGACCCGGAGTTCTGGGGCGGCCTGAGCGAGGACAACCCGGTCATCCCGATTCTGTTGGAGGGCGTGACGGCGGGAAAAGCCGAACTGTTCGTGGAGTTTTACGACGGCGCCAACGGCAAAATCGCCGAGTCCCCCGGGGTCTGGCTGGATTTGAACGAGGTGCGGGATCTTTACGCCCATGTGCGGGCAACCCCGGAGCATCCGGACGAGAAAGTGGCGCTGCCTCTACCCTACCGGAGTGCGACGACATTCAACGAAAACCACAGCCAGTTCCGGGCGGAATCGTTCACTCCTCCGGCGGACGAAACCGGGCAGGTGCTCATTTTTGTGCACGGCTCAAACGAGCTCGAAGCCGAGTCGAGGAACCGTGCGGAGACGATGTACAAGCGCCTGTGGCATCAGGGCTACAAAGGGCGTCTGGTGTTATTCCACTGGGACACCCTTGTGGGCTACGCCGACGGCGAGTATCCCCTCGGCCAATACAACATGAACGAGTATGTCGCCCTCAAATACGGGCCCGCGCTCAGGAAATACCGGGCGACGCTGCCGCAGAGCCACCAAGTCCACGTGATCGCCCACAGCCTGGGCAACGGCTTGGTGGGCTCGGCCCTCAAGTCGGGCATGGCAATCAACAATTACCTGATGATGCAGGCGGCGTTCTCCGCGAAAGCCTACAACGGCGGCCTGCCCAGCGAGGGACGATTCGGGGTCGCCGAGGGTCAAAAACCGACCCCGGACGGCCTCGCCGAGGGAGGCTACGCGGGCTATCTCCACGGGGTGCAGGCGAACATCATCAACCTGTTCAACGCGAGCGATTTCGCCCTGGCCACAGGCACGGCGGGGCCCCTTTGAAACGAACTGGGAGAAGAACCAGCTCGACTACAAACCCGATGATCCCCCGGGCGTCGGCCGTTACTCCTACGACCCCCAATCCCAGGGCTCGGTTTCCTACACGCTCTCCGATGCCAACCGCAGGGTTGGCGATCCGCACGAGTCCATGGCGTTCATCGCGCGCACCCGCACCAAGGCCGTCGGCGCGCTGCCGAGCGTGGGCGGAGTCGTTTTCCGTGAGGTAGACTTGCGGGGAGCCCCATACAACTTCGGGAGAAACCGCGCCGACCACAGCGCACAGTTCAACCGGAACATCCAGCACACGGACGCGTTTTATAAAAAGGTGTTCAAATACTTGGCCTTTGAATGATGAAAACCCAGAGACTCTATTTGATTGCACTGATCCTGGTGGTGGTCGCTTGGGGCATATGGGTTTGGAGCGCGACGCAGAGACCTCCGAATCCGGCACCCGCCGCACCGGAATCCCGGCTGGTGTCGACGCTCATCGGGCTGACACCCGGATCCACCGTTGAACCTCCGCCCCAGACATCCGACC
>JBEIUI010000153.1:0-5533 GCA_040374425.1 Verrucomicrobiia bacterium | reverse complement strand
GTGGTGGCCGTGCCCCGTCAACATTCCGTGTGGGACGGGATCAACCTCGCCCAGGACGCATTCCCGCGCACGTTCTTCAACGCCGGCGGATGCGGGGACGGCATTGAGGCGCTCGACGCCTACCACGCCAAGGAGGAACGCGACGGGGTGACGATCAAGGACGTGCCGGTGCATGACTGGGCCTCGCATTTCTCGGATGCGTTCAGCCTGAGCCACCAGGCCATCAAACACGGGCTTGTGGTGGATCGCTCCGCCATCGCCCGCAGGCCGAACGCCGGACCCGGCCGCGTGTTGACGGGATACCGGGGCGCGGCCCGGGTGCTGCGATGACTCCGGTGGAGCGCGCTGCGGCGGTTTACGAGCGCGAGGACTGCGCCCGGACGTTCCGCGAGGATCTGGAGGCTCACCTGCTCAACGGCTACGTCCTCAGCACGCCCACCGCGTTCGTGATGGGGCGGCCCGTGCGGCACGACGCGCCGAGGGAAGAGCTCGTCAACCCGTGGCACGTGTTCCCCCGCGGGGAATGGGATGCGTGGATGGTTTACCTTGCGGCCGGCGACCTCGCGGAGTTTTGGCGGTGTGAACCATTTCCGCTTGCCCATGTCATTTACGAGCGACAGAACGCCTTGAGGTGCTTCAACGCGGAGCACGTCAAAAGGCTATGCTTCTCCAAACCGCTTTTCTTTTCGCCGTCGGTGCCGGGTTGTTCTGGACACGCTCCCAAAGTCTAACCCTCGCCTTTGAAGGCTGGGCACCGATTCCCGACCCCGACGCAAAGCCCGTGCTCTCTTGGTTCAAGGGCGGCAAGGCCGAGATCCCCAAGCCGCCCAAGCAGCGGAAGGAAGATCTCCAGATGCCACCGATGCCGAATCCGGCGCCGCTGCCTCCGCCTCCGCCGCCGCCCCCGCCTCCGCAGATGGATGCTCCCGCGGTGGATCAAGCCGAGCGGGATGCGCGGCGTCAATCCGCGCGGCAGAACGGCATGGCCCGCACGTTGTTGGCCGGTGAGACGGGCGGATTCAAGGCAGGCGCTCCCGCCACCGACGGCAAGAAAACTCTCCTGGGCTGATGAACGAATCCCTTTCCCAACTGGGCGCGCATGTGATCCAGCGCAGTGACGCTCTGCGCACCGAGCGGACCGTGTGGGAGGGGTTTTGGCAGGACGTGGCGCAGTATGTGATGCCGCGAAAGGCGAACATCACCCGGACCCAAAGCCAGCCCAACACGAGCAACGAGCAGCAGCTTTTTGACGGGACGGCGATCCGCGCCAACCAGATCCTCGCCAACGGGAAGCTTTCTTGGATGACCCCGCACGAGGGGACGTGGTTTAACTTCGACGCGCCGCCGGAGATCCAGGACGACGACGAAGCAAAACAGTGGTTCAAGCGCTGCACGGAGATTGCCCAGGCGACCTTGAGCCGGTCGAATTTCTATTCCGTCATTCACGAGTTTTATTTGGACCGGGGCGCGTTCGGCACGGCGGTCATCTACTGCGAGCCGGGCAAAAAGAACCCGGTGACGTTCTCTTGCTGGCCGGTTGGCAGCTACAGCATTTGTGAGGATGACGAGGGACAGGTGGACACGTGTTTCCGTGAGCTGGAGTTGAGCGCGCGTCAGGCCGCGATGAAGTTCGGTGAGGAAAACCTTTCGGCGGATCTTCAGAAAGCGCTCCAGAGCAAAGACCCCAAGGAGCAGGACAAGAAACACACGTTCATCCACGGGATTTTTCCGCGTGACCCGGAGAAGATCGACCCGCGCAAAAGCGACCCGGAGAACATGCCCATTGCGTCCGTCTACGTGGAGAAAAAGGGCAAGTATGTGGTGCGAAACTCCGGTTATTCCGAAGCGCCGTTCATGGCGTCCCGGTTTTTGACTTGGGGCAATGATGTTTACGGGTGGAGCCCTAGCTGGATGGCGCTCCCCGAGGCGCGGCAACTCAATTTCTTGGAGAAACAGATGGACGCCCTAGCGGAGCTTGCGGCGTTCCCCCGGTTCCTAGTCCCGTCCACACACGAGGGCGACATCGACCTGCGCTCAAGCGGCATCACCTACTACAACCCAGCCATGCCCAACGCGATCCCCAGGGAGTGGGGCACGGCGGGCCGCTACGACGTGGGCGAGGCGCGCGCGAAGGTGAAGCGGGACGCCATCGAGGAGGCTTATCACGTCGATCTCTTCCAGATGTTCAGCCGGACGGATAAACAGATGACCGCCCGGGAAGTCTCCGAGCGCTCGGGGGAAAAGCTCATTCAGTTCTCGCCCACGTTCGCCCGGATGACTACCGAGGTTTTCAATCCGTTGCTCGAGCGGGTGTTTTCGATCCATCTCCGGGCGGGCCTGTTCCCGCCTCCGCCGGAGTCGGTGATTGTGCAGGACGAGAGCGGGGCCTACCTGGCGCAGCCCCGGGTGACCTACAACAGCCGAATTGCCCTGGCGATCAAGAGCCTAGAAAACTCGGCGTTCGACCGGGACATGGAGATGGTTCTGCCAATTGCGCAGACCCGGCCCGAGATCCTCGATAATTACGACTGGGACCGGATCAGCCGGGACCGGGCGCGGAACAACGGCGTCAATGCCGATTGGCTTCTGCCGCTTGAGAAGGTGCAGGAGATGCGACAGGCCAAGATGGAGGCGCAACAGGCCCAAGCGCAGGCGGAGCAGGCGGAGATGATGGCCAGCGCGGCAGCCAAAGCGGGCAGCATCAAGCCGGACTCGGCAATCGGTCAGGCGCTCGGAGACATGGCATGAGCGAGGCGCTTCTCGAAAAGGCCAAGCAAGCGCAGCGGATCGGGAACGCCTTTCGCCGCCTGTTCGCCACCGAAGACGGGAAGCTTGTTTTGGAGAACATCCGCGAGGCGTTCGGGCTGCACATGCCCGCCTTCATCCCGCAGGAACGGGGGCGGCATTGCGAGTATGACCCGATACACGCCGCGATCCGGGACGGGCAACGGCAGGTTCTGCTCCATATCGAAACCATTCTCGCGGCGCCCACGGTGGGCGACGGGAACATCAAGACGCCCAAGACCCGGGTGAAAAAATCATGAGCCATCGCAAGCCCACCAAGAAACCCGCCGAGGACGCAGAGCCGATCCCGCCCGCGCCTGAGCTGGACCCGCAAGCAGGGGACAAAACGCCCGCCTACGTCGAATGGCTGCGGGAGTATCACCCCGAGGAATACGCGGCCAGATTTTCAACCCGAAAACACCACCTCAACTAAACCACCATGTCAGACACCCTCATTGATTTAGGGGCCGCAGCGCCTCAGACCACCGCAACCGCAGCCGCAGCCGCCCCAGTGGCCCCACCCACCGCATCGGCGCAGACATCCCCCCCTCGGGGATACGTGGGCGAAGACGGCAACTTTTCGGACGGCTGGCTTGACCGCCTCCCCGGGGAGCTGGACCCGGCCAAGCAAACGCTTGCCAAATACAGGGGGCTGCCCGAGCTGGCCAAGTCCCATTTCGAGCTCCAGCAGTTGCTCGGCAAGAAGAGCAGCGCCGTTAACATTCCCGGCGAGAAGAGCACCCCGGAGGAAGTCGCCGCGTTCAGGAAAGCCGTGGGCGTCCCGGAGACAGCCGACGGCTACAACCTCAAGCCCGAGAAACTCCCCGACGGCGTGACTTGGGACGACGCGACCGGCAAAGCCTACGCGGAAATCGCGCACAAACACCACATCCCGGCCGCTGCGATGAAAGAGCTGGCGGCGCTCCAGCTCTCCCAGGAGGCCATGCGCGCCGAGGAAGTCGGCAAGATGCTCGGTGCCGAGCTCGAGCGCGGAAAGCAGGAGCTGCAAACCGCATGGGGCGCGAACTTCGACAAAAATATCAGCCTTGCCGCGCGCGTGGCGCAGTCGGTCGGGCTGGATCCGCACACCGACGGGCTGCGTGACCCGAAGGTCGTTCAGGCGCTGGTCCGGTTTGCCGGGATGATGAGCGAAGACAAGCTGGTGACGGGCGACTTCGCCCCGTCGCTCCAGGCCGGGAAGATCCGGGCAACCTCGATCATGACCGACAAGACAAACCCACTTTACGCGAAGTATCAGGACGGCGACGCCGAGACGGTGCAGTTGGTGCGCGACCTGATGCGACGAGGGTAAAACATCCTTGGTGGTACAACGGTGGGGGCTCGATCGGCGCGTGTCGCGTTGGTCGGGCCCTTACCGTTTTTGAGACTCCTCCATTTTCCGCTAGCGCCTGCGCAAAGTGGTTACTAGTGGTTGAGAGCGCAAGCGGAAGACACCTCCTCGCCGAGCCTTCCAGCGGCAATCCAAAACCAGACGACGACGACCCCGTTCGGGACACTCGCCTAGCCGCTGGAAACCAAACTCACACACTCCACAGGAGGAATGTTTCATGGCTGCAATCACCACAATTCCGGATTTTTTTCCGACGGAATTCTCAACTAATTGGAATCATCTCGTTCAGCAAAAGCAGAGCCGACTCAAAGAGTTCGTCACTCTGGACACCATCAGCGGCAAGGAGAAATCCTACAATCAAATGGCCGCGACCTCGATGCGGCTCATCACGGGCCGCGCCGAACAAACCAGCGGCCAGAACACCGGCACCGCAAAGCGCTGGGTCCGGGAGCAGGGCTACGACGCCGTGGACGTGCTCGACGAGTTCGACGACGATCTCCTCGGCACGATCGCGCTGCCCACGAGCCCGCTCATCAACAACCACGCCATGGCCTACATGCGCACCTGTGACCAGGTGATCATCGACGCTCTGGGCGGCGATGCTTACAGCGGCCCGACCGGCGTCACAGCCACCCCGTTTAACCCCGCGCAAGCCGTGGCGGTGAACTTCGTGGCCGCCGGTTCTCCCGCCAACAGCGGGCTGACCCTCGCCAAAGTCATCGAGGCCAAAAGCCTCTTTGGCCGGAACGACGTGGACGAAGACGAGGAGCTGATTTTCGTCTACAGCCAAAAACAGCTGGATGATCTCCTGCTCAACGTGGCCGAGGTGAAATCCTCCGACTTTGCCAACGTCAAAGCGCTGATCGACGGGACCATTGACCGCTGGATGGGCTTCAAATGGCGCCGCTCCCAGCGGTTGCCGCTGAACACCTCCACGGACGTGCGCACCTGCTACGCCTACGCCAAGAGCGGCGTGGTGCTTACGGACGCCGGTCGCAAGGTTTACACCGACATTCTCCCGACCCAAAACCACGCGCTTCAGATCCGCAGCGTGGCCCGGCTGGGAGCAACCCGGCTGGAAGAAACCAAGGTGGTTAGCATCGCCTGCGATCAATCCCCGGCTTAGTCCCTGAACAACCAACGAAAGGACATTTGAACCATGCCTTCATTTAACTCTGACATCCAAGCCAACGCGGTATCGGGCGCTCTCGCGAGCCGCAACAACAATTCCGCGCTCACCAGCGGGCAGAAACGCCACGTTTCCGCGCTCATCACCACCACGGCAGCGTGGGCGGCGAATGACCTGGTGCACATCGCAACTCTTCCGATCGGGTCCGTCCTGATCCCCGAAGAGTGCCGCGTGTCCATGGAAGCCTGCGGCGGCACCGGCACCGCGTT
>JBEIUI010000130.1:0-8831 GCA_040374425.1 Verrucomicrobiia bacterium | reverse complement strand
CGTGTCGTTTATCTCGCTGAGTTTAATCTTGCCGCCCGCATTTGAATTGTTGCGTCCTGAGGGGGTGCTCCTGCCCCTCATCAAACCTCAGTTCGAACTCCGCAAGGAAGAGGTGGGCAGGGGCGGGGTGGTCCGGGATTCGGCCCTGCATCTTCAGGCCGTGGAGAAAATCCGCGCTCTGGTTTGTGAAACCCTGGGACGCCGTTGGTGCGGTTCCATGGATTCCCCCATTTTGGGCGGCTCGGGTAACAAGGAATTTCTGGCATGTCTTCGCCCAAACTTGGATTGATCGCTAACACGCGCAAACCGGGGGCCCAGGAGCTTGTGGGGGCTCTCAGGAAAGCCATGGCCCGCCGGGGTGTGCCGCTCCAATTGGAAAGCCGCACCGCCGCTCTGATGGGAGAGGCCGCGGGTTCCAACGCCCATGATCTCGCCCATGAGTGTGATTTGCTTATCGTGCTCGGCGGAGACGGCACGTTGCTCCAAGTCGTGCGCGAGTTGGGTCACCGGTTGCCCCCGATCTTCGGGATCAACCTGGGATCCCTCGGTTTTCTCACTTCGGTAAGTTCAGAGGACTGGCATCAGGCCGTGGAGTGTCTTCTGGCCGGCGATTACCGGCTTTCCCAACGAACTCTTCTGTCGGTCCAGGTTTGGCGAGGCGGCGCCGTGGTGCTTCAGGAGACCGCACTCAATGACGCGGTGCTGAGCCGGGGTGAGCTTTCGCGTTTGGTGAAAATCGATGTGCTCATCGACGGGGTGAGTTTGACGGAATACAACGCAGATGGACTCATTGTGGCTACTCCCACGGGGTCTACCGCTTATTCGCTCAGCGCGGGCGGGCCCGTGTTAACGCCCGACAGCGGCGTGTTTGTCATCGCCCCGATTTGCCCGCATGTGCTTACCATGCGGCCGGTGATTGTCAGTGACGGGGCCCTGATTGAAATGGCGCCGTCCCGGGAACAGATCGACATGTTCCTCACTTTGGACGGCCAAAACGCGGTCCGGGTCGAAACGGGGGACAGAATCCGGTTGACCAAGGCCTCCCATCGCCTGTCTTTGGCGATGCTGCCTGGGATGACTTTTTTTGAGGTCCTTCGGCAGAAGCTCAAATGGAGCGGCACCGCTGTATGATCACTATTGGCGACACGCTCCGAGTCGAACAGGTCCATCTCCATGCGGCGGCCGCTTCGCCGGAAGCCGCGATTGATCTGGTTGCGGCATCCCTCCGCAGCCATCCCGCCGTGCAGGACTGGGATAAACTTTCCGCGGCTTTGCGTCAGGCTTCGCCTTGCGCGGCTGAGCGGGGATGCGATTTCGGGATCTGTATTCCCCATGCCAGGAGCAACGCGGTGAGTTCCATGGCGATGAGTGTGGGGCGTTTTGACCCCGGGGTGCGTTTTGAGGACTGTCCCCAGCCGATCCGTTACGTCTTCTGCATCGGCCTGCCCTCCGCCCTAGACGCCGACTATCTCCGGATTGTGGGCCTCTTGGCTCGGATTCTCAAAGCTCCCGATGCCGAAAAAAAGCTGCACCAAGCGGCAACGGCGGCGGAGTTTGTTGCGGTTCTCTCGGGGTTGGAGGCCCGCCTCTAGCGGGTGCGCTCCGGGAGCCTCTCCCGCGCGGTCGGAGCCGTTCGGGTCAATGCAGGCGAGCTGGGCTGGATAAAGTGAAAAATATGGTTTGCCGCCCTAATTTTAACACCTCTACTTTCGTGTAGCATTTAACCAAGCTTTTGAGAGCGCCCCCCCTGGAAACCTTCGGGCATCCTGTTAGAAGCAGGACGTTGTCGTCGTAAACCGAAGGGGGTTGCCCGACGTTTCCTGGTCAACCTGATCAAATCCTTCCGCATCCTCCCGCAAAAACGAAATTTGCCTCTATGGAATACGACCCCCTGACCCCAGCCCCTAAAAAACCTTTCACCCAAAGGTTCCAAGAGAAATTGGCTGCCTCGCGATTTTTGACGTTCTCGATGCTGCTCCACGTGGTTTTGGTGGTGATGGGAGGGAGCGTGGTGCTTTTTAAACAATATGTGGCACCGCCGGATTTTTCTTCAGACGGCCCTTTGGTGGGTAACGAGACGGCGGTGCGGCCGCCTGAACCGGAGGTGGTGCAGGTGACCGAGACGTTGACGCAGACGGAGCCGAATATTTCCGCGCCGACGGTAAGCGCGATCGTGAGCACGACCCCGCAGGCGTCAAACTACCAGTTGGTGTCTGCGCCGATACCCATTGTGAAATCGCTGGGTGAGGCGAAGTTGGGAGAGCTACCCAAGGCGACCGCCGTAGGGATTGCCAAGGGATTGCCGGCGGCGATGGCTGGCCGTGCCGGGGGCACAGCGCGGGCGGCGGCGATGAAGGTGAGCGGTGGAAAGGATGCCAGCGAGAAGGCGGTGTTGGCGGGGTTGCGCTGGCTCAAACAGAACCAGAAAGAGAATGGATCCTGGGGCCCGGATCATGTCTCTGCGATGACGGGATTTGGGGTGCTCTGTTTTCTCGGCCACGGAGAAACGCCCGAGGCGCCTGAGTTCGGGCCCACGGTAAAGAAAGGCATCGATTGGCTTCTCAAGACGGGCACTGAGTTCGACGGTCGGATGTCTCGGACCAAGAATGGGTTTCCGAACGGCGTGAGCGTGTACGAACACGCCATCGCCACCTACGCGATGTGCGAGTACTACTCGATGACCAAGGACGAGCGCATGGTGGACCTCATCAAGAGGGCGATAGGTTATATTGTGGAGGGGCAGGCCCCTGATGGCGGCTGGCAGTACGCCTACGCCAAGGGCATCGACAGTGACACCTCGGTGAGCGGCTGGCAGATCCAGGCCCTTAAAGCGGCGCATCTCACTCAGCTCAATATCCCCGGCGTCGACGAGGCCTTGGATAAAGCGATGCTCAACCTCAAACGGGTGCAGGGGCCCAAAGGCGGGTTCGGCTACCGCAAGGCGGAAGACCGATATTCTCTGACCGGAGTGGGGGTGCTCTGCACCTATTTCTGGAAACAGGACAAGGACAAGGTGGTCAGAGACGGCATCGAGTTCCTCATCAAACGAGCTGAGGAAGTTGAACGTGTGAAATACAAAGGGGAGAAGGCCGACCTCTACGCTTGGTATTACCACACGCAGGCCTGTTTGATGTACGGGGGGAGTGCCTGGAGTAAATGGAACCGGATGTTCCAAGACGAGATCGCCAGCAGCCAGAGCCCCGACGGGTCCTGGCCGATTGTCGGCGGGAAAGGCGGAACCGGGGGCCTTGAAGTGAATCCGGGCGGGGCAGGACCCATTTACCGCACGGCGCTCTGCGTGCTGATGTTGGAGGTGTTTTACCGGTACATGCCCATCAACAAGTAATTGCACCCGCGAAGTCCTCGAAGGGATGAAGCGATTGTCAGTTTGGCGGTTTGGTGTGGGCGGGAAAGAACGCTGCCATCGGCCCAGTCGCCTGGATTGGGTCGGTGCCTCGGCCGATTTCCGAGTATCCAACGAAAATTATCTCAAACCATCGCCGACTGAGGGGGGTGGGATGTTCGCTGGGGTGCCGAGCACATCCTTTCTCCGCGGCTTCGCACGAGCCCTGTGCTCTGGCAGCTGAAAAGGATTCATGCGGCCAGCACTCCCGCGTGAGTGGGGACGGGAGTTTCCATTGCGCCCTATCATAGCCGGTCACGGGCCGGTTGGGGCGAACACTCTTTTTATTTCTCCCCGGCCGGCACTTTACTGAACGCGTTCAGGAGCACGGTCTGGGTGAGAATCTCCGGGAGCACTTCGGGTTCGTTTGTCCCGGGGTAGAACAGGTAGGCGGGCACCGAGGAACGGCCGAAACTTTTGAGCATCTCCGTGATTTCGGGATCTTTCTCGGTCCAGTCCGCCTTCAGGGGGAGAATGCTTTTTTCCCGGAACGCTTTGCGAACGGGTTCTGTTTCGATCACGACGCGTTCGTTGTATTTGCAGTTGATGCACCATTCCGCCGTGAAATCGATGAACACGGGTTGCTTGCGGCTGAGCGCTTGATCCAAGCGTTCCCGGGAGAAGGGTTGCCAGGGGATTCCGTCCGGGGCGTTTTGAACGCGGGTTATTGGGCCGGATTTCACGTCGAGTTTTCCGTGGAGGAACACCGCCCAACTCCCCGCGAGCAGCGCCATGCATCCCAAGTTCACCAGACGTTTGCGGGTTAGGCCGTAAACCCAGGCAATGAACCCCATGGCGAGGAGAAATTGCGTGAGGGAAATCATTCCAAGCACTCCGCGCATATGGCCGAGGATCCCCAGAAGCCAGACGGCGACCCCCAGCAGGATGAACCCCATCAACTGCTTGAGGCGTTCCATCCATGCGCCGGGTTTGGGCAGAAACCGCATCCAGCCGGGATGCCACGTGAGGAGAAAGTAAGGCAGGCTCATTCCCGAGGCGATCAGAGCGAAGATGAGCACCACCCACGGGCCAGGTTGAGCGAAGGCGAATCCGAGCACCGGACCCAGGATCGGAGCCGTGCATGACGTGCCCAGAAGGGTGGTGAACATACCTTGCGCGAAAGCCCCGGCGTAACCTTCCCGACGCGAGAGTTGATCCAGCGTGGTAGCCGTGCCGCTTCCCAAGGTGATCTCGAAGACCCCCAACATCGAGAGGGCGAACCCGAACACCAGCGCGATCAGGCCCGCAAGCAGGTAGGGGTTCTGGAACTGGAATCCCCAGTTCAGGGTCATGCCCGCCGTTTTCAAAGCGATGACCAGGGCGGCTAGTCCCAAGAAAAAGGCGAACACGCCCGCCACAAAGGCGAGTCCCAGTCGGAATACTCTCTGGGGCGCCTCCCCGGCCTGCTGGACGAATCCGAAAATCTTGAGGGCAATGACGGGTAACACGCAGGGCATGAGGTTGAGGATCAAGCCCCCCAGAAATGCGCCCCAGAGAAGGCTCCACAGGCTGGGCGGTCGCGGCGGTTTCGCCGGGCCCGGATTGAGGCTCTGGATTTGAGATGCCGGCGCCTGAGCCGGTGCCTTGGGCGCTCCTAGGGAACGGATCATCCAGCCCTTCCGGCCTTTTTCCGCGGTTTCGAGCACGAGGAGCCCCTGCCATCCGGGCTCGGCGTCAAGGCTGGGCGGTGGGGAGGTGGCTTCAAATGGCAGGGTGATGCGCTGGTGGGCCGGGTTGCCCTCGACGTCGGCCACCTTCGGATGGCCCAGCTCGATGTTGTCCGAGGGTTTGAGGGGGAAGAACTCGAGTTTCGTTCCGGGTGGGAGTCGCGACACCTCCAAGGAGAGCTCTTTGGCGGAAAGACTCCATTCCAGCTTGGCGTCTGGGGTGTCGCCGGGCTGGGGGAGCCGCGAAGTCCACTGGGCAAAGAGCTCGGTGTGATCGGGGGCGCCGGAGCCCGTGGTGGGTAGGGAGAGCGAGACGGTAGCGCTGCCCGGGACACAGGTTTCTTTGCAAGTCAGCCAGCTCAATTTGGCTTTGAGGGTTACCGGGGTCCCGGAGAGCTGTGCCGGAGGCGTGATTTCCACCAACAGAAGCACCGACTCCTCGTAGATGTATGTGAGAAGATCACCGTCATCGAGGTGGGCCTTGGGCAGCGGCCAATCAATCGGGCCGGCGGTGAACCCCTCCGGAAGTTCCCATTCCACCCGGGGTGCCATGCCTGAGTCGCCCCCGAAGCGCCAGTAAGTGTGCCAGCCTGGATCCAACTGGAGGTGCACTCCGACTCTAAACGGCTTTCCCGCCTCCACCGCGGTGGTGCTGCTCACGAGGCTCGGCCTGAGGTGCGGGGTGTCGAAGACGCCTTGGCCGTTGAGCGGCATGCAGAGTGCGAGAACCGCGACTAACCAAGGAAAGATGCGGAGATTCATGGTTTTGGAGGGGGTAATCATTTGGGAGGGGTGTGCGGGCACAAAGAGAGCTGAAAAATTCAAACGCCGGGTGCGTCTGTGAAAAGGGCCACGGAAGCCGTGTATCCGTGAATAAATGTTTTTCCTCCCACGGGGCCAATCTCGCCGTTGCAGAAAAAACCTGCGCCCGCATGGGCCCCAAACATCGTTTGAAGCTCCTGCGCGTCGTGATGGGGTTTTCCAAAGAGGTGTTCCCCCCGACCGATACAGGGAAAGAGCAGCGAGGCGAACGGCTTCGTCCCCTTGGCCACATGGTCGGCAGCCAGTTGCCTCAGCTCGGCATCCGCACTGCGCCGGTCGCGCAGCTGGAACTGGAGGGTTTGACCCGTTCGCGGAAAAGCGCCCAAGGCGAGAACCCCGTGCTTGGGGTCCGCTCCCAAAAGGTTCCGGATCAAAAAGTCCCCGGTCTTAAATTCGTCCAAGTATTCGGAGGTGGCCAGCCCCGCGAACAGGTTTCCCTGGGCGAGTTCCTGGTCCTCCGGAGGGAGTTGCTCGAATGTTTCCTGGAGGATCTCGTAAGCCGGGCGCGAGCCGAGCGATGTCACAAAATTTCTGTCGGCACCGGTGATGGTGAAGGGTTCACCCACGGGGCGGCAGCCTTGGCTGACCAGCGTTTCGATCCTCACCCCGCCTTTAAATCCCAGCACCAGCGCCCCCTCCACCAGCTGGCGGTTCTGATAAAGGAAGATGTCGGATCCCTCCCTGCCGCCGCTGCTGAGCCCTCCCACGCAGGGAATTCCCGGGTAGGCCGCATTCCATTGAGCCAGCCAGGGTTCAATGGGGAAATTTCCCGGGTCGGCCAGCACCGTCCAGGCATCCACGTCTTCCGGTTGGAGTCCGGTCGTTCGATGCCACTTCTCGGCGGGAGCGCCTGTCGCCGCCTCCACCTGTTCCGGGGAAAGGACGAGGGGATGGAGTTGGGTGTGAGGCAAATCCAGAAAGAGCAGGGAAAATCCGCTGGCCTGTTCGGCTTCAACGCCCGCGCCGACTAGCCCCGAGCCGCTGCATCCCATCAAAAGCGGGACATGGCCGTGGAGCTGGATGATTTCTAGGAAATCAGGCAGGTAGGGCCGGTAATCCGCCGACGCGAACACGTAGGCGCAGCTCACGTGACCACCCACCGCTTGCAAGGTGTTGCGGGCGGCTTCCATGGTGGCTTTTTCAGAGTACGGCGCCTGAACGAGATGGGAGGCTGCGGTGTTGGGCATGGGTGGGTTCCACTATGTCCAAATTCGCACCCGGGGCAATGCGCGAGCCCAATCCCCGATCACGCCGCGGCCGTGGCCTTTAACGGGGCTTGCCGGCTCCATCCCGGGGGACCGCGGTTTGCCCCGAACCGAGGCCCTCCAGCCAGTCGGTCCGGAAAGGCGACGCCGGCAGCCCGTCCTCGTTGATGAGGTTGCAGTCTGGGTTGTCAGCCCAACCGTATCGTACAGCGGCCGGCTGGGGGATGAGCGGATGGGATACCATGACGTGGTCCCCGTCGATCTGAGCGTCGGCCCAGACAAACCGGCCGTCTTCTCCCGCAATGGCGAATCCCTTGAGTTTGCCACCGTCGGCTGCCTGCAGATTCCGGGCATGAAGAAAGCTGAGCCGGATTTTTCCGAGCTCCTCCTGGCTGCTGGAAAGCATCGGGCCGGAATAGGAGGTTTCGCGGTAATAAACCGTGGCAGCTGCCGCGAGTGCGAGGCGTCGACCGATTTCCTGCCTGTTTTTAGGGGGTATGCCCTCCGCCAGGTCAATGGAGACCGCCATGGCGGTGTGGCGAAGATCCAGGGTGAGCCGTTGGGCTTCCCGCAATTCCGCCCACTTGCTTTCCCGAGGCGGTGCGTTCCGCTCCTGTGCCTCCGGGACGGTCCCGCCCAACTGGAGAAAAAGAAACGGCAACTCTCTTCCCCAAGCCTGGCGCCAGCTCGCGATCAGCGCCGGGAAAAGCCGCCGGTGCCGATGCGCCTGCCGGATGTCGGCCGCGCCGGGTTGCCACAGAGCGCCTTGGATTGTGTAAGGAGTCAGCGGCGCGATCATCCCGTTGAAAAAGCTGGCCGGTCCGGTTTGAGTCGCGCCGAGGTCCTGCTCAGCCGGAACCGGCGCTCCCGTTGTCGGCTTCACCGGCTCGGCCCGGGATTTTTGAGATGGGCCACCATCAAAGACCTTGGCGAGCTGCGGATCGGCCCGGAGGGCTTCCTCCGGGGTCCAATTTTCAGCGGGTGCATCGCCTGCGGTGGCCAAGATCAGGCCCACCGGCGAATCGAGATGTTGCATCAGTTCGCGACCGAAAAAATAGCCCGTAGCTGAAAAATCACGGGCGTTTTGTGGCGTGCACACCTGCCATCTTCCTTCGCAGCGGTTGCTCGGAAGGTGGCTAGCCGCTTTTTCGACGGTAAACATCCTGAGCTTGGGCAGGTCGGCTTGGCTCAACTCCCCGGTGCCTTGATCAATGGCCCGAACGGTGACTTCCATCGGGGTTTGGCCCGCACAGACCCAGACCTCCCCGACGAGCACGTTTTTGATGATCCGGGTTTTGCCCCCCGTGATCCGGGTTTTGCCCCCCGAAATGGTGAGGTCGCCGGTGGTGCCCGCCGTGAGGGCTTCGAATTGGACGCTCCACGCCCCCTCCGAGTCGGCTACTGTGGTCACGGATCGATCCGCAAACCACACGGTGACGAGTTCTCCGGGATCCGCCCAGCCCCAGACGTTTGCCCGGGCCTCCTGCTGGAGCACCATGTTGTCGCTGATCAGGGCAGGCAGTTTCACCTCGGCTCGGGCCGCGTGCTGCAAGGCAACGGGGACCAAAGCCGCCGTCAACAGCAGGCTTTTGAGAAGGATGCTTCGCATGGACTCAGGGGGGGGGGGGCGGGCGGGTATTGATTTTAGATCAAATATTGCTGGGAACCGCAAGTCAATTTGCAAACCCGCCCGGGATGAAAGAAAATCCAACTGCCAGCAAAAGGGCGAATATT
>JBEIUI010000096.1:0-13838 GCA_040374425.1 Verrucomicrobiia bacterium | reverse complement strand
GATCCACCGACACTTGGCCGTAGCTCGGGAGACTGGCGACCCAAAGCAAGGTGGCCAGAAGAAAGGCGCAAACGGCGTTCATTGAACTTATTTTTTGGGGGTCCGGGAGACGGTTCGAAAGCCGATGGATTCCTCGCCTTTGTTGGGGTTGTGGTCGGTGACACGGCGATCGAGCCGGGTATCAGCCGACTGGAAGTTGCCGCCCTTGTAGACGGGAAACCGCAATGACTTCGGCCAATCCACCCATTCGCTGACGTTTCCGGCCATGCCAATCGCGCCGAAGTAACTGCGGTCCCCCTTCATCAAGTCGACGTCGCCCCACCAGGAGAACCCGTCGATTAGGCCTTTGGCACCCGGGTTTTGGGCGTTGAAATCGGAGTTTGAATTGACCTTGGAGCGCTCGAGATCGTTGCCCCAGGGGTAGGTGAGTCCAAACGGTCCCCGGGCCGCGGCTTCCCATTCTTCCTCGGTGGGCAGCTCGCGTCCCTTCCACTTGGCATAAGCGTAGGCGTCCCACCAAGTGATAGTCATTGCCGGCGAATTCAGTGACATGGGCACGCTGTGCGCCGATTTGCCCGCTACCGCGTTGAGGTAATAGATGTCCCAGTCGTCCGGCTTATGGCTGAGATGGCGGGGCTGTTTCTCATGGTTGAAATCGAAGTCCGCCGTCGGGTGGGCGTCCAAGTAGGCTAGGAACTTGGCATACTGGCCGATGGTGACCTCGTATTTATCGATCCAGAACCGCTCAAGCTTCACCTTGCGCTTGTTGGGGCCCACGACGTATTCGCCAGCAGGGACTTCAATCTGGACTTCTAGGCTGCGTTCGTTGGAACGGAAGGCGTAATACCATACCACCCAGCACACCATGGCCAGCGAGGCGGTCATGCCCGCCGAGGTGATCCACAGCGACCGGCGTTGGTCGCGACGCGCGGCTTCCACGGCTTCGATCGCGGCCCGGTCTTGGGCGTTGATCTTCGCCGCTTCGAGTGGAATCACCTTCGGCTCCAGAGCCTTGATGGCCTGCAGCAGCGCTCCCCAATTGGCGATTGAGCCCGGCCCGATTTGAAGCATCCGGCTCAACAGCGCGCGGAGTCCCACGGACAGGCGTTGAGCCGCCGGCAGCAGGGAAAGCACCATGCGCCCCAGGGCCTGGATGTCTTGCTCGATGTTGATCCCCTCCGCTCCGTCGTGGGTAGCGCTGTTGGAGAGCCGTGGCTGAAACCCCGGCCCAAGGTAGATTTGTGCGGCCTCCAAGACAGGGTGGCCTATCTTATGGCTGTGCAGGTAGCTCAGGCCCTCGCTGGCCGTGCGCAGAATCTTGAGTGCCGTCTTTTCGTCGATTTTCTGGCCCTTGCTTTGGATCGTGGCGAGGCTGTCGCCCGGAACAAATTCGTGAGCGTAAAAACAGTATTCTCCCACCTCGCCCGCCTCATACACCGATAGGATCGATGGATGTTGCACCTTCGCCTTGGCTCGGGCGTCGGCGATAAACTGGTCTTTTTGGACGGGATCGCTGGCCCGATGGGGATCCAGTAACTTGAGCACTACGTGCCGGTTGATGGAGACTTGAAGTGCCGAATAAACGGGGCCCCAGCGGCCTTCCCCGATGTGGCCGTTGATTCTGTAAGCCCCGAGATTTGAGCCGATCAGCGGGTCGTTGGGCCGGGATTGGAGAGGAACCTCTACCCCGGGCTGCGTCGGGTGGATGGTCTTCGCTGTGGTGGCAGGGACGACGCGTACTTGAGCGGATGGTTTGGTTTTCGGAGTCGTTTGCTCTGGCGCCGAGATTCTGTCGGTGGCTGCGAGCACGGCGGTGGGTATTCGGGGGGCCGCGGATTGCGATACTGGTTTCGCAGATGTAGGCAGCACCACGCGGGCAGCGACTGTTCCGCTGGCCCGTGGCATGGCCGGGCGCGCCACCTCGGGATGGGCGGCTGGAGAGGGCGCCGCCGCGGCCACGGGGGCGGGGCTCGGGAGGGGGGCTGCCTGAACGATCGCGGCCGGAACGGCTTGGTGGATTTGGGCGAGCTCTTGCTGAACCGCCGCCACGAAGGCGGAAATTTCGAAGGGTTTTTGGAGGAACTGATACCCCGCTAATTGCTCCTTGTAATCGCAGAGGTCAAAGCCGCTTAGGAACAAGACGCGCGCCCCGGGGAAACGTTTTTTCACCCGATCCCGCAGAAGAAAACCGTTCATTGGCTCCATCACCACGTCGGTGATCAGCAAGTCGATTCCGCCGATTTCCGCAGCCGCCATAATGCCTGCTCCCGCCGAAGCGGCACTGCGCACCGTGAGACCGGGAATTTCTTCCAGCGCACTGAGTATCAGCCGGCTGAACTCGGCGTCGTCATCGACCAAAAGGATTTTCATGGGGTTGGAGCTCTATCCAGAATCTGGGGGGCGGGAAATTGTGCGGCTAGCCTTGCGGGAGACGCCCGGAGATCTTGGAGCTCGGAGTTATAGTAAACTCGAACGATGTAGCCAAAATATTTCCTGCTCTCCCGAGTGCGTTCGCGGGGGTCGGTCCTGGGCCTAGTATAATGGATCAGAAGCGTCTCAGTGTCCCCCTTGGACCAGTTCCCCGGGGGTTCGCTGGCCCAACGATAAGAAACATTGGAGTCGGTGAGTTTGAGGGCGCCTCCGTCGATTTGCTCGTAGATGTGGGCATAGACGACGAGGTCGTTGCCGTTGATGGAGCTGCCTGTGCGCGCCCGGATGGGGATCCGCAGGGTGAGTTTCTGGCTGGCAGACGGGTCGGATTGCTCCTGGGTAATGATCTCGCCAAGGCTCAGCAAGGACGGGTTGGCGGGTTGGCCCGAAGCCGGGACCGCATTCCCTTTTGCCGCCATTATCGCCGCCATCTGGCTCTGCTTTAGCCGGGCGTCGGCGGCGATGTAATAGGAGCCCCCGGCGTTTTCCCCCATGTCCAGAATCCGTTTCCAATACTCGGCGGCTTTTTCGTTGAGCCCCATTTTCTCGTAGGTGATCGCTAGCGCGGCGATCGCCGAGGGGTTTGCAGGGTTGAGGGCTTGCGCCTCGCGCAGTTTGACCAGCGCGTTGCTCATGTCGCTGCGGTCCCTCAAGAGTTTGCCCTGTTCCAAAAGCTCCTCATACCGCGAGTCCGCCCCCGGTTTGGCCGCCATGGACGCAGCAGGGATGGGCTCGGGCTTGGTGGGCACGGGCTCGGGTTTTGGAGGCAGTGCGACCGCCGGCTCGGGTTCTGCAACCCCGCCCGAAGGCTCCGCCAATGGCGCCCCCGCTGCCAGGGCGTCAACGGCGGGATCCGCCCCGGAGTGTTCAGCGATTTTCAACGGTGCAAGAAACCCCACTCCCGGGGGGCGTTGCCGAGTGGCCAGCGCCCAGCCGAATGCGGCCACTTGCGCCAACCCCGCAGCGCCAAGCAGTGCGCTTGCGACAAGAAAGGTGCGGCCAACCGTCTGCCGAGTGATGGGGGAACTGACAGGCATGGAGGTCGCGAGATTAGAAGCCTCTGCGGGCGCTGTCAAACGGCCGCTCCCCGGGGGCGACTGCCCCGCTCCGATGTCCCGGCCTCGAGGGCTTTGTGAGAAAAACCTCACTTCCGCGCTCAGATCCTGCTGATTGCGGGGTTGTATGAGAGAAGGCCGTTTCCTGACTCCCCCCAGGGGCCCAACCCTTTTCCCTCTTTTGATCCGCCCCTTTGACTGGACTCTTTTGGAATGTTTCGCCGCGCTTTTTTCCTTCTCTTGTCGCTGCCCGCGGTAGCCGCTCAGCCGGTCTCAAAGCCCGGTGTCCTGCACTTGAGCTTGGACTCGGCGATCCGCATGGCGTTGGCCAAAAATTTCTCGATCGAAGTGACCCGTTTTGAGCCGCAGATTGCGCGGCAGGGGGTCACCAGGGCGCTGGGAAGGTTTGATCCTGTCTGGGATCTGCAGGGGCGACACGGCCAGGAGAGCGTTCGTGAAGTTTTTGAGGATGGCCGGCACAGGCCCTGGAGTAGCTTCCTAAGAAACACAGACGTCAGCTCCGGGCTGAGCGGCCTGACCCCCTGGGGTTTGCGTTATGACATCGGCTTGGGCGTCAGCGGGACGGGCGGGGCGCGGTTTTCTTCCGGCGACGAATACCGCTCCGACGTGAGTCTGGGAGTGCGCCAGCCTTTGCTCCGAGGGTTCGGCGCGGACTCTAACCTCGCCCAGATCCGCATTGCCCGCAACGAGGTGCTCGTCTCCGAATCGCTCCTGCGGGAGCGGGTGATCGACACGGTGACCAGCACCCAGGTGCTCTACAACGAGCTGCATCTGGCGCACCAAAACCTCTCCGTCGCGGAGCGGTCCCGGGGCCTGGCTCGGCAGCTCCTGGCCGACAACATCAAACGCGCCGAGATCGGCGTCATGTCGCCGCTCAACATCACCACGGCGCGGGCCGAGGCGGCCGCCCGCCAGGAGAACGTGATTGTGGCCCAGCGCCAGGTCAAAGACGGGGAAAACCTGCTCAAACAACTCGTCACCAACGACCTCGAAAAAATGCTCTCCATCCAGGTCCAGATCGAGCCGCCGCCGTCTCCGCCTTTCGAGCCCGATGTGCCCGGGGCAATCCATCAAGCCCTTGAGCTGAGGCCCGATTACCGTCAGGCGCTACTCGAAATCCGCAAACGTCAGATCAGCCTCGCTTTTTCGCGCGACCAGGCGCTCCCTCGGTTTGATTTGACCGCCAGCCTGCATTTGCTGGGTTTGGAGAACGATTTCGGCAGCAGTCTCGACCGCACCACGCGCGGCGATCGCACGGCCTGGACTGCCGGGGCCATTTTTAGCGTGCCCATTCCCAACCGGGACGGTCGCGGCGGGGTGGCCGCCGCCAAGCTCGCCGCCGCGCAGGCTCTCGTGGAACTCCAACGGCTCGAACAGCAGATCGTGGTGGAGGTGGATAACGCTTCCGGTCGGATCATTGCCGCCCGCGAACGCATCGCCTCCACCAGCGAAGCCCGGCTCCTCGCCTGGGAAAGTCTCGATGCAGGCGAGGAACGCCTGCGGGCCGGTACCGGCACCACCTTTGAAGTCCTCGAGCTGCAGAAAAAACTCGCGGAAGCTGAGGTGGCAGAACTCCGGGCGCGTACCGATTACAACCAGGCGGTGGCCAGATACCATCGCCTGACCGGCATGACCCTGCGCGAGCACGGGGTCCAGGTGGATTAGGAAGGCTCCGCGCGGAGTGTTCCGGCGCTTTTGGGCGAGCCGGGCTCCGCGTCTCCCAGCTCGATCCCGACCGGGCAATGGTCCGACCCGATCACCTCGGGCCGGATGAAGGCGGATTTCAACCGGGGTGCCAGCGTTTCCGAGGCCAGAAAATAGTCGATCCGCCAACCGATGTTCCGAGCGCGCGCCCCGGCCATGAGGCTCCACCAAGTGTAATGGCCGCCACCCTTTTCAAACACCCGGAACGTGTCGATAAATCCGGCCCGCACAAAGGCGTCGAACCCGGCACGTTCCTCCGGGGTGAACCCATGGGTTTTGACGTTCTGCTTGGGGCGGGCCAGATCGATCTCCTGATGGGCGACGTTGAAGTCTCCGCAGAAAATCACCGGTTTTTGCCGCTCCAACCCCTTGAGATATTCCAGGAAATCCCGGTCCCATTGCTGGCGGTAGGGCAACCGGGTGAGTTCGCGCTTGGAGTTGGGCACGTAAACGTTCACCAGGAAAAAATCCGGGTACTCGGCCGTCAGCACTCGGCCCTCGTTATCGTGCTCGGCGACGCCGATCCCGCAGCGCACGGAGAGCGGCTGGGGTTTGGTGAGAATCAAAGTGCCCGAGTAGCCTTTGCGGTCCGCCACGTTCCAGTGCGCGGTGTATTGCTCCGGCCAGTCGGGCTCCACCTGCTCGGGGCTCGCCTTGTGTTCCTGCAGGCAGATCACGTCGGGCTGCTCTTTTTCCAGAAACTCGCGGAACCCTTTCTTTTGCACCGCACGCAGGCCGTTCACATTCCAAGACAGGAGTTTCATGAGGGCGCGGAGTGCAACCCAATCCTCCCTTCCAACGCAAGCTCGCAGCGGTGTCGGGGGAACCTTGCGGCCCACACCCGCCTGGTTTTAAGTTCGCCGCTGGCCCCGCGCTTTCATGCCCGATTTCGACGACTCCCTTTTCTGTGCCCCGGAGCCGCGGTTGGTCGCCGGCCCGGCTTCCGGGCGCCCGGTGGCCTCCGCGTTTTCAAGGGGCGACGCCCGCGGTATTCTGCATCTGGCCACCGTCGCTCTCCGGGACGAACTCGGCCTGCCTCTGGCCTGGGCCCGGGAATGGGGCCGCCGGTTTTTCGCCAGTCTTTGCCAGACGCGCGATCCGGCTGCAGTGGCTCTGCCTGAACCCTCTGCGCGCGAGAGTTACCTCTGCGCGGCCCCGCCTTTGCGCGGCGCGGAATATCTCTGTGACGCGTTGCTGGTTCGGATCTGGGAAGAACTCCGGGCCACCGTCTCCGAGGAGGCCGCCGCGCACCCTGACGGGCTCGAAGGCTGGCTGCGCGAGCACGGCGCGCTCTGGCATCTCGTGGGCCGGGTGACCTTCCATCTCGCCGAGAACAAGCGCAGCCAGGAGTTGCCCTTCGCGTTCCTGGCAACTTACACCGATCAGCTCTCCGCCTCGGGCGGCGTCCAGCACATTCCCCTGGGGCGCGCACTCCAGGCGTATGCGGCGGGGAAAAACCAGGCGGTTCTCGACGCGCTCCTCCAGCCCGTGCGCGCCGCAGCGGACCAATGCGGCCTCGTTCGCGAGCTCCTGGAGACGCGCCGCCTGTTCCAAGCCCTGGCTTGGAGCCCTCATGAGGCCTACGGGTTCCTGCGCGAGATCCCGCGGCTTGAGCAGTGCGGTTTGGTGGTCAAAGTGCCCGACTGGTGGAAGAGTCGCCGCCCGGCGCGCCCGGTGGTCAGTATCGAGATCGATGCGCCGCCCAAGGCCGGAGTAGGGCTCGATGCGATGCTTTCATTCAAGGCTGGCCTGACTCTCAACGGCGCGCCTCTTACCGAGGAGGAACGCCGCCAGATCCGCGCTTCGCAAACCGGGCTCGTCAACCTGCGCGGCCAATGGGTGGAGGTGGACCACGAACAGCTCGACCGCGTGCTCGAGCACTGGGCAAAAGTGGAGGCCGCGCATCAGTCCGGGGCGTTGTCATTCCATGAAGGGATGCGCTGGCTGGCCGGCTTCCCCGGCGCCGTCCCGGTGGCTGCCTTGGACGTCGACTCGGGCTCGGGCCGGGATTGGTCCGAGGTGGTGGCCGGCGACGGTTTCCGGGCTTTGCTGGAGGAGCTGCGCGAACCGGCTGAGGGCGAGCCAGTGCCGGGGCTCCAAGCCCGGCTACGGCCTTATCAGGAGCGGGGTGTCGCATGGCTTGACCGGCTCAGCCGGCTTGGGCTTGGCGCCTGTCTCGCCGACGACATGGGTCTGGGTAAAACCCTGCAAGTCATCGCGCTGCTCTGTCTGCGCAGGGCGCGCCCCGCCGGAGCCGATACCCGGCCGAGCCTGGTGGTGGTGCCGGCTTCCCTCCTGGGCAACTGGATCCGCGAACTGCGGCAGTTTGCCCCCCATCTGCGGGTCCTGCCCGGGCATCCCTCGGCCGAGTCCAAGGAGACGCTCCGGGCGTTGGCAGAAGATCCCCGGGCGTCTCTCCTGGGCTGGGACGCTCTGCTGACCACGTATGGCGTTCTCCAACGCACCCCGGCGTTTCTGGAGGCGGACTGGGATCTGGCGGTGCTCGACGAGGCGCAGGCGATCAAGAACCCCGGCACGGCCCAAGCGCGCAGCGTCAAAAAAATCCGGGCCCGGGCGCGTCTGGCGCTGACGGGCACCCCGGTGGAGAACCGCCTTGGGGATCTCTGGAGCCTGTTCGATTTCCTCAACCCGGGGTTGCTGGGGAAACCGGTGGAGTTCGCGCAAGCCAGCCAACGCATGGCGCGGGAGGGCTACGGCGCGCTGCGGCGGCTGATCGGCCCCTACCTGCTGCGGCGGCTCAAGAGCGACAGACGGATCATTTCCGACCTACCGGACAAGACCGAGGTGGAGGCACGGTGCGCACTGACCAAGAAACAGGCGGTGCTCTACGGCAGGCTGGTCGAACAACTCAAAGCCGAGCTGGCCAGCCCGACGCTCGACCCCAACCAACGCCGCGGGTTGGTGCTGTCTTACCTCGTCAAATTCAAGCAGGTCTGCAATCACCCCAGCCACTGGAGCGGTGACGGCCGGTTTGGTGCCGGGGACAGCGGCAAGTTTCTGCGGCTCACCGAGCTGGCGGGCGAGCTGGCGGAGCGCCAGGAACGTTGTCTGGTGTTCACCCAGTTCCGCGAAATGACCGAGCCATTGGCGGCCCATCTTGCCCCGATCTTCGGCCAGCCCGGCCTGGTGCTCCACGGCGGCACCCCGGTCCGGCTCCGGTCGAGGCTTGTGGAGGAGTTCCAGCGTCCGGACGGGCCGCCCTTTTTCGTGCTCAGCGTCAAGGCGGGTGGCACCGGGCTTACCCTCACCGCCGCCAGCCACGTCATCCATTTCGACCGGTGGTGGAATCCGGCCGTCGAAAACCAGGCGACCGACCGCGCGTATCGGATCGGCCAGAAACGCAACGTACTGGTGCACAAGTTCGTCTGTCCCGGCACGATTGAGGAGAAGGTGGCCGCGTTGATCGCGAGCAAGGGCGCGCTTGCCGAGGATCTGCTCTCCGGCGAGGGCGGAGCGGAAAAGCTGCTCACCGACATGAGCAACGAAGAGCTGCTGGCGCTCGTCCGGCTGGATCTGCGGGCGGCGGCGCTCTGAGCGGGCTGGCTTCGCGGGGTTCGTCTTTTGAAAACGAAAAGACGCCGTTGTTCCGGGAGGATGGCAGGCTCGGCGCCGATGGCGGGGCTTCCCGGCTTGGTGTCCCCCTGCGAGGTCACGAACTTCCTCGTTGTGGGAGCGGACTTCAGGCGTTGCCGGTTGGCCTCAAACTAGGCAACCGCTTCTTTGCCAAGCGGTCCCTCTTGAGCAGCGGCGCGTGCGAGAACCCCGAGGGCGCTTGGCTGACGCATGTGGAGCGCCCATTGATTCGCGCGGGGCCCCGCGGCCGCAGGGAAGCGGGGGCGTTACCGGACGAGAACCCGGGCTTCGAGCGCGCTCTGGATCCGGCGTTGGGCGGCTTGGAAATGGGCTTGGGAATAGGGGTCGAGGTTTTTGCCGGCCAGGGCGGCGAGCTTGTCATGCAGCGCGCTGAGCTGGGTGGTGGCCAAGTCGCTGATGGGCGCGTATGCGGGACTTAATCGGGCCCACTCGCTGTGGGTGGCCACGTCGATTAGCCGGTCGAGATGTTCGCGTTGCAGGTTGCGGCGCAGGCTGGAGACGAACGGTTTTCGAACGTCATAGGCGGCGCCCTCCTGCCATTGGCCGAGTTCCGTCCAGATGGCGTCGTGGAGGGTCTTTAGCAGCTCGGGCAGGGTCAGGGCGTCTTGGTCCGCAGGGATCCGCAGCTCGTTGTCATACACGCGCGCCAGTCTTCTGGGGTTCATGATGCTCGTGAGTGTCATGGCTTGGATCCCGAGCACGGTGTCGTGCACGTTCCACGTGCCGTCGTCGAAGAGAAGCCGGAACTGGTCGCCGTCCCACCATTTGTCGGTGGTGAGGTGGGCCAGCAACTTGGGATCCAATCCGTAGGCGTCGTCGTTAAAGCTGTGCCGGATACAAAACTCCAGGGCTCGGCGCTGTTGCGCCACCGGAACGGGCTGAACCGGGGTACGCCCGTTTTTGTCGCCCTTTTTGTCACGGCTCACAAACGTGCCGCCCAGCCAGGAGGACATCATTGAGAGGGCGTTGGCTTGGGTCATGAGGGTCATCGCGTAGCCGCGGCGCGCGCGTGCCCAGGAATCGCCTTCCTTGACGAACTTATCCAGGAGCCGGGCCCGGTGTTCCTTGGTGAGCTCAATGAGATTGAGGGCGTAAGCGTGGGGATCCTTGCCAAAATCATAGCGGCGCGCCAGGGGATCGGGCCCCCAAGTGTCTTCGTCGGTAGCATAAGCCAACTCGGGCTCGGCCACGCGCTGGAGGATGGGCTTGAGATCTTTTTCAAAGCTGTAGCCGAATTCGATGGCCCACTCGTCATAAGGCCCTACGCCAATCATTCCGAAGTCGCCTTTCTTGGCGGGATCGTTTCCGGCCACCACGTTCACGGGCAGATAATCCATGACGCTCCCTGCAAACGGCTTTTTGCCTTTGATTTCCGAGCTATTGATTTCTTGGAAGCTGTAGATCGAGGAGGCCTTGAAGTTGTGACGTAACCCAAGGGTGTGCCCCACTTCATGGGCCACCAAGTCGACGAGCAGCGGCCCAATGAAGGACTCCGGGATGCCGTCCAGCGACTGGTCGGCGGGATGAATGCCCATGGCGGAATCCCCGAGCGTTTCACGGCTCAGCTCCATCTGTGCAAGGCCCAGAGATTTGCAATTGGGCGCCATGCACATGCCCATCTTCTGCGAATACCGGGACATCAGACCGTCAAACTCGTTGCCAGTCCCCATAAATCTCTGCGCCTCCATGGATTGCCCCTTGGCTTGGGGTGCGCGAGGCTCTGCGGGCGCGGATTTGCGTTCGGCCAAAAGCGCTTCGCGTTGCGCGGGCGGGGCGAGTCGGATCCGGGGATCCCATTGCGGGTGATTCCAGAGCCAGGCGAGGGTGTCCTCGCTCATGCCTTCCATGGCGGTTTGCGGGATGGCCTCGTGGAACTGGCTCCACCAGTGGCGGATCCAGCCGTCGGTGAGGATGATGTCCGCGTCGAGGATCTGCCCGGTGAGTGGATGCACCCGGGATGGCCCGATGGCGGTGCCAACGCCATTGTTGAGCCAGCGCACGAAGTTATACCGGACGTCTTCCGGATCCTTCTCCATGTGTTCGCCGGTGGCGGCGTCCTGAAACCGGACCTCGACGGTGTTGATCAGGCCCACGCGCTCGAACGCCTTGTTCCAGGCAAGGATGCCTTCTTTGACCCAGCGCCGGTAGCGCACCGGCGTGGTGTGTTCGACGTAGAAAATAATGGGCGTCTTGGGGGGGCTGAGTTTGAGTGACGAATCGGCCTTCTCCAAATGCCAGCGGTTGATGAAACGGGTCCGGGTCTGGTCCGGCGTGAATTTGCCGAAATCGTTGAAGCTGGTGGTGAAATAACCCACGCGCGTGTCGGCGTCCCGGGAGGTGTATCCGGTTTTATCCGGCAACAGGCTGAAGCTGTAGTGGAAGGTCTTTAACTGGCCGCCGCCAACGGGCGCCTCGATCCCGATCTCGACGTTCTGGGGAAAGGCTTTGACGGTTTTGAGCTTGTAGAGCCCTTTGTTGAATCCCCGGGCCAGCGGGCCGAAGAATTTCTCGGGCTGACCCACCACCAGCTCGTCCAGGTCGATGATCGGGCCGCCCATGTTTCTGTCCCACGCCACAATCGGTATCTCGAGAATCACCCGGTCGGTAAAAAGCCGTTTCACGCTGGATTTTGAGGGGTCGTCGCCCGTGGACCGCACGTCCAAGTTGGGTTCGATCAGCGCCAGTTTCTTTCCGTATACCGCCCAATACACATACAACTCGCCCGCCTGTAGTCCCGCATAGCTTTCGCCCCCCGCCACGGTCAGCGCGATGAAATGTTTCTGGTTGGCAAAATCGCGAGGCAGTTCCGCCAGCATCTGCTCGTCCTTGTTCCGCCTCCACACTTTGTAAAAACTCGGCGCCGCGTCCACCGTGGAGACCACTTGGGTGTAGTCTTTGGTTACCTCCTCAGGACGCGGAAACTCCGGGTCGCCAAGGCCTGGTGGCTTGGTCGGTAACGCTCCGGGCACGATTCCGAACGGCAGCGTCGGCGCGCCCGGGAGACTCAGCTGCGCATCGGCTGCCGCTGCGGGGAGGGTCTCGGCTGGGCTCGCCAAGGGCAGCCCGGCCAAGAGGGTGGCCACGATTGCGGCAGCCGATTTCGAGAGGGGCGTCATCGCGGTCTTGGGTAGCGGCTTTTCCATGGGAAAACGGGGGGTGTCAGGAGGGGGTGGTTCGACAGGTTCTGGAGCGCAGAGGCTCCGTCCGAACGGACAATGCGACCCTCCACACCCTTGTCTTTGCTGAACTGGTTTGAGGTTGTAAAGGGAGGATTTGCCGCCATGCGGATCCGCGGCTCCTGCCGGCTTCAAAAGGCGTTTTGTTTTCCCAAAAAAGAGCCCGGCACGCAGGGGCCCCCCGCTCCTGTGACGGCACCGGAGTCCGGGCGGGTCTCTGGACAATGCGCAGCCGCTGGATTAGGAGGGTCTGATGTCTTGGGATGCCTATGATGAGGCCCGTCAACGCCGGGAGACGCTCAACACGGAATTGGAGCGGCGCCGGAAAAAGGGCGAGGTGCTTGAGCCGCTGGTGGCTCCGAGGGGGACCGCGCATCTGGTCCGCAATTTCTGGGGCAAGGCATGGTGCCGCCATCTGGAGTCCTACCAGGACTACGAATCCCGGCTGCCGCGGGGGCGGAGTTACCTGCGCCAGGGCAACGTCTATAACCTGACCGTTGAGCCCGGGGTGGTAAGCGCCCAGGTGGCCGGTTCGAGGCTTTACGAAGTCCAAGTCACCATCCGCGCGCTGGCCAAGCCCGATTGGAAAGACCTCCAGGAGGCGTGTGCCGGACAGGTCGGCAGCCTCCTGGATCTGCTCGCTGGAAAACTCGGCGACGGCGTCCTCCGGGTCGTTGCCGACCCCGACCGCGGCCTTTTCCCGAGGCCGGGGGAGATCCGCTTTTCCTGCAACTGCCCGGACTGGGCGGACATGTGCAAACACGTGGCCGCAGTGCTTTACGGAGTGGCTGTGAAGTTTGACAACGACCCGGCGCTTTTTTTCCGGTTGCGCGGTGTGGACCCGATGGAAATCATTTCTGCAGGCGCGCAAACAGCCTTGGGCAGCCCGCCCGCCGGGGGTTCGGGGCTGGATAACGCGGATCTGAGCGCCCTCTTTGGCATCGATCTGGGGGAGCCTGCGCCCGTTGAATCTCCCAGCTCCCCGGTCAAACCTGAGTCCCTGCCGAAGCAACCAACGTCTGCGGGTAAAGAGAGAAAAACGGCGACCGGCGCACCCAGGCTTCGGAAGCGGAACTGAGCGTTTTGCACGGTGGCGCCTGGCGGCTTGGAGCTGTTTTTCCTGGAAAGGGCGGAGCGCGTCCGGGAGATCGGTAGCTGGCCCGAATCCCGGGCATCGAGGCGGCGAAGCGCGGCGGAAACATGGGGCGCCCGGCGCGCGCACTTTACCTTTGCCCGGTATCGGCTAACTTCCCGGCCCTTTGTCTCTGCCACCCACGAATTTAACCAGCGCCATGCTTACCAGCGCCCAGATCCGCCAATCTTTCCTCGATTTCTTCGCATCCAAGGAGCACGCCGTCGTTGCTTCCTCGAGCCTGATGCCGGACTCGCCCAACCTGCTTTTCACCAACGCCGGCATGAACCAGTTCGTGCCGATCTTTCTGGGCCAGGTCCAGTGCCCGTATCGTCCGGGGCGCGCCGCGGACACCCAGAAATGCATCCGTGCGGGAGGCAAACACAACGATTTGGACGACGTGGGGCTGGACACCTATCACCACACGTTCTTCGAGATGCTCGGGAACTGGTCCTTTGGCGATTACTTCAAAAAGGAGGCGATCGACTGGGCATGGGAGCTGGTGGTCAACCGCTGGAAATTCCCGGCCAACCGGCTCTACGCCACGGTGTATGCGCCCGACAAATCCAAGAACGACCCGAGCGAGTTCGACCAGGAGGCGTGGGATTTCTGGGCCGAGAAATTCCGGGCGGCAGGGCTTGACCCGGCCGTGCAGATCGTCAACGGGAACAAGAAGGACAACTTCTGGATGATGGGCGACACCGG
>JBEIUI010000176.1:0-3535 GCA_040374425.1 Verrucomicrobiia bacterium | reverse complement strand
CTGGGGTGCGGCTGGGGTGCGGCTGGGGTGCGGCTGGGGTGCGGCTGGGGTGCGGCTGGGGTGCGGCTGGGGTGCGGCTGGGCCTGTGCTTCGCGGGGATCTGTTAAAGGGCGGTTTTCAGACGCGTTGGACGTTGAGTTTAAGGAAATGGGCTGAGCAGGAGATACAGGGGTCGTAGTTGCGAATGGCTTGTTCGCAACGGAACCCGAGCTCGGCATCTGAAAGGTCTGTGTGCTCCGTTACGAAGTTCCAGAGGTCGCGTTCGATGGCTTTCTGGTTTTGTGAAGTGGGCGGAATGATCCGGGCCTCCTGGATGATGCCCTCCGCATCGATCCGGTATCGGTGATAGAGCAGGCCCCGGGGTGCCTCGGTGCAGGCGTGGCCCACCGCGGCTCGGGGTTGGAGCGGGGGTGTGGGTGGGGGCGGTTCGTATTCGGAGAGGAGCCTGAGCGCTTCGTCGCAGGCGTGGAGGACTTCGACGCTGCGGATGACGATGTTTTGAAAAGGGTTGGTGCAGAAGGGGTTGAGCCCGGCTGCCAGGGCCGCCTCTTTGGCTATGGGCGCGAGTTGAGCGAAGTTGAGGTTGTATCGGGCTTGGGGACCCACGGAGTAGATCCCGTGCCCGTTCATCCGGCAGTGGAGTGCGGTGGAATGCGCGAGGTGTTCCTCGGTGAAATGGGCTTCAAACTCGGCGGCCGGGATGTCGAGTCCGCTCTGGGAGACGACCCGGCCCTCGTTGAGGGGGTATTGTTCCGGGTGCTTTAGGGCGACAAATTCCGGGGCCAATTCCAGTTCGGGAAACTCGAACCCGGCCACCCAACGCACGGTCTCCAAGGCGGAATCCCGGGCCCGTTTCAAGGACTCGGCGAGGGGGCTCAGGTCGGCTCGGGTTGGGATCCTGTAAAACCCTCCGACCCGGACGTTGACGGGATGCACTTCGCGGCCGCCGATCGTGGCGAGGATTTCGTTTCCGGCTTTTTTAAGCTGGAGCCCCCTCTGGACGATGTGCGGGTGGTCTTTTGCCATGGAAATGGCGCTGTCGTAGCCGAGGAAATCCGGGGCGTGCAGCAGGCAGATGTGCAGGGAATGGCTTTCGATCCATTCGCCGCAGTAGAGGATGCGGCGCAGGGCGCGGAGAGCCGGGGAGATTTGGAAGCCGCAGGCGTCCTCCATGGCGTGAACCGCGCTCATCTGGTAGGCGACCGGGCAGATGCCGCAGATCCGGGCTGTGATGTCGGGAGCTTCCGTGAAGTGACGGCCCCGGAGGAACGCCTCGAAGAAACGCGGGGGCTCGAAGATTTTGAGTTTCACATCGAGCACGGTTTTGCCCGAGAGCCGGATAAAGAGTGCGCCCTCGCCTTCGACTCGGGCAAGTGAATCGACTTGGATAACGCGCGTCGGCATGGTCAGGGTTTGTGGGCACTGCTTTCCTTTTGGAAGGGTTCAGCGGCGGCGTTGAATGTGGAGAACAGGCGGGACAAAGTGGCGTGGTCGATTCCGAGCGGCGCCCCCCTGCAGTAATCGGAGAAGGCGCGGGTGTTGGGGGTTTCTTTCGGGCCAAAACACCCGTAACAGCCGCGCTGATAGGCCGGGCAGAGCGCGCCGCAGCCGGCGTGTGTCACGGGCCCCATGCAGGGGGTAGCGTGGGCGACCATGACACAGACGGTGCCCCTCCGTTTGCATTCCATACAGACCGGGTGCGGCGGGGTGTTGGGTTTGCGCCGGGCCAGAAAAGCGCTGATGACCTCCAGGAGTTGGTGTTTGTTCACGGGGCATCCGTGCAGCTCGAAATCCACCCGGATATGCGCGGAAATCGGCGTGGATTTTTCCAGGGTGTCGATGAACTCGGGGTGCGCGTAGACGTGTTCTGTGAACTCCCGCACGTTCCTGAAGTTCCGCAGTGCTTGGATCCCGCCGGCGGTGGCGCAGGCGCCAATGGTGACAACGGAGCGGGAGATCCGCCGAATCTCTTGGATTCTTTCCGCATCGGCCGCTGTGGTAATGGAGCCTTCTACGAGGGAGAGGTCGTAGGGGCCGGCGACAACGCTGCGGGTGGCCTCGGCGAAGTGCGCGATTTGCACGGCATCGGCTACGGCGAGCAGTTCGTCTTCGCAGTCCAGGAGGCTGAGTTGGCAGCCGTCGCAGGAGGCGAATTTCCAGACAGCCAGCTTGGGTGTCGCCGCAGGCTTCATAGTTCGGGGATGTCGAGCCAGGAACGGACCCGGTCGTATCGGAACACCGGGCCGTCCCGGCAGATGAAAGCCGAGCCGAACTGGCAATGGCCGCAGAAGCCTAGGGCACAGCTCATGTTGCGCTCCAAGGAAAGATAGATTTGCGGGTCCTCAAGCCCGAGCACCCCCAGGGCGCGCGCGGTGAATCGCATCATTACTTCCGGGCCGCAGACCAGGGCGAGCGTTTGTGCGGGATCCACTGCGGCCAGTGTGAGAAGCTTGGGGACCACGCCGACATGACCGTGCCAGAGACGGTCGGGGCGATCGACGGTGAGAAAAACGGGCTGTTTACCCAAGTACCGCAGGTGCCGCAGTTCGTGCCGGTAAACGAGGTCGACCGGGGAGCGGGCTCCGTAGAGGAGGGTGACGCGGCGCGGGGGATCGGCGGCTTTGATCAGGCTCCAGAGGGCGCCCCGAAGGGGGGCAATGCCCAGGCCGCCTGCGATGAGTAACACGTCTTTTCCGGCGGTTTGAGCCAGGGGCCAGGGTTTTCCAAACGGGCCGCGTAATCCGATCATTGCCCCGCGTTTGAGCCTGTGAATGGCCTGTGTGAGAGTGCCCACGGCGCGAATGGTGTGGACGAACGCGCCCGGGCGCTGAGAGTCCCCGCAGGAGGAGAACGCGGCTTCACCGACGCCGAACACGGAGAGCATGTTGAACTGGCCGGGAGCGAGGGCAGGGAGTTGTTCGGGGCCCGCCGGGACATACTCGAATGTGGCCGTGTCGTGTGTCTCGCGCCGGCGTCTGACGAGCCGGTAGGGCGTGGGCCGCATGGCTTCGCCGAGAGGCTCGGGCTGGGGGATTGGCTCAGAGAGGAGGCTCATAGAGCTCGAGTAATCGGGTGCGGGTGGCTTGGAGCCGGTCGAGAAGAACCCGGCTGACCCGCAGAACGATTTCGTAGCCGAAGTCGTGGTTCTCCTCGATCTCCTCGCGCAATGTGCGCGCGCAGAGCGACACGGTTTCGACGGGGGTGATGGCGGCGGCGCTGAAATGCCAGCGGTAGGGAGCGAAAAGCCAGGACCAGCCCAGGGCGTCTCCCGCGTGCAGGGTCTCGAGGGTGGTGGGGCCCCGAGTGGGCACAAATGTCTGGAGTGCGACCCGACCGCTTTTGATGAGGTAAAACCGGGTGGCTTCGAAGTTTTCCTCGAAGATGGGTTGCTGGACGCCGAAACGCTCGAAAAGAGCGCACCGGGAGAGGAGGTGCATGTAGCGCGGGGGGATTCCTCGGGTGAAAGGATGGGTGTCAATGGCTGTGAGAAGTTCGCTCATGAGCGAGGGGAGGAAAGGGGTGAGGGGTGAGGGGT
>JBEIUI010000035.1:0-27867 GCA_040374425.1 Verrucomicrobiia bacterium | reverse complement strand
CCCGACCCACATTGATGAAAATGGAGCCCGGTTTCATTTTCTCAAACGCCGCGGAGTTGAACAGTTGCTTCGTCTTCGGCGTGGATGGGCAATGCGGTGAGACGATGTCACTTTGCGCGAGTAACTCATCGAAAGACCCAGTGGGCACCGCTCCAGAAGCGGCAATTTCATCCGGTGCCACCACGGGGTCAAAAACTAGCACACGCGTCTTGAACGCTAGCAGGCGGCTCACGACCTCACGCCCGATCCGTCCAAAACCCACAATACCGACCGTGAGATGCCTCAGCGAAGACATCGAAGTCAGTGGCGTAGCGAGGCCCCAATGACCCTCGCGCAGGTGCAACGCGTTGGGCACCACTTGACGCGTGATTGCGAGCATGAAGGCGAGAGTGTGATCCGCCACTTCGTCAATGCAGTAGTCAGGGATGTTGCACACCGGGATGCCCCGCTCGCGCGCGGCGACGGCATCAACATTGTCGAAGCCGATACCATAGCGCACGATGGCCTTCGCCTTGGCCATGGCGTTCACCACCTCGGCGTTCACGGGAGCGAATTGGGAGATGACGGCATCGGCGTCTCGCACAAGATCAGCGAGTTCAGATGGGGAGCGCTTTTCCTTAAAGGAAACAACCTCGATCCCCTCGGTGCGGAGAATGGACTCCTCGATGCTGAGATCGGGGAAGGTGTAGTCGGTGATAGCAATTTTTGGCATAGTCGTGTGTTTGGTTGTTTGCCGACGAGGTAAGCGTTGGTGAGCGGCTATTTCATTACCTCCGATGTCGGCAGCCATTCGCTCCAGCCGACGATGTGGTGGCGCATCAGGCGCTCGCACTGGTCTGGGGATTTGGTCCTGAACGCCTGCACCAGCTTCGCATGGCTACACACCGTCGCATCGCGCATGCCGTGGGTTTGAAGTTGTTTTGAACGGTTCAATTGCCCCAGCCAAAGCTCCATTTCACCGCGCAATGAATGCCACAGCTTGAGCAGTCGACCGTTTCCCGATGCATCCAGAATGATGTCATGGAAATCCAGATCGAGATGGGCAAGTTGGAGTAATGTGGGTGCATGGCTGGTGGCCGTGATGTTCGCTTCAAGACGCGAGGAGTCTTCGCGCAGAGCCGGTGTAGCTAAATGCGCACCAACTGGTTCCAGCGCGAGACGCAACGCATACAGTTCTTGAAAGTCATTCGACGAAAGCGTCCTCACGTAAGCCCGCCCCGACTCGCTGAATTCCACTAGGCTATCCCGTTCCAGCGCGAACAATGCTTCCCGAACAGGTACACGGCTGAAGCCCAGCTCCTTGGCTACCGCCGACTCTGCCAGCAGAGTGCCGGGTTCAAGAACTCCATCAATAATGCGACTACGGAGAACCGCTGCAGCATGATCGGAACGGAGTTTTGTGGAAGAGGGCAACTTCATTCGGTATACCGTTATAGTGACAAAAACGGTATACCGTGGCAAGTTTTTTTCACCCATGCATTGCACCTTGGGGGCTCTCAAGTGCTGGCCCCCTGCAATTTCACCGCCTCTTCACGGGAGGTTTGCTCCATGAATCCTCACTGTGGCAGCGAAGCCTGGTATTTTCCCGGTCAAGGCCGGAAGAGGAACGTCAGAAGCGCTGGATACCCAGTGCCCTTTTACGCTGTCCAAAAAAGCGGAGCACGCCCACTTGAGTTCACCGCAAAGACCGCAAAGATCGCAGAGGGATTTTCAACCTCAGATTTTTTGTGCTCTTTGCGTTCCTTGCGGTTCCTACTCCGGGCACGGCTGGGGCCAGACAAACTGTGCATCTGCGTTTGATTTCATCGAGTGCTCCTATGACCGGCACCCACGCCCTAAAGGATTTGAGGATTTGATTGAGCTGCAAGAGAGGGGCCTCCATGGGCAATGAAAGGGGGAGGGCATGCGGCTGTGAATGTTTGAGAAACGAGGCTCAGCCGGGAATTCCCGAGTGTCTAAAAAGAACTCTTTCCCTAGCGGATCCGCCCTTCACTCGGTAACAAAGAATCCCGTCTGCAGAACCGGTCCCGGAATGGATGGCCATTGATCGAGCCCCTACTCTGCCCTGGGTGGAACAGCACAGTCATGGGAAGGTCGCCGAAGAATCCTGAGCTTTTGCGGCACCCGCTGGATGGCGTCACGGGCGGAACGTCACGGGCCGGATCCCCTCACCCGCTCGTGGATCCGCGCTTGGAGCATCTCCCGGACGCTTGAATAAACGCCGGGGTCCGCCAAGCGCGATGTGGTTCGGATCAACTCGGGATGTTCTCCGGCGGCCTCCATCCGCTGGGCGAGGCCAAGAAACTCGGAGCAACGGGCGTATTCATCGACCTCCTCAAAAGAGTCAAACCAAGCCCGCAGATCGGCATCGTCCACAAGCCCTTGAACAAACTTGCCCATCTCCTCACACCCCGTGGGATCGCTCATTTTTGAAGGGGGCGAATGAGGATTTCCACACGCCGGTTGGGCTGTTGCTCTTCCACCGAGCGGTCCGCGGGAACGAGGGCATCGGCGCTCCCGCGCCCAACGGTTTGAATCCGTTCGGGCGCAATCTTCATGGCTGCCACCAACCACTGCTTTACCGCGTCCGCCCGCTCCTCGCTGAGTACCCGGTTGAACTCCACGGTGCCGGTCCAGTCGGTATGCCCGCTAATGAGAAACACGGCATCCGGGTAGAGCAGAAAGAGTTGTCCCACCTTTTGAAGGGCTTGCAGCGCATCAGGGCGCAGTTCCGCTTTGCCGTGCTCAAACAAAGCCCCCCCTGGCATCGCCACCGGTTGCTCATGCCCCGTGGGTTGACCCGCCGACGCCAGTGCTTCATCGAGCGATTGACGCCCGGGGATCCCGCCTCCGCCCTCTACGCTCACCTTGTTCAATGGAGGAACCTGGAGGGAGGGTTGGTTTGGGGATTTCACCGTGCTGCTCAAGAGCGTCGAGGCAATCGTGCCCAAATCGCGGTCCCCTGAAGTGCTGGCGTCTTTTTTCATGAGCGCCTCAAGATTCACGGGAGCTGCCTTGGGTTTCTCGCCCAGAATCGGCGACGCGAGCTCCGCCGACTGCGGCTTTAATTGAATCTCCCGGGGCTCCGGTTTTTCCTGAGGAATCACGATCGAGTCGGTTTGAGGCTTGGCCGTCACCTTGGGGGTCTCCTTAAGCGGCGGCTGGAGCAACTTGGGATCAATGGTGACCTTGTTGACCACAAACCGGATCGGCTCGTCCGGCGGGGGTGGCGGTGTAAATGCCTCGATTTGCTTGAATTGGAAGAACACGAAGAGCCCCCCATGGATGAGGAGCGAGAGGACAAACGCCCTAAAAACCCAGCGCCGCATGCTCGGCAATTCGGCCGTACGGGAGCGGTAATTTTCGTAATGGGGCATGGTGCCCTGAACCATACACAGGTGACATCCTCATGCGACTCCGGAGTTTTGGGCTTGAGACTTATCGAAGCCCTCCTCACTTTCCAGCCCCCTATGAGCCAGGTCCCTTCGAGTGTTTCGCGCATGGAAAAAATCGTCAGCCTCTGCAAGAGGCGCGGGTTTATTTTTCAATCCAGCGAGATCTACGGGGGCCTCAACGGCTTCTGGGATTACGGCCCGCTCGGGTCCGAGCTCAAACGCAACGTCAAAGAGCTCTGGTGGCAGTCCATGACGCGTTACCGGGAGGACGTGGTGGGCCTCGATGCGAGCATCATCATGCATCCCCAAATCTGGAAGGCTTCGGGCCACGTGGACACGTTTGCCGACCCGATGGTGGACTGTTTGCTCACCAAAAAACGCTACCGGTCCGATCAGATCGACCCGCAGAACGGCGTTGCCTATTTCTACACCGGGGCCCGTTCCACGGAGGGCTCCACGGTCGAGGAACCCTACTCGGTGCTGCTGGCGGCGGGCAAACCCCCGGAGAGTGCCCGGAAAGTCGCCAAACAGTATTATTCCCAGCGCGGTCTGACCGACCCGGAATTACTGGGCGAGACGACTGAGAAACTCGAGGGAACCACGCGCTACAACCCAGAGAACGGCTCCCTGTTCACCGAGCCTCAGATGTTTAATCTGATGTTCAAAACCTACATCGGCGCCGCCGAAAGCTCTGAGAACGTCGCGTATTTAAGGCCCGAAACCGCTCAGGCGATTTTCGTGCAGTTCAAGAACGTGGTGGATACAGCCCGGCAGAAAGTGCCCTTCGGGATCTGTCAGATTGGCAAAGCGTTCCGGAACGAGATCAACCCGAGGAACTACACCTTCCGGTCCCGCGAATTTGAGCAGATGGAGCTCGAGTTTTTCATCAAACCCGACGAGGTCGTGGAGAAACAGGCCGGGAAGGTGGCGTCCCTGAGCGATGCATCGCCGGAGGGCGAACCGCAACCCAACTGGGGCTGGGAACTTTGGCACAAATACTGGGTCGAACAGCGGCTGCGCTGGTATGAATCCATCGGACTGCCCCGGCATTCGCTGGAGGAGTACTGGCAGAACAAGGACGAACTCGCCCATTACGCCCGGGCGTGTGTGGACATTCTCTACAAGTTCCCGTTCGGCACCCAGGAGCTCGAGGGCATCGCAGCCCGCGGTGATTTCGATCTCTCCCAGCATCAGCGGCACAGCGGCAAATCGATGGAATACTTCGATCAGGAAGCCAGCGCCAAATACGTGCCGCATGTGATTGAACCTTCCGCCGGTGTGGACCGCCTCATCCTGGCTCTGCTCTGCAACGCCTACGACGAGGAGGAGGTCACCGATGAAAAGGGCAAAGCCGAGCTGCGCACGGTGATGCGGTTTCATCCCCGGGTGGCCCCGATCAAGGTGGGCGTTTTCCCCTTGCTCAAAAACAAGCCCGAGCTGGTGAAAAAAGCGCTCGAAGTCCGCGACCTGCTCCGGCCTCACATGAGTGTGTTCTATGATGACGGAGGGGCCATCGGACGACGCTACCGGCGCCAGGACGAAGCGGGCACGCCCTTCGGAGTCACCGTTGATTTCGACACCGTCGGCGAGAACGGTCCGGAGCTCGAAGGCACGGTGACTCTGCGCCATCGCGATTCGATGAAGCAGGATCGTGTGAAAATCACCGATTTGCTCTCCCTTCTTTTGCCCCAAGTCCGCTAGTCCGGGCTGGGACAACGGTCACCGCAGAGTTCACCGATCCGCATGGCAACCACCGGGGTGCCACGGTCGGGGCCTGTCGGTTCTGGATTGCCATCGAAAGATGTCTGCTGGTCTTCTGCCCACCTTAGCCCACCTTTGGATGCGGTGAAGCCGGTGGTTTGGGTTGAAGTCCACGCGGCTGCCCCGAGGCGACTGCAGGTTCCGGGTGCTGGCGCGCAACGGATGCCCTGAAAAAGGAATCGCCGTGACTCGTCCCCTGCCCCGAGGCGCGATTATTTTGCTTCTAACAAACCGCCGGTCCGCCCGCTTTTAATGGGATGATCAAGGTCGCAATGAGTGAGGATCATCGCCGCTACCGGGCTAAGATTTGTGCACTTCTTCATTCAGGCGAGGGATTCAACTGCGCCGGGGTGCATGGCTGGCCTAGGCGAGCTGGGTTGCATCCGAGCTTTCTTGAAATGTCCCTGTTATCTTGGTCTGGAACAAATCGACCGGCGTTCGTTCTTTACTCTGGCGCGGCTGGGACGTCTCGCTCAGCGTTACGGGCTTGATTATGCTCCAGAGGCCGTAGCCCAGCGATCATCTCTTCCTTTGTTTTTTTATGTGGATTGTCCGCCTCGCACTGCGCCGCCCCTACACCTTCGTGGTGGCGGCTCTGGCGCTGTTGCTCATGAGCCCCCTCCTGCTCCTGCGCACACCGACGGATATTTTCCCCGCAATCAACATCCCCGTTATCTCGGTGATCTGGCAGTACGCGGGACTCAACGCTCAGGAGTTCGAACAGCGCATCATCTACAACCACGAACGTTCGCTCAGCGCCACGGTCAACGACATCGAGCACCTGGAATCCAACGCCTACAACGGCGTGGGCATCATCAAAGTCTTTTTGCGCCCCGGGGCATCCGTTGACGCCGGAGTAGCCCAGGTCACGGCTATCGCGCAGACGATCCTGCGTCAGATGCCGCCCGGCCAAACCCCGCCTCTGGTCATCCGCTACAACGCCTCCACCGTTCCCGTCCTCCAATACAGCATCACCGGCAAAACCCTTTCCGAGCAGGAGATTTATGATCTGGGCCAGAACCAGATCCGGGTGGGGCTGGCCACGGTGCAGGGAGCTCAGATTCCCTGGCCTTACGGCGGGAAAACCCGAGTGGTCTCGGTGGATCTGGATCTAACGGCGCTCAAGGCGAGGAACCTCAATCCGCAGGATGTCGTCGAGGCCATCAACGCCCAGAACCTCATTCTACCCAGCGGCACGGCGAAGATTGGCTCCACGGAATACAACATCGAACTCAACGGTAGCCCAAGGATTCTGGAGGACCTCAACGCCCTGCCAATCCGCCGGATCAATGGATCCACTCTTCTACTGCGAGAGGTGGCGCAGGTCCGGGACGGGTATCAGCCGCAGCAAAACATCGTCCGCCAAGATGGCCAACGCGGCGCCCTGCTCACCGTTCTCAAAAGCGGGATGGCATCCACACTCGAGGTGGTGGACCGGGTTAAAAGTGAGATGCCGCGGATCCTCAGCGGGCTCCCGTCAGAGGTCGAAATTCGCGAGTTCGCCGACCAATCGCTTTTTGTTCGAGCTGCCGTTCAAGGGGTTCTCAAGGAAGGTGTCATTGCGGCGGCTCTCACCGCGCTGATGATTCTCCTGTTTATCGGTTCCTGGCGCAGCACGGTCATCATTGCGGTCTCCATTCCCCTGGCGGTGCTCTGCTCCATCGCCATCCTCAGCGCCCTGGGCGAAACCATCAACCTCATGACCCTGGGTGGTCTCGCCCTGGCCGTCGGGATCCTGGTCGATGACGCCACGGTGGAAATCGAGAATGTCCATCGCCAGATGGCCATGCACAAGCCACTCGAACAGGCCATTCTCGATGGCGCCGAGGAAATCGCCCTGCCGGCTTTTGTTTCCACGCTCTGTATCTGCATCGTGTTTGTGCCGATGTTTTTTCTCACCGGCGTGGCCCGTTACCTCTTCGCGCCGTTGGCTGAGGCCGTGGTTTTCGCAATGCTGGCCAGCTACGCCCTCTCCCGCACGCTGGTCCCAACTTTGGTGATGTGGTTCTACAGAGACGTACCACATGCCGAGCCCGTCTCGGCACGCGTGAGCCCGTGGAAAAGGCCGTTCCTCGCAATCCACACCGGTTTTGAACGCCGTTTCAGTCGGTTCCTCGAAGGCTACCGGATCCTGCTCCTCACCGTGCTCCAGCGACGCGCGGCGTTTGCATGGATTTTCATCGGCCTCTGCGCGGGCTCGCTCTGCCTTTTGCCTCAACTGGGGCAGGATTTTTTTCCCAGTGTGGACGCCGGCCAGCTGCGCCTGCATTTACGCGCCCGAACCGGTACCCGAATTGAGGAAACCGCGCGCCTTGTCGATGCCGTCGAGGAAAGCATCCGTCAGGCGATTCCAGCGGAGGAACTCGCGGGCATCCTCGACAACATTGGTATCCCGAATTCAGGCATTAGTTTGAGCTACTCCAACAGCGGGCTCATCGGCACCGGGGACGCGGATATTTTGGTTTCCTTACGACACGGGCACGGCTCCACCGAAGCCTATGCGCGCAAATTAAGGCTCAAACTCAACCGCGAGTTCCCTGGCACGACGTTCTATTTTCTGCCAGCCGACATCGTAAGCCAGACACTCAACCTCGGATTACCTGCGCCGTTCGACGTCCAGATTTACGGGCGCAACCAGAACGCCAACCGCGTCGTTGCGGCGCGGTTAGCCGACAAAATCCGTGCGATTCCGGGCGCCGTCGATGTCCGGGTGCAACAGCCCGCAGACCAGCCGCGCATCCAGGTGGATGTGAACCGGGAAAAGGCCGCGGAAATCAACCTCAGCGAACGGGAAGTGGCTAACTCGGTGCTTTTGAGCCTGAGCGGCAGCGGCCAAGTGCAACCGCTCTACTGGTTGAACCCAACGAGCGGGATCCAATACCTGCTGAACATCCGGGCGCCTGAGCACGCCATGGACTCACTCAACGCGCTGGAGGGTTTGCAGGTTAAACCCGGGCAGCTTGGCCAAATCGACGGCCAACTGCTCGCCAACGTGGCAACGCTGCGCAGGTCCCAATGCCCAGCCGTTATCTCGCATTACAACGTTCTCCCCGTCATCGATGTGTTCGGGGGCGTCAGCGGGCGGGATCTGGGTGGCGTGTTCCGCGATCTCAAACCCATCGTTGAGGCGGCAAAAAAAGAACTCGCGCCCGGCAGTTTTATCCTCGTCCGTGGCCAGGCCGAAACGATGCACGGCAGTTTCCAAGGGCTGGCCGTAGGCTTGGCGGCCGCCATTGTGCTCATTTACCTGTTGCTGGTGGTAAACTTTCAAAGCTGGCTGGATCCCTTCATCATCATCAGCTCCCTGCCCGCCGCGATGGCCGGGGGCGTCTGGGCTCTCTACCTGACACAGACAACCCTGAGCGTGCCAGCCTTGATGGGGGCGATCATGAGCCTCGGAGTCGCCACCGCGAACTCGGTGCTCGTGGTCAGTTTCGCCCGGGAACGACTCAACCGCGGGTTGCTCCCGTTTGAAGCGGCCCTCGCAGCCGGGATCACCCGCCTCCGAGCGGTCCTCATGACGGCTCTAGCCATGGGGATAGGAATGCTGCCCATGAGTCTTGGCTGGGGGGAGGGCGGCGAACAAAATGCCCCCCTCGCCCGCGCAGTGATCGGCGGCCTCTGTTTTGCCACAGTCGCCACGTTGTTTTTTGTTCCCGCTGTTTTTAACCTGCTCCATCGGCGTCGCGTCGCACCGGAGGCGCAACCCGATCCGCCCCATCCCGTTCCAACACATGCGCGATGATCTTTCTTCAATGAGCGAACCTTCGGCAGCGAGTCGGGTGACACCGCGGGAGGAGCCACAAGCCCACGCCCCGACGGTGCCCCCCAAGCTCGCTCGGTGGCTCTGGGGCACCCTGCTTTTGATGGGAGTAGGCCTGCTCGCTGGCGGGATGCCTCGGTGGCGCCAACGCGCATTTGTGCGGGAGGAAACACGGAGCCTAGCCATTCAAACGGTCCGCGTGGTGCGTGCCGCGCCCGCCAAAGCCGAGGCCCCGCTCCGGCTTTCCGGCGAACTCAAGCCTCATGTCGAGGCGGAGATTTATGCCCGGACCAACGGCTATGTTCGTCGGTGGATGGTGGATTTGGGGGCGCGGGTGGAGGCCGGTGAGTTGCTGGCCGAACTCGACACTCCGGATCTGGATCGGGAACTCTCCCAGACCCAGGCCGAACTCAAGCAGGCCGAGGCGGCAAGAGACCTCTCCGTGACAACCGCCAAGCGCTGGGAGCATCTGGTGGCCAACCACGCCGCGAGCCCTCAGGAAACTGAGGAAAAGCGGGCGGATTGCGCGCTCAAAGAAGCCGCACTGCAAGCAGCCCAGGCCCGCGTGGAGCGCCTCATCGAGATCCAGCGCTTCGCCCAAATCACAGCCCCCTTTGCGGGCACGGTGCTCGCACGCCAACTCGACCTTGGCCAACTCGTGAATGCCGGCACCGCCCGGCCCCTCTTCCGCATCGCTGAGACCAGCCGACTGCGTGTGTTTGTTCGCGTTCCCCAGAGTTACGCCCGCGCCGTGACCGCTTCCCAGAGCGCAGTCCTCACCGTCCCGGAGTTGCCCTCGCGCAGGTTCGCAGCAAAGGTGGTCCGCACCGGGGCAGCTCTTGACCCGGTTTCTCGCACTCTTTTGGCCGAGTTGGAGGTGGACAACACAGACGCGGAACTTTTCGCGGGAAGCTACGCCATGGTGCAACTCAATGATGCCCGGCCGAACATTCCTCTGAGTCTGCCTTCCCAATGCATCTTTTTCCGTGCCGAAGGCGCCCGGGTCGGTGTCGTTGGGGGCGATCATCGGGCGGCTCTCAGGGAGGTGACCTTGGGCCGCGATCTGGGACCCACCGTGGAGATTCTCTCGGGCATCACCGCCTCAGATGATGTGATTGCCAATCCGCCAGACTCTCTTGTGGACGGAGTGGAAGTGCGTTTACAAGAGCCCTCCGGCGATGGTGCTGAGACGCACGGCGCTTCGGGCCAGGCGCGCTAACGTTCACCACACCTCAGAGAATTCATCCCTTTGGAGGACTCGCCTCCCTCAGTTGAGAACCCTCTGCGCCCCGGGGCCGATGCGCTTGCGTGCCCGTTTACATGAACTCGCCCGATGCATGCCACTCCAGCCTGGCGCTTCACGGAGGCCCGCTGCTGGACGCCCACCGTCTCAGTTCACGATGGCCTCCATAAGCGTCTGATCGGCCCCACCGGCGCCGCAAAAGTCGGCCGACGCATTCCCGGTTCATCTGCGGACGCACCCACCCGTGGGCGTGACTTTTGGCCCCGCCCGGGCGACTGTCAGCCGATGGCAATGCTTCACAGAATCCTCTTGGTTCAAGCGGCTGCAGGCTTGCTCGCCGTCCAGGCCCTCGCGCAAGGGACCCCCGAACTACTCAAGGAAGGCCAGGCGGCATTCCTGCGAGGGGATCTGACCCTCGCGAAACGGCAGTTTGAACGGGTCTATGAACTCGAGCCAAGGAACACGGTGGCCATTGCTTACCTGCGCCGAATCAAAATCGCGCAGGCCAAGACGATGGGAGCCTTGCCACAGCGCGGAAAGGAGCTCGCCGCAATGGTCCTGCCCAAAGTGGAATTCCGCCAAGTCTCCTTCGGAGACGCCCTTGAATCTCTCAAGCAACAGTGCGCCCGACTTTATCCGGAAAGCGCCCCCGTGAGTTTCGTGCTCACTGAGGCCGCGTTGGCGTCTACCCAAATCACATTGAGCCTCGCGAACGCTCCCCTGAAGGAAGTCCTGCGGTATGCCGCGGAACTGGCCCGCGCAGAGGTCGCCTACGAACCTTATGCGATTGTGATCCGCCCCGTTTCTCCAGGAACCCCTCCGGTCCCGCCGGTCGGAGCGGCTCCTCAGTAAAGCACCCGCCGCAGGTAAAGCCCGTGCGCGGGCGCCCCAAAACTTGTTTTGCTCCTTCCCTTGCCTTCGAGCAGCTCGCCAATCCACGACACGGGCGCCTGGCCTCGCGCGCAGCGAATCAGGGTTCCTGTCATGAGCCGCACCATGCGATAAAGAAAACCGTCTCCCTCAAAATCCAGAGTCACAAACCCGCTTCTCGCCCGGACGACAACTTTGGAAACGGTGCGCACGGTGTTCTCCCCGGGATTCCCCCGGTTCGCCGCAAAAGCCCCGAAATCGTGAGTGCCAACTAAAAGCGCCGCGCCCTGCCGCAAAAGCGACAGATCCAGAGTGCATGGGAAATGCCACATCCTCCCGAGCTCCAAGGGCGGAAGCACCCCCCCGGTGCACATCCGATAAGTGTAGCGTTTGCCCCGAGCCCCAAACCGCGCATGAAACTGCGGGCTGACACGGCGCACCTTCAGGACCCGCACCTCCGCAGGAAGATAGGCGTTCAATCCGGGAAGCCAGCGTTTCTCGGGAATCCGATCCCTGGGCACATCGACATGCGCCACCTGCCCAAACGCATGCACGCCCGCATCGGTTCGACCCGCGCCATGCACCACCTGGCGTTCACCCCACAAACCGGCAACCGCGCGCTCCAAGCTGTCTTGCACAGCCCGTCCGTCAGCCTGGCTCTGCCATCCGCGAAACGCGCTTCCGTCGTAAGCGATCAGCAGTCGCAACCGCACGGACGGTGAGCCAGCCGACATCCCGGTAGAGTCCCCCCGATTAACCCAGCATCGACTGGGAATCCAGCCAGCCCTGCAAAATGAGATGAGCCGCGACCTGATCAATCACCTGTCGGCTCTTTTTCACATTCCGCCCGTTTTCATGGAGCAAACGCTGCGCAGCCACAGAGGTCATCCGTTCGTCCCACACTTTCACGGGGCACCCCACCAGCCGCTCCTGAAGTTTAGCCACGTAAGCCCGCACCTTTTCCGCCGCTGGACCGTAAGACCCGTCCATGTTCCGCGGCATCCCGACAATGACCATGCCGATCTGGTCGCGTTCCACAATCTGTGCAATGCGCCCGATGGAGTCGGGCACCTCTTTGACATGAATGGTCTCGAGCGGATGCGCAAGCATCCCGAGTTCATCGGAGATGGCCAGCCCGATGCGGGCGTCGCCGTGATCGATACCGAGAGCCCTTTTCATTGGAGTGATGCTGGAACTTGCGCCACGAGCTGTTTGATTCTCTCCGAGTCGTTCCGGTGGCAGATGAGAAGGGCGTCTTCGGTTTGCACGACAATCAAATCGCTCACCCCGAGCAAGCCCACCAGCGATTTCTGCGAGGAGTAAACAAGATTGTGCGAGGCATCGATCGTCCTCAACTGCACGTTGCCGCAATTGCCCGAACCCGACTCCTCCAGATACTTGGCCATCGCCGTCCAACTCCCCACGTCGTCCCAGTCGAACCCCGCCTCCACGACCCACACCCGTTTGGCTTTCTCGAGCACCGCATAGTCGATGGAGATCTTCGGGAGCGCCGGAAACGCGCCCTGCAAAAACTCGCCAAGATGCGCGCAACTGCGCACGGCATCCACAAACTCCGCCAGCACCGGCACATGCTCCCGGAAAGCCCCGGTGATGGCGCGTACCGTCCAGATGAACATGCCCGCGTTCCAGAGGAAATTGCCCTGGCTAAGAAAACTCTCAGCCAATTCGGCGCTGGGTTTTTCACGGAACCGCGCCACTTCAAACACCTTGGGGGACCCAGCTGCCTCGGCGGCCCCGTCCGCTGCACCCGACTCCACCGGGGAACCCTGTTCGATATAGCCGAATCCAGGGCAAGCCCAAGTCGGTTCAATTCCCACCGTCACCAGCAGGTCATCGTTGTTGGCAGCGGCCACCGCCGCACGGAGGGTCTCTTGAAATCCGGCTTGATCGCGGATGACATGATCGGCTGGCAGGACGAGCATCGTGGCGTCCGGGGAACGCGAGGCGATCCAGCCCACCCCCAAAGCGATCGCGGCGGCCGTGTCGCGTTTGGCCGGTTCAGAGAGGATGTTTTCAGAGGGAAAACTCCCCAGCAGCGCGCGCATGGCGGTCTCCTGCTCGGCATTGGTGAGGATGAGAATGTTTTCCCGGGGCACAAGCCCCTCCAACCGGGCCAGAGTGGCCTCGATCAATGTCACTTCGGAAAAAAGTGCGAGCAATTGCTTGGGACGCTTTTGCCGACTCAACGGCCAGAAACGTTCCCCGCTGCCACCGGCCAAAATTAAAGCGTAGAGAGGGCGATCCATGAGTGAAGAGGATTTGGGGTGCGAAAGAGCGTGGGTGACTAGTGGATTTTTACACGGATGGAAAGCGGTCTGTTGCCATCCGTTTGGCGGACGTCCGCTTTGACATGGGGGGAACTTCAATTCAGGGGACAAGCCCGGGGCTTTTCCTGCATTCCAAAAAAAACTTGTCAGGCTTTGACCGAACAGACCTCGCTGAGCCGGGTCTCAGCCCGCCGCTACAGAAGATCCCCGTAATGGGACCTCGCCACGGCCTCGCACTTGGCCAAAATCGAGGCCGCGTTGTCGTCGTGTTTGACGTCCTCAATGAGCTTGAGACATGCGGCGATGTCCAAGGACTGCACGGCCCGCTTGACCCGTGGCACCAATGCGGCGCCGGTGCTCAGCTCGTCCACACCCAATCCAAGTAAAAGCGGGGCGAGCAGAATGTCGCCCGCCATTTCCCCGCAAACACCCACCCAAAGGCTGTGAGCATGGCCGGCGTCCACAATCATTCGGATCAGTCGGATGATCGCGGGATGCGTGGGCTCGTAGAGATGGCTGATCCTCTCGTTGAGACGATCGACTGCAATGGAGTACTGGATGAGGTCGTTGGTCCCGATACTGAAAAAATCCACCTCCTTGGCGAGCACATCGGCAATGATCGCCGCACTCGGGATCTCGATCATGGCGCCGACTTCCATGTCGGGGTTGAAAGGCAGCCCTTCCTCGCGCAATTCGTTTCTGCAGTCCTCAAGCAACCGGTTTGCACGCCGCAACTCCTCCAACCCCGAGATCATGGGATACATCATCCGCACGTTGCCCTCCGCACTGGCGCGAAGGATGGCTCGAAGCTGGGTCTTGAAAATATCCTCACGCTCCAAGCAGAACCGAATGGCGCGCCATCCAAGAAACGGGTTGAGCTCCTCAGGAAGGTTGAGGGAGCTCATGAATTTATCCCCGCCAAGGTCCAACGTTCGGATAATCACGCTGTGGGGCTGCACTTCGTGAGCCACCTTGCGATAGGCTTCAAACTGATCCTCTTCCGTCGGCAACTCGACTCGATTGAGATAGAAAAACTCGGTCCTGTAGAGGCCCACACCCTCTGCCCCACTCTGTTTCACCTGCTCAATATCTTCGGGCATTTCGATGTTCGCCGAAAGAATCACATGGCGCCCATCCAAGGTGGTCGATTGGGTTTCCCGCAGCTTGTTGAGCTGCTCCTCGACCTCCGTTTTCTTGATCTCCAGTTCCCCGTATTCCCAGAGGGTTTGATCGGTGGGATTGACGATCACCAAGCCGTTGTAACCGTCCAAAAGGATCTGGTCCCCGGTAGTCAACTGCTCGCTGGCATCGTGCAAACCTACTAAGGCGGGGATGTTGAGAGACCGCGCCATGATGGCCGTGTGGGAGGTCTTACTCCCCACGTCGGTGGCAAAACCCAAGACCAGCGAGCGGTTGAGTTGAGCCGTATCCGAAGGCGTCAGGTTGTGCGCAATCAGGATATGGGGCGTGGTCATGCTCGAAAGATCGCGCCCCCGCTTCCCCATCAGGTTGTAAATCACCCGCCTCGTCACATCGTGGATGTCCAGGGCGCGCTCCCGAAGGTAGGGATCGTCAATCTCACTCAGAGTTTTTGCGTACCGGCCCGCCACCTGCGAAAAGACGCATTCCACATTGAGCCGGTCGCGCTGGAGAGTCCTGAGCACCTCATCGATCAAAGTGCGATCCTCAACGACCAGCAGATGCGCGTCGAAAATACTGGCGTCCTTTGCGCCAATGGACTGGGCAATCCGCTCCTGCATCTCAAGGATCTGGCCGCGAGTAGCGATGAGAGCCGTCTCGAACCGGGCGATTTCGGAGGGAATATCCCGCTCCTCCACCTTTCGGAGCACGGGCTGTTCGTCATCCGTCCGGTAAACAAACACCACCCCCCGCGCGATTCCAGGGGACACACCAACGCCTTGAAAACGGCGCTCAGATCCGGCGGTGCTCACCTCTTTACTCATGAGCAGACAGAGGAGACACGGGCCAAGAAAAGGGAAAGCAACACGGCGCTCAGAACAGAGAGATGCAGTTGAGACACAATGAAATCACGCCCCTGCAAGCGCGGCTTAATCCTCATCAAATTTCCTGGAGACGATGGATTCAATTTCATTGAGAGCCCTCTCCGCATCGGGACCTTCACACGTGACCAACAGCTTGGAACCTAAACCCGCAGCCAACATCATCAACCCCATGATGCTTTTGCCGTTTACCTGTTCCCCGTCTTTTTCGACCCAGATTTCAGATTTGAAGCGACTACACGCCTTCACGAGCATTGCAGAGGGCCGAGCATGCAGGCCAAGCCTGTTTTGGATGACAAGCTCTTTGCTGACCTTAGACAGCGAATGTGTTTCGGATTTGCGGCCTAGGAAGCCCATTATTGATCTTTCTGCTGCATGACATTGAGCAACCGCTCATTAAACCTCATCGCACTGTTCTGACCCATGCTCTTGAGCTTTTGGTCCAGCGCAGCCACCTCGACAAGACGAGCCAAATCACGGCCCATTCTCACCGGGATGGTGATGTGAGGAATCAGAATATCGAGTATCTCGTAATACTCCTGATCCAGCCCGATCCTATCGACCTCCTCCAACTCCTGCCAATCCTTTAGTGTAACGATCAAATCCAAGCGCTTTTCCATCCGCACACTGCCGATCCCGAAAATGGACATGACGTTGATGATCCCGAGTCCCCGCACCTCCATGTGGTGCCGTGTCAGGTCGGGCGACGTGCCCACCAACTCACGCCCCTCTAATGCGCGGAACCGGGTGATATCGTCACTCACCAAGCTGTGCCCCCGCTCCACCAACCCGAGCACACACTCGCTTTTGCCGATGCCGCTGGAGCCGCGGATCAAAGTGCCGACACCAAGGATGTCCACCATGGAGCCGTACTCACTTTTGGTGGGCGCAAAGTCGAACTCGAGAGCCAACGTAGCGGCGTTGATGAACTTCATGGTCACCATCGGAGTCCTGAACACAGCAATCCCCGCCTTCTCCGCCTCCTCAAGAAGGGATTTGGGAGGCCGGATTCCGCGGGAAACAACAATGCAAGGAATCGGGCGTGCGCAAAGAGTCCTGCAACGCTCCCGAACCTCCCGCTCCGGAAGACACTTCAGATAGGACAACTCGGCACTTCCAAGAATCTGAATCCGCTTCTCGGCAAAGTAGCTGTAGAATCCAGAGAGCGCCAAGCCGGGACGATTGATTGTCGGTTCGCGAATGCGGCGTTCAAAGCCCGAGGAGGAACCGACCAGGTTGAGCTGCAGCGCCTCGGAGTGGCGCGTGTGAAACTCGCCAACTGTTAAGGTAGGGTGCTTGGCTTCAGGAGTGGGCATGCTGAGGGAGAAATCTAGGAATCCCGAGCGCGAATGAGAAGGGCGCGCTTGAGAAAAATTCAAGCAGCTCCCCAGGTGCCCCCAAAGAGCTGCTTGAAAGAAACCAAATAAGCCGGAGAGGAAGCCCTAGGCGAAGGTGGGCTCCATCAGGCCAAATCCTCCATCTTTCCGGCGATGGAGCACGTTGATCTTCTCACTTTTGGCATTCAGAAACACCACGAACTGACGGCTCGACATCTCCAACTGGAGCACCGCTTCATCCACAAACATCGGCTTCAGCGGGTAACGCTCGGTCTGAATCACCTGAGGTTCAACCCCTTCGGCGTGGTCCTCGAACCCTGCCAAATCCAAAACCTGCTCTTCGAGATGCTGGATCTCGTGACGGCGCGGGCGATGGCTGCGCATGATCTTGGTTTTATATTTGCGCATCTGCTGGGCGATCTTGGCGATCACCCCGTCGATGGACGCATACATGTCGTCCGTCTCATGTGTTGCCTCGATCGTGATGTGGTTATTGCAGTGGAGGATGATCTCCGCGAAGTGCCGGTGCTTCTCCACATTGAGAATCACTTGAGCTTCGATGATCCGCGGATAATCGAGGTGCAAATGCTCCACTTTGCTGATGGCGTAAGACTTGATGGCCTCAGTGACACTGACGTGACGGCCGGTGACCTTGATGGGAACATTGACGTTTGCGGTTTGCATGTGGTTTTTGTTCTTTCTTTGTTTACACTTGAATTACATCTGAAAGCCCTCTCCGAGGTAGACCCGCCGGGCTACGGGGTCGTTTACAAGAAATTCTTTGCTCCCCTGCGTCTCCACGCGGCCTTCAAAAATAAGATAGGCGCGATCGACAATCGCCAGGGTTTCACGGACGTTATGGTCAGTAATCAGGATCCCCAGACCTGCGTCGCGCAGGTTCGAAATGATCTGTTGCACGTCATAAACCGCGATCGGGTCCACTCCACTGAATGGTTCATCCAGCATCAGCAGGCTGGGGTTTGTCACAAGCGACCGGGCAATGGTCAACCGACGTTTCTCTCCACCCGATAATGTCAGCGCCAGCTGACGGGCCACATGCTCAATCCCAAACTGGTTGAGTAACTCCTCGCACCGAGCCTTTCGCTCCTTTTTGTTCAGAGGCTGAGTCTCGAGAATCGCTAGGATGTTCTCTTCCACCGTCATTTTACGGAAAATAGACTCTTCTTGGGGCAAATAGCCCATGCCCATTCGGGCCCGCTTATACATGGCCAAACCGGTCACATCCTGTTCCTTAAAAAGCACCCGCCCGCTGTGGGGCCGAACCAGCCCCACAATCATGTAAAAACTCGTCGTTTTGCCGGCCCCATTCGGCCCTAAAAGGCCGACGATCTCCCCCTTTTTCAACTGAATATCGATGCCATTGACCACGGCACGGCCTCCGTAGACCTTCACCAACTTTTCTGTCCTGAGAATGGGAGATTCTTCGGAATCCCCTCGCTCCAAGTCGTTTGCCAAAGTCCCCATTTTTCAGTGCGAATTACCCGAGTTTATTCGCTCGCCTCTCTTAAGATGCTTTTGCTGGGCCCCTTCACCCGCATCGTGCCCTCTCGGTTGAGAATAATCACTGTGCTCTCCTGGGTCGCTTCAATCGTGTTCAGCTTTTGCTGAACAGAAGGTCTTCCCGTGAGAGTAATATCGCCCGTTTTAGCGTCATATACCGCCTTTTTTCCCCGGCCCATGTTCCGACTGGTCGAACCGTCGCTCTCGATTTTCTCTTGGGAAATAATCACCCAGTTTTCATCAGTCGCCTCCGCCACAGCTTTTTCCAAGCCGCCTCCCTTCTTATCCCCCTTGAACAAGCCGCCCTGCGCGCCGTCCTGCGGCGATTTCGTGCCCTGAACAGGGGCGGTCTGTTTTGCGGGTGCTTTTGGGAAAAACACGGTGAGTTTGTCGCAAGAAAGATTGAACTCGGGATGCAGGACTTGAACGCTGCCGGTGAAAACCCCGGTGCGTTCCTTGTTATTCAAGTCCAAATCCAAGGCGGTAATTTCCGTGGGACCCTTCTGTTTTTTTGAGGATGGCACCCCGCTTTCATCTCCCCCCTTCTCGTCTGCCGCTCCGAACGGCCGCTTCCGGGCAGGATCACCGGCCCCCAAACCCTCAATATTTCTCTGCGCTTCCGATCCAGTCAGCGGCCTCACATCCACCTGAGCTCCGACATGAAGAACCGTCAGCGATCCCAGCAATAAAGTCAAAATGGAGAGTTTCATCAAAATTTTAGGGGGTGCCCGGTTGATCTCCCTCCGGAGAATCCAAGTTGAAGATGACCATCCGCACGCCCCCTCCGAACTTGCCCTGCTTGGTTTTCGTATTGAAGGTCATTGTTTGGCCAGTCAGTTCAAAGTCTGAGCGCTGGATGCTCACCGGGCGCTCCGAAGTAATCTCCCAGCTGTTGAGGTTGAGCACGGCGCTCGGGAGCGTGATGATCATCTCGCGTTCGCCGTCCTCAAACGTCTCCAGTTGAGCTGCATCCATTCGCAATTGTTCATCATCTAGTCGGGTCGCAACCCCGATCTCAAAACTCATCTGAAGATTCCCTTCCTCATCAAAGTGGGGGATCTTCAAACCCTTGGAGGGATATCCCTTGAGCACGGTGGAGGCCAAACTCGAAGAAGATGTCGTCTCCCCCCCCTTTTTCTGCCCCTTCTTTTTGTCCCCGCCCCGATCCAAACCCTTGCCCCGCGTTTTTTCGGATTTTTTAGCCTCAACTTCCGAACCCGGGGCATCAGCATTTGCCGCAAGCGCAACCGCAAGCAGCGTGAATAATGCGCCAGCAACCGCGAGGATCTTTCTACGAAAGAAGCGCATGGATCTGAATCAGTTGCCTGAGCAGGGCTGGCAGGTCTCCCAGAGGCACCTGGTTTGGACCATCCGACAAAGCGCGACTCGGATCCTCGTGGGTCTCAATGAAAACCCCGTCGCATCCCGCCGCCACAGCCGCCCGAGCGAGAACCGGAGCCAGCACACCGTCTCCGCCTGTTTTGTCACCCGCTCCCCCAGGCCGCTGCACCGAATGAGTTGCATCGAAAACAACCCGATAACCCGCCTCCCGGATCCAGTAGAGGGAGCGCATATCTGCCACGAGGTTATTGTAGCCAAAGGTTGTGCCACGCTCCGTGAAAAAAAACCGTTCATTGCCGAAGGCATCCAGTTTGTCGGCAATGTTTCTCACATCCCACGGGGCCAGAAACTGCCCCTTCTTCACATTCACAACCCGGCCCGTCTCGGCTGCCGCTTGAATCAGGTCGGTTTGCCGACAAAGAAAAGCGGGCACTTGGAGAATGTCGATGGAATCCCCCGCCACGGATGCCTCCTCCGGGGAATGCACATCGGTAGTGACAGGCACCCCAAGTTCTTTGCCGATTTGGGCCAAAATCCGGCACCCAGTTTTTGCATCCAACCCTCGGAACGATTTTACCGAAGTCCTGTTGGCCTTGTCATACGACGCTTTGAAAACGAATTGGGCTCCCACCTCAGCACAGATCGCCTTGAGCTTCCTAGCCATCCCCCAGACGAAGTCCTCGGACTCTAGAACACACGGTCCGAGAATAAAAAGGGGTGCTTCGCCGCCCAAACGGCAGGGACCTATCAAAAGAGGGGAATCCTTCACGATTCTGAGAGGCTAACTAGGGATGCGCCCGACGGTAAAATCAATTCACGCCCAGTTTCCGGGGAAACCCTTCTGGCCGTTGGTGAAGCCGCCACGCGGGCGCCTGCCACCGGGCGACCGCTCACTCACCGCGTTCCGCACATTGGGAGACCTCCAGATAACTCTCCTGAAGCCCTTTGATCACGGAATCCAGCAACTCCGCCTCACTCGCGTCCAAGTTGCCAGCCGTCTTAATCCGGATCATGGCCAATTGGTCGATAAAAACCCGGGCGAGCCTCAGGTTCGCAGGCGGTGAGCCTGGGGGAAGGCCAGAGATGGTGCCGAGAGCCAGCTGCGTCTGGCGCTGCTGCATGGTCACAAATTGCACAAAGAGTTGACTGGTCTGACCTGTTTGGGTCGTTCTAAACACTTCCGCCATCCGCGAAGCCTAGCCAACAGAGGCCGTCACGGAACCAAAATTTCATCCCCCCGCCCGTTCTCTGAATCCCCTGTGAGTTTTGCCTAAGGCTTTGCCCCGCCGCGGGTTCCCTTTTTTTGCAGAAACACCGCATCACCCGCACCCGTTCGATTCTTTTTTCCATGAACCCCCCCATCCTCGCCGCCTTCTGCGCTCTCAGCCTTTTCACCCTCCCCCTTGCTGCGCATGATGCCAACCAGGAAATGGCGACCGCCGCCAATGCCTTGATGGCCGCGCTCAATTCGGATCAGAAAACCAAGGCCGCCTTCGAATTCCAGGATGCGCAACGCTCCGACTGGCACTTCATCCCTCGCCAGAGGAAAGGACTGCCCTTAAAGGAGATGACTTACGAGCAGCGGTTGCTTGCGCACGCATTGCTCTCCACTGGCCTCAGCCACCGCGGCTACGGCAAAGCGGTATCCATCATGAGCCTGGAAGCCGTGTTGGCGGAGTTGGAGAAAACCCGGGTCGGCGGTCCGGTCCGCGATCCCGAGCTTTACTTCGTGTCCATCTTTGGAATCCCGGGCGGTCAGGCCCCCTGGGGATGGCGCATGGAAGGCCACCATCTTTCTTTGAACTTCACTGTCGCGGGCGATGAAGGCCCCTCCATGACCCCCTCTTTTTTCGGAACGAATCCGGGCGAAATCCGCCAAGGCCCGCGCGCGGGCTTGCGGGTTCTCGCCGAGGAAGAGGATCTTGGCCGCGCGTTGGTCAAATCGCTCAACGATTCGCAGCGTAAAACCGCCATTCTCTCGACCAAAGCCCCCGAAGACATCCTCACCGCCCCGAATCGCAACGATCCCACGCAACCCGAGGGATTGTCTCAGGAACTCATGACGCCGGATCAGAAAGGCATCCTCCAGAAGCTCATTCAACAATACATCGGGCGGCATCGCCCCGATGTCGCCGCAGAGGAGTGGGCCAAGCTGGAAAAGCTCGGTCCGGAAAAGATTCATTTCGCTTGGGCAGGCGGATTGGAAAAAGGCCAACCGCATTATTACCGGGTCCAGGCCGGCCGATTTGTCCTCGAATACGACAACACGCAGAACGACGCCAATCACGTACACAGCATTTGGCGCGACTTTGACCACGATTTTGGGGCCGATTTGCTCAAGGCACACTACCAGAAGGCTCACTCAAAATAGCAGAGCGCCCGTTTAACCTGAAAACCGAAGCTCCAGCGGAATGACTGCGCACACGGATGCGCAAACCCTTGGCGTCCCGTGATTTTCAAAAAGCTCTCCGCCCCCCCCCGGCGCCTTCGCGTGAATTCCCGGAGTCTTTGAGGTCTTTGAGTCGCTCTGCGGTGACGATGAACGAGGGCTCGGTCGCCTATGGAAGAGAGCCCGTGGGCCTGGCGCGGTCTTTTTTGTAACCACAAAGATCTCAGAGATCGCAAAAAAGCAGGAGGGCACTTCGGTTTTCAGGTTAAAGGGCGTATCGCCGAGGCTCTCCCCGGCCCCGCTCGCTCCGTGAGCCGGACGGGCGAAGGCGGGCCTCAGATCAAGTGGCGGCAACCGCCAGCACATCCCTGTCACTCAAAGGGATCGGCATCGGCTCGAGCGGCATCGGGTTGGGATGATCCAGGTAAAAAGCGCAGAGCTTAAAGAGATCCGATTTTGTCTCCACCCGGCGCATCTGATGAAGAAAGCTCCCGGTCGGCTCCACGCCCAGCCCCAGAAAATTGAGATACTTCTTCATTTTCTGTACCTGGGAGCTTTCACGCACTTCTGGCGAACACACGGCCGCATACAGCTCATGCACATAGGCCAGGACCTCCTGGCCGCTCGGCATCGCCACCGCACGCCCGGCGCATCTCTGGCGGATCTGACTGAATACCCAGGGATTCCGAATGGCACCCCGCCCAATCATCAGTCCCCTGGCCCCGGTTTGAGCGAGAACCGCCTCGGCTTTCTGGGCTGAATCAATGTTGCCGTTGGCAAGCACCGGACAAGTCATCTGCGCAACCGCCTGCGCGATCAATCCGTAGTCCACCGCGCTCCGGTAACCGCCCGCAACCGTCCGCCCATGCACTGTGAGCAGATCAATGGAGTGCCGGGCGAAGATCGCCAGGAATTCATCGAAATTGTGCTCGTTCTCAAATCCCAGCCGCGTTTTCACCGTCAACGGGATCGTTACCGCGTCACGGAGCGCTCCGAGGATCGCATCCACCCGCTGCGGCTCCCGAAGCAGCCCGCCCCCGGCGCACTTCTTATAAACCACGGGCGCCGGACACCCCAGATTGAGGTCAATCGCGGCGACGGGATGCCGCTGCAACTCTTTGGCCGTGCGAACGAGATCCGGAACCTGGTTTCCGATCATCTGGGCCACCACCGGACGCCCGGTTGGATTCCGGGTAATCGACTCCAGAATCCCCTTCTCCAGGCGGGAATCCTGGTGGACACGAAAATATTCCGTGAAATACACATCCGCGCCGCCGTAGCGTGTCATCAAGGCCCAGAACGGCCGATCCGTGACATCCTGCATCGGGGCGAGAGCTAAAACGGGCTGCGGCCCCTGAAGGAGGGCTTGAAATTGAGCGGGATGGTCCACTGTTTTTTGGCTGAGCGACCAAATCGCTCGACCGGGATCCAAGTAGGCCGTCTTCTTATCCGGGTCGAGTTTGCAATTCCTGATTCTCTAGAGCGCATGTCCATTGACCAAGAACCAACGCCGCGCCGATCGGCGCTGGATTTGACTTACTCCGAACTGGAAAACGAGCTCGTGGCCGCCGACGTGCGCGCCTTTCACGCCCGCAAACTCTGGAGCGCTTTGTATCGGGAAAGCCACGTGGATCCCTGCCAGCGCGAGGACTTCCCGGTGCCGCTGGCCCGGTGGGTTGCACGGAATCTGGCTCCGGACGCGCCCCTCGCGCCTGTCCGGCCCTCCGTTACGGACGACATTCCCAGCAGCGACGGCCTGACCCGCAAATTCCTCCTTCGCCTCAGCGGCAGCCAGACAATCGAGACCGTGTTGATGCGCTATCCGGGAAGATTCACGGCGTGTCTGAGCACGCAGGCCGGGTGCGCGATGGGCTGTGTCTTCTGCGCCACCGGCCAGATGGGGTTTGTCCGGCATCTCCAGCCCGGAGAAATCGTCGCCCAAGTGCTCCATACCCAGGAAATCCTGAGGGCGTCGGGCCAACCCGGATTACGCAACCTCGTGCTCATGGGGATGGGAGAACCCCTCCACAATTACGACTCCGTGATGCGGGCCCTTGAGATCATCTCCGACACCCGGGGCCTCAACATCGGGCCCAGCAAAATTTCAATCAGCACGGTGGGCGTCATCCCGGGGATCCTCCGGATGGCGGAAGAAAAGCGGCCTTACAACCTCGCGGTGAGCCTTCATTCCGCTTCTGAGGAGGAACGGGCCGCTCTTGTGCCTGCCAGCCGCCGCTGGCCCCTCAAAGACCTCATCGAAGCCTGCCGCGTTTACGGCGAAAAAACCGGACAACGCATCCTTTTCGGATGGACCCTGATCGACGGCAAAAACGATTCACAAACCGACGCGGAGAACGTGGCCAAACTGCTCCGGGGCATTGATGCACACGTCAATCTGATCCCTCTCAATCCGACAGATGGCTATCCCGGAACACCCTCCGCCCACGGAGCTGCCAGCCAATTTCAACGGGTCCTCCAGCAGGCGGGCATCCCGAGCACCATCCGGCAAAGACGCGGCATCGACGTCGCAGCGGGCTGCGGACAACTCAAAGCCGCGCGCTCAAAACGTGCGGGGGAAATTCAGAGGTGATCGGTCAGAGGCGGAGTCCCGCCCCGAAACAGTCGCGGCAGACGAGAAAATGCCACGGCGCGGAAGAAGAGGGAGGGGTTCTTGGATCCTCAGATCCGTCGCAGAAAGCAGCCGGCCGCGTCTCTCGCACATGCGTGCGATGCCCCCCCTTCCCACTCCCGATTCAACCAAAAAGCGCAAAGCTCCGGCTTCCCACCTCCCTCCGCGCTTGTCATCTTCACCGGCCCAATGCGCCAACTCCTCCTGATCGCCCTCCTTATGATGACCCACTCCCTGCCGGGCTCCGCACAAAACCCCGCCCCGTCTGCGCCCCCGGTGTTTGAGATGCGCACCTACTACGCGCATCCCGGGAAACTCGAGGCCCTGCAGGCCCGGTTCCGCGACCACACCACCCGCCTCTTCACCAAACACGGCATCACCAACCTCGGATACTGGGTGCCCATCGAGAATCCCGAGCAAAAGCTCGTCTACGTGCTCGGTTACCCCAACCGCGAGTCCCGTGAACGCTCCTGGAAACAATTCGCCGCCGATGAGGACTGGAAGACGGCCAAAAGCCGCTCCGAAACACAGGGACCGCTCGTGGCCAAGGTGGAAGCGCTTTTTATGGAGCCCACAGATTTCTCACCGGAAATGCGCCCGTCCACCGGTGCGGGTCGGCGGGTGTTTGAGCTGCGCACATACACCACCACCCCGGGAAACCTCCCCGCCCTTCTGGACCGATTCCGGAACCACACCACCGCGCTTTTCTCAAAACACGGGATACAGAACCTGTTTTACTGGAAACTCACCGCGGATCAGCCGGGAGCGCAAAACACGCTCATCTACATCCTGGCTCACGAAAATGTCGGCGCCGCAAAGGCGTCCTTCGCCGCGTTTCGCGCGGACCCCGACTGGATTCTCGCCAAAGAGCGTTCCGAAGAAAAAGCGGGAGGCTCGCTCACCGTCCCCGACGGAGTTGGCTCCGAGTTTCTCGAGGCCACAGATTACTCCCCCACCCGCTGACCGCTCATTGGCGGCCGCCACAAGCCGCATCTCCATTGGATCAACCCCACCCGTTCTGCTTCGAAACGCAGCCGGGCGACGCAAGCGCGCACCTTCTTCCATGAAAACCAAAGGCATCAATCAAACCGAGTTTCTCGCCCTGCTTCAAAAAGTCCTGCCCAAGGCGACCAAAGACCCGCATCTGGCGAGTAGGATTTACGAGCAAGTCGCCCAAGAAGTGCGGCTGATCAACAGCATCGAATCGTTCGAAAAGTTCTGCGAAGAGGGCGCCCTGCCGAACCTCGAACCCCAGACCGTGTCCGAACTCCAACAGGAACTCGCCGGGAAATTCGGCGAAGGCAACGTCGCCATCACCACCGATGAAGAAGGCGGAGCCGTTGCGGTGGAGATTGCGCTGCCCGACCGGAAACTCAGCAGCCGGCTCAAAGTCCAGGCCCCGGGCGAAGATCCCGAGGCGGCAAAAGTCCCGTTTGTGCCGTTCCCCGTGGCTTTGCCCGAGGACCCCGAGTTGGTCTGGGTGTTGGCACGCCGGGAAGACCTCGGCCCCGACGAAGCCGCGCGGGCGTTGGCCTCCATCGAGGAAGAGTTTTGGGCCACAAAAACCGGCCAAAAACTCCAGCGCGAAGGCACGGAGAAATCGTTCGCAGAGTTCATCCACAACGTCCCGGCTGCGGCCCTCGCTGAAAGCGGCCTCAAACGCCACTACAAACAGCCCGAAACGCTCCACGCCCTCCAACTCCTCCACCACAAATCGCCGGCGGAAGAGCTCGGCGCTGCGCTCACCTAAAAAATCGCGCCCAAAACCGCGCCCATGCGCCGGATCAATGTCCTCCCCGCGCCCGGCGACTCGATTCGCTCCGGGCCGGGAGGCGCCCGCTCCCTAGCGTCGCACCCGGAATCCCGCTGATGCCGATTGTGTCCTCCGAGTTCCGTCCCCCGCGCCTTATCCAGAACGGCCATCTGCAGACGATCCTGCCCGTGGTTTTTCCAAGGCGCTTCCAGGACACCGCCCGGCGGGAACGGCTCGAGCTGGCGGACGGCGATTTCCTCGACCTGGACGTGTATCGCGCGGGCTGCCGCCGCGTCGCCGTGCTCACGCACGGTCTGGAGGGAGCCTCGACCCAGGGCTACATCCGGGGGCTCGCCGCAGCGCTCCTGGAGGCGGGATGGGACGTGTTGGCGTGGAATTTCCGGAGCTGCGGTGGGATTCAAAACCGGCTTCCGCGGTTCTACCACAGCGGCGACACGCAGGATCTCGGGGTGATCGTCCAACACGCCGCAAAACACGCGGCAACGATCGCGCTCGTCGGGTTCAGTCTGGGCGGTAACGTGACGCTCAAATATCTCACTGAACCGGCCTGTCATCCCGCCGTGACCACCGGCGTGGCCATCTCCGCTCCCGTGGATCTGGCGTCGAGTGCGCGGAAAATCGACCGTCCACTTTCCAACCGGATCTACCGGCGTCGTTTTCTCAAAACCATGGTCGCGAAAATCGCGTCCAAAGCCGCCGTGTTCCCCGGCCGGTTCGATGTGCGCGGTTTGGACCGGATCAAAACCCTGGAGGCATTCGACGACCTTTACACCGCGCCGCTCCACGGATTCAGAGACGCCGCCGATTACTGGAGCCAATCGAGTGCCGGCCCCCGGCTGGCCCGGCTGCAAGTGCCGACGCTGCTGCTCAACGCCCGCAACGATCCTTTCCTGACCGAGGCGTCTTTCCCGTGGTCCACGGCCCGCGCATCGCAACTTCTCCATTTGGAAGCGCCCGCCTCCGGTGGGCACGTGGGTTTTTTGGATCTCCAACACGGGCTGCAACCCTGGAGCGAACGCCGAGTCGTCCTATGGCTGAAAACCGTGTCCGGGCAACCAGCGAGTGCACCGAACCCAACCTAAATGCGTCGATGGGAACGCGGAATTGCAGAGAGAAATCATTTTCACGCGGAGGCGCGGGGATCGCGGAGATTTTGGAACGGATCAAAGCCCTGTTAGGAAAAAGTCTGACTCCGCGTCCTCCGCGCCTCCGCGTGAGCCCATCGAGTTCCTCGGCCTCTGGTCTAAATCGGATGGCTAGGCACGCACAAGTTCTCAGAGCGCGCACCAGCCCAGAACGGCAGTGTTCCCGCAGGGAACGAAGGCGGTAGCCGGTGGAACGCGGCGATTTCTTCCGGGGTTCTCCTGGGCAATGTTCCCGGAGGGAACAGAGGCGGTAGCCAACGTCTGAGGTGAACCGCGCAAGCTGTTTTTGATAAAAAAGGGATCATTTTTCAGGCGGCGGGAAGGAAGTCTAGGAGGGGGGCTTTGCGTTCACTCAGGTGCGCAAGATAGAGGGAGTCGTCGTAGGTTTTG
>JBEIUI010000112.1:0-10840 GCA_040374425.1 Verrucomicrobiia bacterium | reverse complement strand
GGGCGGAAGGGCGGAAGGGCGGAAGGGCGGAAGGGCGGAAGGGCGGAAGGGCGGAAGGGCGGAAGGGCGGAAGGGCGGAAGGGCGGAAGGGCGGGCGCGGGATTCTTTGCGCTCCTTGTGTTCTTTGCGGTTACGCCCTCTTCCTCAGTGCGTTTTGGGCTCGAGTTTTTCCAGGAGCGACCGGAATCCGACGAGCTCCGGGATCCGGGCGAGGACTTGGCGTAAATTGGCCAAGGCGGCGGGGATATGCGCGAGGAAATCGTCCCGTTGCTTCACGATTCCGAGGAACCCGTAGGCGCCGAGGGCCTGCATGAGCCGTTGCATAGCGCAGAGGTCGAACACGCGATGGAAATCGCTCGCCAGCTCCAGGCCGATGTTGGTGAAGCTGCTCATGTAATACCCGAGCAGCTCGTTGCGCTCCTGCGGCGTCAGAGACACGTAAGGATCCCATAAAAGCGAGGCCAAGTCGTATTGGGCCAGCCCGGGGCGCATCCCCTGAAAATCGATGAAACACGCTCGGTTGTTTTTGATGACGATATTCTGGGATTGGAAATCGCGATGCACAAACACCCGGTGCCGAGAGGCAAGATCCTCTGCGATCGTGTCGAGGAGGGTCCGGTCGCAGTCCGCGGAGAGCGCCGCGGCATCGAGACCGAAATAGCGACCGAGGCAGTTTTCAAAAAAATAGTTCTGTTCCCAGCGGTAGAGCTCGGCATTGAACCCGGCCTGGAGCTTGGGCGATTCGCCGTCATGGCTGAGATGGGCCTGCATGTGGAGCTTGAGCAGCTCATCCAGGGCGCTCTGATAAAGGGCCCGGCGCACAGGCCACGGCTCGTTTCGGTAACTCCAGAGGTCGCGTTCCCCGAGATCCTCCATCCAGATCAACCCCTCGGATTCATCGTGGAAATAGATCTCCGGCACGCGCACCCCGACTTGGCTCAGGAACCGCGCAATCTCCACATAATGCACGTTTTCTTCTCGTTGCCGGCCGTATCGCGCCAAGATCAGGGACGACCCATCGCCGACGGTAACCCGGAAAAAATTGCGGTCGGAGCCTCCTTTTTCCAGCGGCTGCACCTCGACGCGTTGGCCGTTCAACTCAGGAAAACGGGCGAATGTTCGTTCGAGGAGGGCGTCTTGCATCGGGACGCCCAAACCAAGCCTGAAAATGACGGGGAAACAAACCCAAACAGCGGTTTGCTGCGTGAAATTGAGCCCCGGCGGGATCCGTCTCCCGCTTTAGTGCAAATTGAGGATCAACGACTTGGGTTCGCTCATCTTCTCCATGGCATACCGCACTCCTTCTAGGCCAAACCCGCTGTCTTTGATTCCGCCGTATGGCATGGTTTCCACTCGCCAGGTGGGCACTTGATTGATGAGCACCCCGCCAAACTCCAGCGCATCAAAAGCGCGCATCGCCAGTGCGATGTCCCCGGGTAAAAACCCCAGCCTGCAGCCCACACCGCGTGGCATTAGCCAGCGCGAGAGCCTCCTCGAAGGTCTTATAGCGATGCAGAGTGAGGATCGGCGCAAACGCTTCCTCGGTGGCCAACGCGCAGTCGGCGGGCAGATCCTCCAACACCGTGGCTTCCAGGCAGGGCCCATGGATGGCCCCTCCGGCCACCAGCCGTGCGTCCTTGTCCAACGCCTCCGAGTCGATGAGCGGGCCCACCACGGTCCGACGATCCGCCGGGTCGCCGGTCTGGATCTTCTCGCGGATCACCGCCGTGAGTCTCTCGCGGACTTCCTCATACTGGTCCTCATGCACAAGCACCCGTTGCACGCTGATGCAGGATTGGCCGGCCTGGCCGAACCCGCCCATCGCAATCAGCTCCACTGCGTCAGCTACGTGGGCGTCTTCATGCACAATCACCGACGCGTTTCTGCCCAGCTCAAGGGTAATCCGTTTCTTGCCGCATTGCGTCTTGAGCGCCCAACCCACGGCAGAACTACCCGTAAACGAGATTTTTTTTACCCGTTCATCGCCCGTGAGCACGGCCGCATCCGCATTGGAGCAGGGCACCGCGTTCACCTGGCCCGCCGGCATCCCTGCCTCCGCGAGCACCTCCGCCAATGAAAGCGCGCTCAGCGGCGTTTTCGGGGCTGGCTTGAGCACCATCGTGTTGCCCGTGGCAATACACGGGGCCACCTTGTGCGCCACCAGGTTCAGCGGGAAATTAAACGGCGTCACCCCCGCAATCACTCCCAGCGGGAACCGTTGGCTTAGCCCACAGTGCGATTCCCCGCCGGCATCGCGTCCAGCGCCAGCAATTCCCCATGGGAACGCCGCGTCTCTTCAGACGCCGCTTCAAATGTGAGGATCGCCCGGCCCACCTCGGCTTCCGCGAACCCGATGGGTTTGCCGACTTCCCCCACCAACACCCGCGCAAACGCCGCGCGCCGTTGGGCGATCCCCGCGGCAACCGCCCGGAGCAGGGTGGCACGTGGATGCGTCGACTGGCTGCGGGTGACGCGGAACGCGGCGTGCGCGGCCGCAATCGCTGCCCGGATCTGGCCAACGTCGCCCAGCGGCGCCTCGGTGATCACCCGCCCGGTAAACGGGGTGCGGACAGGGAGCCGCCCCGCGCCGGGGGTCCATTGGTTGTTGATGAGCAGTCCGCTTGTCATCGGTCTCTGAATCCTCCTCTTTGGGCGCCGCACAAGCCTCCGGACAACCCGGGGGTGGGGGCACTTACAACGGTGCAACCTCGCGTTTTTCCACAAAAATTTGAAGGCCCTCCTTCGAAAACTGGTTCATCAGCGGCTCCGGGTTGAGCGCCTCGGGCATCATGACCCCGCGTTCCCCAATCTCGCCGGTCATCAGCAGTTTGGCCGTGAGCGCGGGCGGAATCCCGGTTTGCACCACCGTCAGCGAGTAACCGTAGCGCTCGAAGGCCTCCCGATGGCTGTCCATCGTGTAAACGAAATACTCCACCCGTTTCCCGTTTTTGTGGCCACGCACCTCGGTGCCCACGCAGGAATACCCGTCCACCGTCGCTCCGAGCGCGGCGGGTTTGGGTAGGTTGGCGCACACCACACGCAACGGCGCCACCTCGGCCCCGTCCACCCGCACCTTCCTCCAAGTGTCCGCGTCGAGCAGGGCCAGGGATTTCGCAATCCCCACCACCTTCTCGCTCAACGTGTATTTGAACACCGACGAGCGCACCCCTTTTGCTACAAAAGGCGGGTAAAGCCCCAAGCTGACGCCTTCCTCATGCGCTACCGCGTAGGTTTTCATCAGCCCAAGGGGCGGCGGGAACCGAACCCATTCCACCTCCGTCTCCAACGGCTTGCCCGAGGTGACCCGGCCGTCTTTGACGAAATACGGCACGGCCCCGAGTTCCTCAAAGAGAGTCTCGGGACTAAAAAGCACCGCAAACCGGTAGCCGCGCACCTCGGCGTTGTCGGCGTCGAGCACCCGGATGCTCTCGGCGGAATCGAGCCGGTCCATGGCCCAACGGGCAAACACGTTGACGGCGCCCGGATCGCATCCCATGCAGAGCACTCCCGCCAAGCCGCGTTCCCTGAACCCGGTATCGAATTTTTCGATCTCGGCTTCGTAACTGTTTTTGTTGGGCCGTTTGACCCCCTGCGGCGAGTAGATGTCGGCCGCCATGTCCAGATAATGGGAGCCGGCATGGAGGCAGGCCTCGAGTACGGAATGGTTGGCCTGCCAAGTGCAGGCGTTGAGGGTTACATGGATCTGATGCTCGCGCAGGAATGCCGTGAGCTGGCCGGTGTCCGTTGCGTTGAGCGAGGCCACCAAAAACCGGCTGTCGACCGTTTTGCCTTGGAGATACTGCGCGAAACTCGGCTCCACGTCCGCCAGCACGATCCGCTCAAAACAATCATATTCATGGAGTTTCTGCCCAATCACGGACCCGACTCCTCCCATTCCGATCACCAATGCGTTTGCCATAGGCGTGAGGGTTGAGCGATCAATCAAACGAACAACCACAGAGACGACCCGATCGCGGGGTGCCGCCGGGTTTGCCCCGCCGTCTTGTCCCTCCTTAACATCGCCCGGGTTTAGCCAAATATCCACCCCCATGCCCCGAATTACTTTTCACGTCTCTGTTCCCGCCGATCCCGGGCTCCAGCGCGTGGTCATCGTCGGTACCGACCGAGCCTTGGGCGATTGGCAACCGGAGAAAGGCTTCGAACTCCAATCCGCCGGGCCTGGCCGGTTCACTGGCTCGGTGGAAATACCCGAGGGCCTCGTGGAGTTCAAAGTCACCCGAGGCTCCTGGACCACGGAAGAGGCCTGCCCGGACGGCTCCCTGGCGCTCAATTACCAGTACCTGCTCACACACGATCTCATTCTGGATATCGAGGTGGCCCATTGGGCCGATCTCCCCCCTTTTGCGCCGGAACTCATCGAGGGCAAAACCATCGAGTGCGAACTCGATGCCACCCTGCTGGGCCAAAGCCGCCGGGTCTGCGTGTGGTTGCCCCCCAGTTACATGCGCAGCGATTGCTCCCAGCATCCGGTGCTCTATCTGCTCGACGGACAGAACGCCATCGCAGCCCTAAAAACCCCGGAAAACGAGACCCTCCGTGCCGATCAATGGGTGCGCCGTCTGGCGGCTGCCGGTCGGATCCCGGAATTGATCCTCGTGGCGGTGTTTCATCGCGAAGAATTCGGCCAGCGCGACCTGGAAATGTCCCCCCAATGCGACGGCCCCAAGCTGGCCGATTTTCTGGCCTCCGATCTCAAGCCTTTCATCGACTATACTTTCTGCCGGGATCGCGTGCTTGCAGACCCTCAAAACACTGGCGTTCTGGGGTTCTCCCTCGGGGCCTCGCTCGCTCTTTGGATGGCGCTCCGCCATTCCAGCGTGTTCGGCAAGTTCGGCTGCCTGTCGACCTGTTACGAGGACCTCAGTGCGGATGGCCCGGACGCGAGCTGGATCATCGATCAAATCCGGGCAGAGCCTCAGTTCCGGCCCGATCGCCAAATTTACTTCGATCACGGCACCTTGGGCGGGGATGCCGCCGCCGCCGCTTATCAGAGGCGCATGGACGAGGTGCTCCGGGCCAAGGGGTTTGTGGAAGGGCGCGACTTCAAGGTGCTGCGCGCCGAAGGCGCTGATCACGACCTCTGCGCCTGGCGGGCCCGGCTCGGGGCGCCGCTGGAGTTTCTCTTTCCCGCACGGCCCCGAAATCATTCCTGAACGGCCGGCGCCGTATCCCATGGCGCCGACTCTGTCCATCAGCAACGCAAAAACAGGCATTGGGACCGGAGCTCCGCCCACCCCGGGCCCGCTTTTTCATCGTCCTTCTTTTGTTTTTCACTGTGTTCACCGTGATAGACGGGGACCAGCGTTCCCTAGGCTGCGATCTGGTTCCCACATTCCTGCGTGGGGACTGGCTTCAAGCATCGAGTAATCTGTTCGGGGCCCTATGCGGAAACCGTGTCCCCGGGCATCTGCTCCCATGAGCGCGGTTTCCCGACAATTTGGCATGGAGTCATCCCCCGCACGTATGTCACTTCTCCACCCCGGGTCAGGCGCATCTCCTGAAGTAACTGCTCCATCGAGAATGGACCAGGCTCGTATCTCTGGAAGATATCCAAACCACGGTCCAACGTGATCTTCCAACCCGTGTCCGTGGTGACGCTTCGGGCGTGGAAATTCGGGCTGTGATCGAGCTCCCAGGCGAATCCAATTTTTGAGCCGCTCAACGCTTCCGCAATTTTGTTCAGCGCCTCCGCCTGCTTGACGCAGGTCTCCCTATCAGACTGCGTGATCAAACGAACCTCCGCTTCATCGCCTTCCGGGACCAGCTCGTGGACCATTTGCAGGAACTCCATCATGTTCCGCGCCTGGTGGAAGAGCCGGACATAGGGGTCGCGGATGGTGATCGTTCTCGCTCCATGGAGGTGCGCCGCAAAAAGACGTTTGTAACTCCATCCCCTCGTGTTTTCGGGGATCACCGTGTGCCGCTCCAATGCACTTGCATCATCGGCGGAAGACGCCGCAGGCGAGGGTTGCCCGATGTTGGGCGTGTTTCCGGTAACAGCCGCGGAGATCCCTCCCCCAACTTCCTGCTGAGGGTTGTCTTCGGTTGAACTGGCGGGTCTTTTGGGGGCGGCGAACGCCGGATACTGAACCTCTTCCTGCGTCACGACTGTCACCCGTTTTCCGTCGTGCTTCCGTTGATAAACAAAGTCATGCCGGAAAAACGTCTCGTCGATCCGCAGGATGTGCTCTCTCACGCGCCGGCGCAGCTCCATGGAAAAGGCCAGGAGTTCCTCCTTTTCCTCAATGCTCGCCTGGCCGTGCGGGTAGAGGAGCTTCATCAAGCCCGAGAACGTCTTTTCAAAGCCCGTCTGGTCCCGAGTCGAAACCTCCGAAACGATCTCAAACTCCTTTTTATAGGCGCTCGTGAAATCCTCCGTCCGGAGGTGCTTCAGGATCTCCGCGATGTAATCGACGATGAACCCGTACCCATTGCTGAAAAGCTCGTGCCGGATCGGGGCCACTTCCCAGCCGGGACTGAATGCGTGGATGCGGTCCAGAAAAGCCGAGTCGATGTACTTGTCGGGCAACTGCTCATAGAAGTGCGAGTGCTTGAGCATGTAGGCTACCGACCGCTTTGTGTTCCCCATGAAAACCATCGAGGCTTCCGCCGACATCTGTTCCACGCCGCGGGAAAACGTCCGGTTCGCCATGTAGTTCTTCATGATGTCGACCAACGCCTTGTCGACCCTCTTGTCCTTTCCGGCGAACTCGTCAAAACACACGCAGTCCCAGTACCCCACGAGCCCGATTTTCCCGCTGGCGTTGCTCACAAACAGCTTCGCCGAAGTCACCTCGGAGCCGGAAATCACGATGCCATGCGGGGAAAACTCGCTGTTGATATGCGACTTCCCCGTGCCCTTCGGCCCGAGTTCCAGCAGGTTGTAGTTTCGCTCGCAGAACGGAACCAGGCGCAGCAACTGCAGCAGCTTTCCACGGCGCGTGAACTGGCCGGGATCAAATCCGATGCTCTGCATCAGCACGCCCATCCATTCCTCGGTGCTGAAGTTCGCACGCGCCTTGAGAAACTCCTCGTGATCGGTGTGGGAGACTTGGATGGGCTTGAGGCTCTCGATCTGCCACGGGCTGACTTTGGGATCCTCCGAGACCTCGTATACCACTTCGGAAATGCACCAAATCCCCCCCACCAGCAACTTGCGGTGGCGTTTCACCAAGTCGTCGGAAATCGGCACCTTCTTGAGCCCGAGGTTGGTGAACTCGGCCTCGTAAAAACCGCCCCGGTCATTCAACTCCACGCTGACCTTGTCGATGACCTTGTATTTACCCTTCTCTTTGATCGTCGAACGGACCGAATTCGCCATGTTCCGGTGCACGTAGTGTTTGGCCAGAATCCGTCGCACGGACTCTAGACCCGCATTCACCACGTCCGCATCATCCGTGGCACAATGCTGCCCGAGGAGATACTCGAGCACGTAACTGGGGACCACGGCGTTTTGCTTCAGGCCGTTGGTCAAATCCTTGCGGACAACCAGGCCCGGGAAGTTGTCCAAGATCTTTCGATCCAGATCGCTGAGTTTTGCGGGAGCGGGAGGGGGCGCTTCAGAACCCTCGGGGGGCGTGGAAAGGGAGTCACTCATCGAAATCACTCGCTAAGGGTTTGTGCAGTCTGACCTTGTGGGATTTGTAGAGCGTCGATTGCGAGGTGCCCGCAATCTGCTCCTCTAGGCGGATTTCCACGTCCCGGTTGTGGTAGGCGTCCGCCTTCCGGGAGAGGGTGAGCAGCAGGGTCTGCTCCCGGTTCCTGGGCTCGGAATCCGTCGAATCAAACCTCAATGTGCTCTCCTCCGAAAGTAACACCCCGTCCACGGAGTAAACCGCCACCTTGAGCGTGCGTCCGAGGGTTTTATCCGCCACCGGACGGTCCTGATAAAAAGTCAGCCCGACTTGGCCGGTGGTGATTCGCGTGGGAACCCGCAAACAATCCACCTCCACGCGGCTCACATCGTCCGCGCGGGATTTGCGCACCTGGACCACAGGCACCACCACCTCCTGAAGACTCAACCCGCCGTGGACATAGCGTTTTCCCGAACCCCGCAAAGGAAAGCGCCCCAGCGAGAGGGGAAACGCCGCTTCCCAACCCTCCCCGAGGCCGAGCTGCCCTGCCTCGAACACCTTGATCGCTCCGTTTTTGGAAATGCCACGGCCCAGCGCAAACCGCCGGTTGGTGTTGAGCCACTCGGAGGCCTTCGGCAAGGGCGTCTCATCGGTTTGCGCAACCTCGGACTGCTGGAACAGAAACCCGTGGTCCGCCGTGAGAAGCATGTGGCTTCCGTTCGCATTCGCGATTTTGGAGAGGATCTTTTGGAGTTCCTCAAAGGCCTCCTCCACCGCCGCCGTGGTTTTCACCTCGGTGGCGGCCGAGTCGCCCGTCTTATCGATCACATTGTGGTAGATGAAAACGACCTCGTTCTCCCGGGTAAGCGCACGCGCCTCCGTGGCCGTGTTCATTTCCAGAAACGCCTCGGCTTGGATCGCGACCGCTTTTACCCCGGCGCGTTCCCGCAGGATCGCCTGTCGCGCGTCTGTCCCAGTCGCACTCCTGCCATCCACAGAGACGGTTCCATTCGATGCCTCGATGCGTCGCTCCTTGCCGGGGAGCAGCGCCGCCATCCCAAGCTGTGTGTAGGACGGCAGGGCCCCAAACATCCCGGCCAACTCCGCGCTCCACCGATTCTCGCGTCGGATCTGCGCCACAAACTCCGCAGCGGCCTCAAAACGCAACGCATCCGAGATCACCACGAAAACCTTCTGTCCCTTCGCGAGGAAAGGCTGCACCTGGCGCTCAAAGAAATCGGTCTGGCTGGGGAGAGCCGTGCATGTCCAGCGGTCGATTCCCCGGACGCAGTCGCTCCACTGATCGGCGAGAGGAAGCAGGAAGTTGTTCACATACAACTTCTCGACCAGTTCCGCGATGCGCTCCATCAGTGCCACCTGCCCGTACTTGCGGAGATGAAAGTGAAACTTCCGGTAGGCCGTGTCCACGCGGTGCCAGCTGCTCACATAGCGCAGGAGTCCCGTGTCCAGCGTATCCACCCGAAGCTCCGCATCGGCGATCAGCTCACGCAGGGCCACCGCGTGGAGAAGCGCATCGTACCCGTCGGCGTGATCTAAAAACCAAAACGAACGGCGCCTGCCCTGAATGGCCGTCAGAATTTCCGTTTCCGAACCGTTTTCCTCGAACCGGCTGCACAGCCGTTTGAGCGTGAATTTTTCAAACAGCCCGAACGCATCGGCAGACTCCAGAACCCGCGTATCCTGCAGACCCTCCAGCTTCGTGGCGATGTGCAGATCCTGCTCCATCACCGCCGACCACTTGCGAAAGCTCGCACTCGCCGAGCCGCTGTCTTTCCAGCGTTGAAGAAAAACCGCCGCGTGACGGTCCATCCGCACCGTTGATTCCAACGGATTGGCGTGGCGAAACAGGGTAGTGACAAAATCCCGGAGAGACGCTCGGGTGCTGTCGTAACCAAACGTCACGCTGACTTGGCGCCAAAAGGGCTCCGTCAGTCTGGCGGTTGCCAGGGTTTCCGCGACGGGATCGGCGTCCCCAAACAATTCGCCCGCAGCCTCCGCTCCCCGTCGGAGAAATCCGAGCAGCAATTCGTCCAGATCGGGCTCCGTGTCCGCCAGAACGGCCATCATCTTCATCCGCAGCCGCCCCTCGTCGTCCTCGGGAGCCAGCAATGCGCGAAGTGCCTCCATCCGCTTGCCGGAGTCGAAAAACCTGGCGTGCTGCTCGACCACCGGCCGGAACTCCCAAGGCAAGCCGACCTCCTGCAAGGCGAGCGAGATCCGGTCCGCTTTGTATTCATGTCCTTGAAGGAGCAGGTCCAGAAGCCAGTTCTCCGAGTCCTTCGGACGGGCACTCGGGAAATAGAGAAGGTAACGCGCCGAAGTGTCCGGGTTGCGGTGAACGGCCACCTTGGTTCCAAATTCCGTGCCCTCCACCCGGAGTTTTTGGATGCCGTCCCGCTCGAAGTCCTCAAACTCGCGTTCCCATTGCCGTTCCCCGTCGTACCAGAACACCAGCCGGTTCCGGGCGAACACGTGGTCGAGGCTGTCGTGGATGCGTTTCATGCGGGGAGGAGATGGTCGGAGAGGAGCCTAAAAGGTGTCATCAAAAACGAACTGGGTCTTCTGACGTGAAAGCCATAGCGAGGTGAACCAATTGTTGAGTTTCGGGGTGTGACCGCACTCCTTCGCAAGTTCTTCGAGAGACCGTAGGCGATCCTGTAACTTTAATGCACAAGCGGCTTTGACTGCCGCCGCGTCGGCCGTCGTAAGTAAAAGAGCGTGAGGGTTATGCGAGGCCAAATGCGCCAGCAATTCGCTCTCGCCCGCATCGAGTTGTGCCAAGAGAGGCAACTGGAGACGAGCTGCAACGCGTTGCTTTTCGGTGACTTCGTGAACCGTCACTTTTTGCTCAAACAGCTCCTTGTCAACGGCGACATAGGCAGCGCCGCCAGAAGGCCTTCGCTGAGTCTCGAGACTGATCTCACGCACCGTATGGACGTCGAAGCGATCCAGCAGAGATTTCCAGCACCCCGTCCGCGTGGCTTCGATAATCACGTTCGTATCCACGTAAACGACCTGCTTTTTGATTTTTGGAGCCATGCACTAGAGCCCGATGTCCGCTTCGACGTCGTGGGCAGCGCAGGTTTCACGAAAAGTTTCCAAGGACAGATCGAGAATCTTCAGCAGACGATTCAACGAGACCTCACCGTGTTCGAGCCCCCAAACCATACGCTCCATGAACGACCGTGAGAAAAGGGGCCGTTTTTTCACCGGATCCTGCCCAG
>JBEIUI010000075.1:0-16944 GCA_040374425.1 Verrucomicrobiia bacterium | reverse complement strand
CCGAGGGAACAGGAGTCACCGTCACGCCCAATCCCGCCTCCACGTATTCGAGGAGGCGGGATGGAAAAGTGAACTCGAGCACGATGTGCAGGCGCTCCCAGACACCCTCCCCTCGCAGCAACCGCTCCAGCCTAGGACGGCAATTGGCCTTCGGCCCCGGCAGGAGAAGCGGGTCATTGGCCAATTCCGAGAGACGCACCTCCGGAGCCTCTAACAAGGGGTGCCCAGCCGGAGCGGCCAGCGCAAAGGGGTGTTCGGTAAACGGGATCAGCTCCAAGGCAGATTTCTGGGGCCATTCCTCAAACCGCGCCGCAACCGCCACATCCACCGCGCCCGATTCAAGCAAGTCAATGGCCGCAGGCGAATTCCATTCCTGGAACGTGAGATGACCGGCTGGGAACTGCGTCCGGACCGCCTTGATAGCGCTGCGCAGTTCGTAAGTTAAGCCACCCGGGGTGGTGGCCACCGAAAGCTCCGCCGGGAACTTTGGCAGGTCCGCGCAAAAAGCTTCTTTAATGGAATCAAAACCTTCCCCCAAAGGAGTGATCAACTCCGCCGAACGCAATCCTTGCACCGTGTGTGGGACTCTGCGCCCCGCACGCTCCAAAAGCGCGCAACCAAACTCTTCCTCCGAAGCGCGCACCTGCTGCCATATCGATGAATTCGTCATTTTCAACGCCTTGGCAGCGCAGAAAAACCTCGGGAACGATTCAGAGCGACTACACCACGAAACGGCCGGAGACGGGGCTCTTTAAAACAGTGTCGCGCAGGGACATGCATCCGGCCGGATTGTTACAAGACGAATCTTGGATTGGAAAGTTCCCATTAACACTGCCTCGTCCAATCGTTCCTCTGCCGGTGCCCACCCAACGCCTTTTTCTCATGCGCGTTTCCCTCCTCGCCGCCTCCTTCTGCCTCAGCCCGATGGCTTCCCTCACCGCTCAGGAACAACCCGCATCCTCCGCAAACCAAGGCCCGGAGCAAATGCTCCGGAGCGGCTTAAAATAACCATCCGGGTAATCCCGAGCATGGTGAATTTCGATAACACACATTCTGAGGGGAACGCTGGGAGTGCCGTGGAATTGCGTTTTGAAAACAGCTGCGTAATGCCCCGCAACTTGGTCCTGATTCAATCAGTTGCGGAGGCCGCGTTGATCGCGGGGTTCAACGCCTTGGGCGCCGAGGGAATGCAGAGACATTTTGTGCCCGACGTGCAGGGCATTCTCGCCTCAAGCCGGCTTTTGCAACCGCAAGGCTCCGAGGTGATTCCATTCACCGCGCCTGAGGAGCCCGGCAAATACCCCTTTCTCTGCACGTTTCCCGGACATTGGTTCACCATGCGCGGCGTCATGCAGGTGCGCCCCCGGGGGGACAGACTTCAATCCATACAGCGAGAGAAAGAGAACAGAATCGCTGTGCCCAACGCGCTCCGAACTGCAGGCATCTCCCACCGCCCCTTGGGCACCCTGGATAAGCCGCTCCTGATGCGCACCTTTCTGCCGGATCCGGAGCTGGACCCCGCGGTTTTTGCCCACCACGGCTTGGGCCTTCCGGGCGTGAAATAAGATCCCGCCACGCGAAGCGACATCTGTTTGACCGAGAAGGACCCGAGCACTGGAGAAACAAAGCAGATTCCCCAAAGGGTTCCCACTCAGCCCGGGATTGCCGGAGCGATCGCTGTCAATCATGGGAAAACCTTGTCTTACGCATGGGACACGACCGAGTGCCGACTGCTCTACGCCTGGAGGAGCGGATTCCTGGACATGGACCCTTACTGGGGGCGGGAACCTGCGGGCGGGCGAGCCAACCACTACATCCCCAAACTCCTGGGCCGCTTCGTGTATCGCGCATCCGGAGCTGCGCCGTTGGAAGACTCCAGAGGAGAGTCGCCCAGGTTTGGCGGGTAGCGGATGGTCGGCAACGCCCCCGAGTTGCGCTACAAATTGGGCTACCGGACGATTCGCGAAGAGGTTGTTCCGGGCGCTCGAGGCGGATTTGAGCTTCGGATTCAAGTGGAGGGAGACGTTTTGGAGTCTCCTTGGAAAGCGGGCGCTTTGGACAAAGGCTTTGTCGAATTGCAACCCGTTACTCAGGGCAAATGGCGGGTTCAATTCCGCGACTGCCCCGAAGCTGCCCGGGCTTCGAGCGGCACCTCGACCACGCAGGAATAACCCCCTGTTGAATTCAGCGCTGAACTTCTTTTTTGTTCCCCCGCCTGTCTGACAGCGGCTGCGGCCCTCAGCCTAGGATCCTTCGTAACGCGCACACGCGCCCAGCCCCAGGCTCCCGATTCTTCTCCGTAGAGTGTGGAGGAAATTGTGATGCCCAAAGGCATTTCCCCTGAAATCGGCGGCTTGGATTTTACGCCTTCAGGGAAACTGGTGGTGCTGACGCGCAGGTCCGGGGTGCAAATGGCCAAACCCGCCCGGGACCCGGCCCGCTTGCAGTGGCAGACCTTCTCGGACCAATCCTTGCACAACGCAAACGGGCTTTTGGCCCTCTCAGACAGCGAAATCCTCGTTACGGCGGGCCGGAGGCGGACAAAAAGGTCCTGCGGCCTTCCCGACTGCAGTGGAGCGAAGACGGGCACAGAGTGCGACTCACCTACGGCCCCCTGACGGCCGGGCGCGTTTACCGGATCACGATCCACGGTGCGACCTCCGGGAACCAGGCACTGGGACATTCCATGGTGGCTTACACAGCCAACAAAACCCTCCCTTGATGCGCGCTGGCGGGGCACCAAACACGGGGCAGTGACGCCCGCTCCCAAAGGGGGGTTCGACGGGGCTTGGCCACCAGAGCCGCAGAATTAACCGCCCGTCGAGCCCGCCGAGTCCTCCATCCAATCGCCGGGAATGGCCTCGGCCCCCGCCAGCCTGCGGATTGATTCAAAAAGATCCGATACGGTGAAGGGCTTGCGCAGGTAGCCGTCCATCCCAAATGCGATGCAGCGCTCCCGGCCTTCGCTCTCTTTCTGGGTGCCCATCCCCAGGATCAGGACCCGATGCTCAGAGCTTTCCCGGCGCCGGATTTCCTCGGCTGTCGCAAATCCGTCCATGATGGGCATGTGACAGTCCAGCAGCAGCAGATCAAAGGTCCCAGCACTGCTCATCTCCAAAACCCTCTTCCCGTTTTCAGCGCCCTCGGTAAAGCAGCCTTTGATTCTGAGTTGCTGCATAAAGACCAACCGACTCACAGCGTCCGCGTCCGCCACCAGCACCCTCAGGGGAGTCTCCGTCCTGCGGCCTTGAATTCCGACTTCCGCATTCGGGTCGGCATCCATCTCCAATCGGGCGGTGAACCAGAAGGTGGAGCCCACGCCCGGTTCACTTTGCACACCGATTCGCCCCCCCATGAGCTCCGCTAATTGGCGGCAGATCGAGAGTCCCAAGCCTGTCCCTCCAAAGCGGCGGGTAGTGGAGGTGTCGGCTTGCGTGAAGGGTTCAAAGATACGCTCTAGAGCCTCCGGTGGAATGCCGATTCCGCAATCCACGACCCGGAATCGCAGCCAAAATCCCGCCTCCGATTCGTGATCGACACCGACGAACACTTGGATTTTTCCGTGCTCGGAAAACTTCACCGCGTTGGCGATGAGGTTATTGAGGATCTGTTTGAGCCGGACCGGATCCCCCAGCAACCGGACTGGGCTACCGGGAGCGCACTCCGATTCGAGCACGAGGCCTTTGCTGGTGGCGCGCCCGGTGTTGAGTTGAACAACCTCAGCGAGAAGATCTGGCAAATCGAACTCGATCCGTTCGGTGGCTAGCTGGCCGGCTTCGATTTTGGAAAAATCGAGGATGTTATTGACGATCTCCAGAAGGGACCCCGCGCTGGCCTGCATCGTCTCCACCAACCGGAGCGACTCCGCATCGAGCGCCCCGTCGAGCAGCATCTCGTTGATGCCGATAATGGCGTTGAGCGGGGTGCGCACCTCGTGACTCATGTTGGCCAGAAAACGCGACTTAGCTTCGTTCGCCTGCTCGGCCGCTTCCCGCGCCTTGGTGGCATGTTCCTCGGCCTGTTTGTGCACGGTGATGTCCTCAAACACACCGATGTGGCCAATCACCCGTCCAACCCCGTTTTTGAGCGGTATGGTATGCCCTTGCGCCCACACCGGTTTTCCATCCGGCCGGACAAACGAGAACTCTGCGCTAAAGCCGCGCCCCTCGCGAGCGGCCTCGCACCAGCCGGCGTAAATTTCGGGTGACCCGAAATAAACCATGGCGGGCCAGATGTCCCCCAGGGCTCTCTGCGCGCTATAACCGGTGAACCGGCACCACTCCTCATTCACATACACACAACGCCCCTCGGGATTGGTCTTAAAAATTCCCACCGGAGCCAATTCGGCCAACTGTCTAAAGAGCTCCTCGCTGTGCCGGAGTTCGTCCTCGCTCTCTTTCTGAACTGTCCTGTCGAGGATGACTGAGCCAAGAAGCGTACCCAAACTGCTGTCCTCCACCAAAAACCGCACCACCAGACAGTGCTGAATGCGCCCGGCACCATCAGGCAACGCCTCAAACGTCTGCGTCGCGTGAGTGGAATCGATGACAAGCCGGTCATTGGATTCCATCCGACGGGCCACAGGCTCCGGCAACCAATCCCCATCGCGACGGCCCACCATCTCAGAAAGGGGCCGACCGAAGAGCGCCTCGGCATTCGGACTCAAATAGAGGATACGCCCCTCCCCATCCTTGATGGAAAGCGCACCGGGAAGCGCGGCGGCAAACGCCTGCCAATGCCTCCAGAGAATGCCCTGTTCAGCCTCCTCTTGAGCCTGAACCGCCCCCAAAAGCAGCCGAGCCACGCTCCCAGCAGCATCCAGGAAAGTCTCGATATCCTCGCTCATCCAGGCCCGGGGACTTTCCACCAAAACAAACAATAGCCCGACTTCCCGCCCCTGGGGACAGCAGAGCACGGCCCCGAGTCCGGCGCACCCCCCAGCTTCCCCGCTTTTTGGCCCTGCAGGAAACCTGCGATCCTCCACACAATCCTCCACTACCAAAGTCTCGCCTTTTTCAGCCAAGACAGCGTCCACCCAGGGAGCAAGCGCTTCCGCAGGCAGCTCTTTGCCGTTCCCGCGCAGAGCGGCGAGAGCGCGTGCCTGCTCCCCCTCGCGGTGGATTACCCAGATCTGGGCAGCCCCCAAAGCCTTGCCGGCGAGCCGAAGGATTCGCCCCAAGTCGTCCCCTAAAATCTCCCGGACACCCAGGGGAAGAAGCACATGGCTTTCGGACTCGTAGTTGGAGTTGCGAGTAGACATTCTTCGAAGACCAAGGGGGGCTGTAGGCTCGAAACGGACGATTTACAAAAGCCTCTCAGCAGGAAGCATTCTACGAGCCGCCGCGGCGAGCTTTAAAAGCCCCCAGCGATCCCGGGCAAAATCAAGAGTGCCGGGAAAGAACCCCATCGCATGCTCCCATTAGCGGGCGGCGGCCGGCCGGGGGCGCATCCTCCACGGACGGAAAGGAGCCAGGGAATTCTGGCAATATGCGCCTTGCTTTTAATGGGCTGAAGGCTAGTTTACGGCCCCTTTTCACCCGTCCCTGGGTACTTCGGAGGAAGCGCCCCGAGTGAAAAGCCAACCGGAACCCGTGGGATGAATGAAAGACAATCTATGATCGAAATGAAGGATCTAATCGCGAAGTCGATGCGCGATTTCAAAGAAGGCAGCATCGTCAAAGGCCGCATCCTCGAACTGCGCCACCGTGAAGTGCTCGTCGACATCGGCTACAAGAGCGAAGGTGTCATCTCCGCGAGCGAATTTGACGACATCGACGACCTCCAGGTCGGCGACGAAGTTGAAGTGCTGCTCTGCCGTCTCGAAAACGATGACGGCATGGTGATTCTCTCGAAGGAAAAGGCTGCCTATAAGCAGAACTGGGAGAAAATCGTGAAAGTTTTCCAAGGCGACGGCCTCATCAAAGGCAAGGTCAAGGCCGTGGTCAAAGGCGGTCTCACGGTCAACATCGGAGTCGAGGCGTTCCTGCCCGGCTCCCAAATCGACATCGTCCCCCCGCGCGACCTCCAGCAGTTTGTCGGGAATACGTACGATTTCAAAATCGTCAAAATCAACGATGACCGCAAAAACGTCGTGCTCAGCCGACGCGAGATCATCGAGCAGGAGCGGGCCGAAAAACGCCAGCGCTTCCTCGACACGATCAAAATCGGCGGCACGGTCAAGGGCACGGTTAAGAACCTCACCGATTTCGGGGCGTTCATCGACCTGGACGGAATGGACGGCCTGTTGCACATCACCGACATGACCTGGGGCCGCCTCGGCCATCCCAGCGAACTGCTCAAAGTCGGCCAGGAACTCGAAGTGGTCGTGCTCGACATCAACAAGGAGAAGGAGCGGGTCTCCCTCGGCCTCAAGCAGACCCAGAAGAACCCTTGGGATCAGACCGAGAACCGGTTCCCCGTGGGCGCCAAGGTCAAAGGCAAAGTCACCAACCTCGTGCCTTACGGCGCGTTTGTGGAGATCGAAGAAGGCGTCGAAGGCCTCATCCACGTTTCCGAACTCTCCTGGACCAAGCGGATTGCCCGTCCCAGCGACGTGCTCGCCGTCGGTCAGGAAGTCGAAGCTGTCGTGCTCGGGGTCAACAAGGAAGAGCAGAAGATCAGCCTCGGCGTGCGTCAACTCGAGCCCAATCCTTGGGACGAAATCGAGCACCGCTACCAGATCGGCAAACAGGTCAAGGGCATCGTGCGCAACATGACCGCCTACGGCGCCTTCGTGGAACTCGAGGAAGGCATCGACGGCATGATCCACGTGTCGGACATGAGCTGGACCCGCAAGATCAACCACCCCAGCGAGCTGCTTAAAAAAGGCGACGAGATGGAAGCGGTCGTCATCGACATCGACAAACAGAACCAGCGGATCAGCCTCGGTATCAAACAACTCGAGGGCGATCCCTGGAAGGACATCGATCAGAAGTACAAGATCGGCGACTTGGTCAAAGGCAAGGTCAGCAAGATTGCTACTTTCGGAGCCTTTATTGCGCTCGAAGGCGACATCGACGGCCTGGTGCATATCTCTCAGATCAGCGAGAGCCACGTGTCCAAGGTCAAGGACGTGCTCAAGCCCGGCCAAGAGATCGAAGCGCGGGTGATCAAGGTGGACAAAACCGAGCGCCGCATTGGGCTCTCGATGAAAGCCGCAAACTACAGCGAAGAGGAAATCAAACGCGAAGCTGCTGCGTTCGACACACTCAAGCCCGGCGAAGACATGGTGGGCCTCGAGCAGGCCTTCGCTGCCGCCGCCGAGGAATACCGCCCCGGCGATCGCCGCAAGTAACCCTGAAACCCCAGTGGGCGGTCAGCTGCAAAGCTGTCCGCCCACTGCATTTTTACTCAAACTCTCTATGGAAAAGCCTCAAATCACCGCCTACGTCAAAACGCAATGTGGATGGAGCAACGGAGTCCGCGCCGTGCTCAAAAAGTATGACCTGCCCTACACGGAGAAGGACATCATCATCAATCCCGCATTCCGCTGGGAAATGGAGCAGAAGAGCGGCCAACCTCTGAGCCCTTGTGTGGAAGTCAACGGAGTGATGGTTGCCGACATCAGCGGCGAAGAACTCGAGCAGTATCTCCTCCAAAACGGTCTCGTCGGATCCACCGAGCGCACGACCAACGTGCCACTCAACGCCGCCTGCAGCGACGCCGAACACGCCGCGATGCGCGGTGAAACGGTCCGCTTCCAAGCCGCCCCGTAGTCATTCGGACCCTCGGTTTCCGGGGTCCTTCAAAGCCTCATTCAGCCGCGCCTTCCTCCCTTTTTCGAGGAAGGCGCGGTTTTTTTTGTCGCACCGCGACCAACCGGCGTATGGGTTACCGGCTTAGATCGTAGCAAGCCAACTGGGTGTCGCAGCGCAGATAGAGCCGTTTTTTCACCAAAACCGGGCCAACCCAGCAGGGATAACTGAACCCGGGCAGCTGCCAGCGCCCAAGCTCCTCCACTTTCATCGGATTGGGTCTGAACAAACCCAACAAACCCGATTCCCCAAGCGCAATGAGTTTTCCATCCGCCAAAATCGCGGACCCTCGGCCAAACACCTGCGGCGCGGGTTCACCGTCCGCGAGCTTCGAATGCCCCGCGTTGGGCCAGCCCTCGGGACGATCCCATCGCAAAGTGCCGTCGGAGAAGTCGACACAGCGGAACCGGGCGTCAGGCTCATTCCGGCCGCTGAAGGCGAAAACATGCCCCTCGGCGAGGACCGGGCGCGCCCAGTGCATCTCGAGTTGGAGCCCGCGCCAGACCTCTTCCACCGCCTGCCCATCGGGCCGTATCCGCAGGAGCACCGACCCGGATTTATAATACGCCGAGGAAATCAGAATCAGATCCCCGTCGACCACCGGAGACATGGCATTGACCGACGCGTCGGGCCGAGCGCGAAACCAGAAAGAAAAATAAGGGGTGCCTGTTTTGGGATCCAACGACACCAATCCCTGCCGGGTCACGCAGAGCAGATGGCGCTTCCCGTGGATGGTCGCCAGAACCGGGCTACAATAACTGGCCTGCTTTTGAAAGGTGGGGTCAGCGACATTCCAAACCACCCTGCGCTCGCCGGGCCAACCGGTCATGGGCACGCCGGTCCACGTTTTTTCCCCCACATTCTCCCAAACCGTTTTTCCGGTCGCGGCATCAAACGCCACCACACCCGAGTTGGGCTGTCCCCCCACCATCGCGATCAACAACCCGTCCTCGAGGACCGGCGAACTGCCGACCCCAAAGAAGGCCTCCGGCACGTCGAACTCCTTCTGAGTATCGCGACGCCAAACTACTTTCCCCGTAGTCAGCTCCAGACAGAGCAGCACCCCCTCGGCTCCAAACGTGTAGCAACGATTGGAAGTCAGGAGCGGAGAACAGCGCGGGCCGCTGCCGTAACCAAACGGATCCACAAATTGACTTCCGTAGGCATGCCTCCAAAGAGTCTTTCCCGTGGCGGGATCGCACGCTTCAACAACCTCCTGTCCGCCCTCGCGTTGGTGAACCACCAACACGTCCCCGCGAATCGACGGTGCGCCGTAGCCGCTGCCGATCGTCCGTTTCCAAACCAACGGCAAACCCTCCGATGGCAAGTTTTCGCGCAGCCCGGTTTCAGGGGAACGATTGTCCCGGGTCGGCCCCAAGAACTCCGGCCAATCCGCGCCCCAAGAAATCCGGCACAAGAGAAGGAACAGAAACCAGGTGGAATATTTCACAAACCCAACATGTAGCTAGGGGGCCCGGGGATTCAATGCTCGGAAAGGCACCCGCATTGACACTCCGAAGGCCGTTGTTACGCTCTGCCCTCATTTTTTCCATGAAGGAACCCATAGCAACCACCGCAGCTCCCGCCGCCCTCGGACCCTATTCCCAAGCAATCGCGGCGGGCGAAACGCTCTACTGCGCCGGGCAAATCCCGTTGGACCCGGCGACCGGCGAACTCGCTGGAAACGACGTGACCACCCAGACGCGGCGGGTTCTGGAGAATCTGCGAGCAGTGCTAGCGGCCAACAGCATGGGCTTCGAGCATGTGCTTAAGACAACGGTTTTCATGACAAACCTGGGCGATTTTGGGGCGATGAACGCCGTCTACGGCGATTTTTTTCCCGCCCCGTACCCTGCCAGATCCACCGTGCAGGTGGCCGCCCTCCCCCGAGGCGCCCAAGTCGAGATCGAAGCCATCGCATCCCGAGTATAGTCCCCCCTCAAGGCACAACACCCGACGGCGCCGACCGCCCTCTTCCCTCCGCATCTCTCATGAGCCAGGAACTGCTTGATCTCTTCCACCAAACCAACGCCCTGCTAGAAGGCCATTTTGTCCTGCGTTCGGGCCTGCATAGCCGCCAGTTCTTCCAGTGCGCGCTGCTGCTCCAGCACACACCCATTGCCGCCCGCGTCTGCGGGATGCTCGCCGAAAAGCTGCGCGCCATCGGCGCGGACCGCGTGATATCACCCGCCCTCGGCGGAATCATCGTTGGCCACGAGGTGGCACGTTCCTTGGCGCTCCCCCACATTTTCGCCGAAAAGGACGAAGCGGGCCGGCTGGTGTTGAGGCGCGGCTTTGAGATCCGGCCCGGAGACCGCTTTATCGTGGCCGAAGACGTCGTGACCCGCGGCGGCCGGGTCCAGGAGACCCTCGAAATCGTGCGATCCCGGGGCGGCATCGTAGCCGCCGTTGCGGCCATTGTGGATCGGAGCGGGGGAAACCTTCCCGATTTCGGCGCCCCTTTCGTGGCGCTCACCCAGCTCAACGTGGAAACCTTTGCGCCAGACCAGTTGCCACCCGACCTGGCGCAAACGCCCGGGATCAAGCCCGGCAGCAAGTAACCTGCTTTCCGCCCCTCTTTTTTTGCGCGCACCTTCACCGTCCCCGGGGCATCGGCTCCCGACCTTTTCAAGCCCGCACAGCTTGCACGGCCCGGCGTCCGGGCTTACATCTTTACCCCCAAACCGCTCGTCTCCATGATCAACTGGCTCATCAAGAAAGTCATCGGCTCCAAGAACACCCGCATGGTGAAAAGCCTGCGCCCCGTCATTGAGCGCATCAACGCCTTGGAAATCGAGTTTCAGAGTCTTAGCGACGACGCGCTCAGGGACAAAACAGCGCAGTGGAAAGCCCAGCTCGCCGGGCTGGACGAGGAAGCCCAGGAGCGCAAGCTCGACGAGATCCTGCCGGAAGCATTTGCCGCGGTGAAGAACGCCGCCCGTCGCCTCACGGAACGGAAGCATTCCTTCAACGTCTGCGACCAGCCTGTGACTTGGAACATGGTGCATTTCGACGTCCAGTTGATCGGCGGCATCTGCCTCCACCGGGGAATGATCGCGGAAATGGCCACGGGTGAGGGCAAAACTCTGGTGGCCACCCTGCCCCTGTTTCTCAACGCATTGAGCGGGCGCGGAGCGCATCTGGTCACCACCAACGATTACCTGGCCCGGCGCGATGCGGAGTGGATGCGACAAATTTACGGGTTCCTGGGGCTGACCACGGGGATCCTGCAGCACGACCAAACGCCGGACACCCGCCGTGAGGAGTATGCTTGCGACATCACCTACGGCATGAATTCCGAGTTCGGGTTCGATTACCTGAGGGACAACGGCATGGCCACCTCCAAGGAGCAGCAGGTGCAGCGCGGCTACCATTTTGCCATCGTCGACGAAGTGGACTCGATCCTCATCGATGAAGCCCGCACCCCACTCATCATCAGCGGTCCGGCAACCGTTTCCACCCATCAATACGACAAATTCCGGCCCTTGGTGGATGAGCTCGTTCGCAAACAAACCATGCTCTGCAACCGGCTCGTCAGCGAGGCAGAAGAGATCTGGAAACTGGGCAAAGCCGAGGAGTTCGGCACCATGATGGTGAAGGTAAAACTCGGACAACCCCGCAACAAAGGCTTTCTGCGGGCGCAGGAGGATCCCGAACGCCGGCGCGCCATCGATAAAGCGGAACTCTCCTTTTACACCGACGCCCGGAAAGAAGACCTTTTCGCTCTCAAAGAGGAACTTTTCTTCGTCATCGACGAGCGCGCCCATGAAGCCGATCTTAGCGAGAAAGGTCGCGTGTTCATGAACCCGGACGATCCCGACGCTTTCGTGCTGCCCGACTTGCTCTCGCAATTTGCGGAAATCGACAACTCCCCCACCCTCACCGAGGAGCAGAAAATCGAGGAGAAATCCAAGCGCCAGGCTTACATGGACCATCAGTCCGAGCGCATCCACAACATCGCCCAGCTGCTCCGGGCTTACTGCCTCTTTGAGAAGGACGTTCAATACGTTGTCGAAGAGGGCAAAGTGGTGATCGTCGACGAATTTACCGGTCGCAAAATGACGGGACGTCGCTGGAGCGACGGGCTGCATCAGGCCGTGGAAGCCAAGGAGGGCGTCACCATCGATCGCGAAACGCAAACCCTTGCGACGATCACGATCCAGAACTACTTCCGGCTCTACTTCAAACTGGCGGGCATGACCGGCACGGCTGAGACCGAGGCCAACGAATTTCACGACATCTACAAGCTGGGCGTGGCGGTGATCCCCACCAATCGCCCCATCATCCGCCAAGATTTCAACGATTTCATCTACAAGACCCGGCGCGAAAAATTCAATGCCGTGGTCAAGGAGATCGCACTCGCGCACGCCAAAGGCCAGCCCGTATTGGTGGGAACCGTGAGCGTGGAATCCTCAGAGGTGCTCAGCAGGATGCTTAAGCGCGAAAAAATTCCCCATGCCGTGCTCAATGCCAAATACCACATGCAGGAAGCCGAGATTGTCGCGCGTGCCGGGCAACCCGGCGCGGTGACTATTTCCACAAACATGGCAGGACGCGGCACCGACATTAAACTCGGCGGAGGTGTGGCGGAATTGGGCGGGCTCTACGTCATCGGCACCGAGCGCCACGAATCGCGCCGCATCGACCGCCAGCTCCGGGGGCGCTGCGCCCGGCAAGGGGATCCCGGAATGTCCCGGTTCTACGTGAGTTTCGAGGACGATCTCATGCGCAATTTCGGCGCAGCCGAGAGGATGACCCGGATGATGGATCGCATGGGGCTGGAAGACGGCCAGGAGCTTGAGCATCCTTGGCTCAACCGCTCGGTCGAGACCGCGCAGAAACGCGTTGAACAACGCAACTATCTCGCGCGAAAACGCACGCTGGAGTTCGATGACGTCATGAACAAACAGCGGGAGGTGGTTTACGGCTTCCGCAATGAAGCCATCAACAGCGAGGACCCGCGCCCGCTGATCTACGAGACCCTCGATGAGGCGATTCCGGAGAAGGTCATCTCCTACCTGCCGCCCGACGACGAAAAAAATCCCCAAGGCCTGCTCAACTGGGTCAATACGACCTTCCCGTTGGGTCTAACGATGGAAGCCGCTCGGTTCGACAAGGACAACGCCGACCAGGTCAGCAACTTTCTCATCGAAAAGATCAAGAACAGCTACGAGGTCAAGTGCCGCCACGAGGACCCCTCCGCGGTCCGCGGGCTGGAGCGCTACATCATTCTCAACGCCATTGACCGGCTCTGGCAGGAGCACCTCTACGCCATGGATTCGTTGCGTGAGGCGGTTTATCTGCGGGCTTACGGCCAGAAGGATCCCTTGGTGGAATACAAAACCGAGGCCTATGAGATGTTCACCGAACTCATGGCGAACATCAAAGGCGAGGTGCTCCACAACCTCTTCCGTTCGACTTCCAACTTGATGGCATTCGAGCAGTTCCTTTCCAGCCTCCCCACTCACCTCCTCGGTGCCGATCTGGATGCGCCTCCCACATTGGATGAGGCCTCCGGCCCGGACATCGCCGCGATGAACCTCCCGCCCCCCCACGAGGAGTCCCAGCCTGTTCACCGGAACGCCCCTAAAGTGGGCAGGAACGATCCGTGCCCCTGCGGTAGCGGCAAGAAATTCAAGAGCTGCTGCGGTCGCAACGCGTAAGCCCGGAGGGGCCGCCTTCACCTCCACCGTTTGAGGGCTGGGCGGCCATTCTGGCGATCGACTTCAGGCAGCCTGTAACGCTGGCGCCTAAATGAGCCCCAGCGCAACAAGCCGCGCGAATGCGGCCAGAGTGTTGGCGTCGCGAATCTCTCCGGAGGCGATCATCGTCCGCACTTCCGCCGCCGAGAAGGTGGCGCACTCGGTAATCGCCTCGCTCTCATCGGGCTGTGAGCCCCGCGGACTTGGCAGCACCGGACGAGCCAGGAGCAAGTGGCTGTGTTCGTCGGTGAACCCGGAACTGGGGAAAAAATGCCCCAGAGAAACAAGTTCCCCGCCAGACGCCAACTCGTAGCCGCTTTCCTCGCACAATTCCCGCAGCCCGGTGGCATGAATCAAGGCGAGATCGCCCTCGGTATGCTCATCAATCTGGCCGGCCGGGAACTCCCAAATCGTGGCCCGAATCGGGACCCGCTCTTGGCGAACCAGAACAAAACGGCCCTCTTGCGTCATCGGCGCCACCACCACGGCGCCTTTGCGATGAGCCACCGTCCAGTAAAAGGGGGTCCCGCGCGTGGGCGACGTGACCTGCACCCGATGTACCTCGAGGTAGGGATTTCCAAAGAGGAGCTCTTTACCCACGGTCGCCCAGCCCTCGGGATCCTCAATAAAACGATGGAATGCCATGCGGAAGAATCAGGAGGAGAGCAGGCCCTTCCAGCGCTCCAATTGGGCCGCTACGTTCTGGGGTGACGGCGCCCCGACAGCTTGGCGGGCGGCCATCGATTTTTCCACCGTAAGTACGGCGAAAACGTCCGCCTCAAACGCCGGACTCAAGGCACGGTAATCGGCAAGGGTTAGATCGGGCAGTTCGCAGCGGCGCTCCGCGCAGAGGGCCACGGCCTTGCCGATGACCTCATGGGCTTGGCGGAAGGGAACGGCGCGGTTGACGAGATAATCCGCCAAATCGGTGGCCAGCAGGTTCGGGTCGCTCACGGCCTGCGCACAAGCCTCAGAATTCGCCCGGATGCCCGCGAGCATGGCCGCGAAAATCGCCAAGGCCGCCTTCACCGTGTCGATGGAGTCGAACACGGGCTCCTTGTCCTCCTGCATATCCCGGTTGTAGGTCATCGGAAGCCCTTTGAGCGTGGTCAGCAGGGAAACCAAGTTCCCATATACGCGCCCGGCTTTACCACGGGTGAGCTCAGCCACATCGGGGTTTTTCTTTTGAGGCATCAAAGAAGATCCCGTGGTGAAGGCGTCGCTGATTGAAATGAACTTGAACTCGCTTGAAGCCCAAAGAATGACGTCCTCGCTCAAGCGCGAGAGATGCATGGCGATGAGCGCAAGCGCACCGAGCAACTCGACGGCGAAGTCCCGGTCGCTGACCGCGTCCATGCTGTTCTGCGTGACGGCGGGAAAATCCAGCAGCCGCGCCACCAGCTCACGGTCCAACAATATGGTGGACCCCGCGATGGCACCCGACCCAAGGGGCAACACGTTGATGCGCTTGCGGCAATCGTGCAGCCGGTCCGCATCCCGCGCGAACATCTCAACGTAGGCAAGCAGATGATGAGCAAAATAAACCGGCTGCGCCCGCTGCAGATGCGTGTATCCGGGAATCACAACCTCGGCGTGGCGTTCCGCAAGCTCCACCAAAGCCCGCTGCAAATCACGCAGCAGGCCAACCAGTTCCCCGGATTCCTCCCGCAAATAGAGTCTCAGATCCAGAGCGACTTGGTCATTGCGGCTTCGGGCCGTGTGCAGCTTTGCCCCGGGATCTCCGATCCGCCGGGTCAACTCCGCCTCGATGTTCATGTGGATGTCTTCAAGCTCCCTCTTGAACTCAAAGCGCCCTTGCTCGATCTCCATCCCGATTTCCCGCAATCCGTTCACGATCCGGGAGCGTTCCTCCGGCGTAATCAGTCCGGCTTTTTCCAGTGCGGCAGAGTGCGCAATGGAGCCCTCAATGTCGTGACGCCACAACCGCCAATCAAAGCTGACGGACTCGCTGTATTGCTGGAGAAGTTCGGCGGTTTGTTCTTTGAATCGGCCCTTCCACATGAGGAGAAAAAAATAAAGTCAGAGGATCAATCAGCACCCCCGTCCACCCCGTTGTGCGGGGCCTCAGAGGGCGGGCCGTTCCTAGACATAAATCCCGCGACTGGCCACAGATTCCTGACGCGCCGCCCCCATTTAAGCGGCTAGTTCAGTGGCTTCTTGCCGCAGGCCCCCTTGCGGCTGAGCTCGTCACACGTGGCCTCAATCCGGATCGTCTTTTTCTTGGCGGAAAATCCCAGCCGCTTGCTGATGCAACTCTCCAGGGTGTCAATGTGTACATCGTCGAACTCGACGATCCGGCTACAGTCCACGCAGATGAGATGGTTGTGGTTGGGATGCTCGACGTAGTTGGGATCGTAGAACTTGTAATCCTTCCCAAAGTCCATCTCCTTGAGCATGCCCGAGTCGACAAGCAGCGGCAGAGTCCGATACACGGTCGCGCGAGATACCGACGGCTCCAACTTGCGGGCCATGGCCAGCAGATCCTCTGCCGTGTAATGCTCCTTGGTACCAAAAGCCGCCGCGATGATTGCGTCGCGCTGAGCGGTCTTTCGGAGCCCCTTTTTCTGCAGGAAATCGTAAATGCGTTCGCGGACACCAGCGTCCATAGTCCGGCACTATAGATTCGCGAGCGTCACTGACAAGTGGCATGTCGGCCTACCCGACCGTAGCCCCACCGCTCTCATCGGCTTCCATCGCCCCGCGGCAGAGGGGAGCACACGGCTTGGTGGCGCTCAATCACTGACCGCCTCGATACCCCGCCCCACCAGGAAACACCCGGCCCTGATAAAAAGGCCCTTCACACAGAGAAACCGGAATCATCCACGGCACGTCAACGAGCCACCCCACCCCTGCGGCACTTGTCACACCGCGTCGCTCTCAAGCACCTTCAGCAGCAGCTCCCGGTGGCAATGCGGCGTATTCTCGGGACAGTGACAGAGCAACGTAAGGTTCTGCCGCGCTCCCAGCGCTTTCAAGAGCCGCAGCGTGAACTTCTGACCGTGGTTCTTGATGCTGGCGTTGTGGTCATCCAGATCCGAGTCGGCGAAAAGCTCCTCCTGATACCTCCGGCTAAACTCAGCCCAGTCAAGGTCGCGCTCCTGAAACTGCCGGAGCAACTCCTCCGTCGGCCCTAAACTGGCCATCCACACGTCGCACCGGGATTTTTCCACACCCCGTCCTCGGAACCGCGCGACCAGAATCCGAAAGCCGTCTTTGTCGGGATCGATGGGGGATTGGAGGGATTTGGTGGAAATCATGAAGTCATCTCAGCCGGGCCGCGGGTTGGACACCGGTTCAAACCGGCTTTTTTCAAATACGCCCTGTTGCTGGCAGCTGGAATCTCCGTCATCCCGGGCGGGGATGCAAATTGCCTAGCGGTTCCCAGCAAACCTTGATCTACAAACAGGGGGGGGGGGGGGGGGGGGGGGGGGGGGGGGGGGGGGGGGGGGGGGGGGGGGGGGGGGGGG
>JBEIUI010000062.1:0-19021 GCA_040374425.1 Verrucomicrobiia bacterium | reverse complement strand
CCACCTTTCCTCTGGTGACACTGTCCGCAACCGCGTCCTTGAGTCTCTGTGAAGAAAATTTGTGCATATTGACTCCGGAGATATTCCAGCCATTGGAAAGTTTAGCGGAATCTGCTGGTGACTGAGGAACCACGCTGAGAATTTTTCCATCCTCGCCGACCGTGAGACCGAGAGAGTCCATCAGTGAAACCATCTTTGCATCTTTCTCGCGATCTGAGAGATAGGCGCTGGGTTTGGGGCTGAACTGGAGGCGATAACCCAGAGAATCGAGCCATTCCATGGGCAGTTTCGCTCTAGGTTGTGTGATACGATCGGTGAAAAACTTCTCCCAGTCTTCGTCCGCTAGTTCGTGAAGAATGGAAACGATTTCTTTCAATTCATACCCCAACACTTCGGGAGGTTGCCCTGAGGTCGCGAAAAATTTCCGGCAAAAATCATCGAGAGATTTTCGCCCGTCAGTCTTGGTCCGAATTAAGGTATCCGCTTCCAGCCAAACCAATAAGCCTTCATCGTAATAATCCTGGCCGCGCCGGAGCTGGTTCCAGGAAGGGCTGCGACCGCGAAGTTGCCAGCTTGCTGCGGCGGTATCGTCCAAAGCACGCCACTGGCGCCCCTCTTGATGCATCAGAACATCGAGCTTGTGCGTGAATGCTCTCAGGTGATCGTCCAAAGGCATGAGTCCCGAACGAACTGCTAATACTTCTCCGAGATACTGGGTAAGCCCTTCGTAAACCCAAAGTAAGCGGGTGCGTTCCGGTGTGTGAAAATTGTGGGTCAACATGGCCTGTGGACGCCGGAACTTTCCGCACCACGAATGCACAAACTCGTGGGGCAACAAATACGAAGGGAATCCCTTCCGCTTTTTTTCATCAATTAACCCGCGCTCACTGACGACATTAAAACTGGAGGAGAGATGCTCCAAACCGTTGGACGGGAGTTGGTCTGAGCAAACCACGAGGAAGTGATAATCATCCCAGCGAGCGCCGCCAAACAAGGCGAGCGCTTCCGCAATGAGCTGTCGGGACTGTTGAATGAGTGCGTCGTCCAGTTGGATGGCGGCCGGGGTTTCGCTTACGAGATGGAGAAAGGCGGGTGGAGTGTTTTTTCCCGTGAGTTCAATGGTGCGCAGATGGGATCCACAGATCAGCGGGCAATCGACCAACCGGCGGAGAGTCGCGGGGGCAAAAGAGATGTTTTCACCGTTTTGAGTCTCGGGTTTGAGGGCCGTTCCAAATTTCCATCCTTTAGGGAGGATCAATGAGAGCGAGGCTTTTTGAACGTCAATGTCGGCACCTTCCGGGTAGAGGAGCAGCGTATTCCAGTTCAGGGCTGCAAGGTGGGTGTTTCCAAAACTGTCTACGCCACTAGAGTTTACCGAAGGTTGATTGGAGATGTAATCGAGCCGAGCGATGACCCGATCGGTGTTGGGGGGGACTGTCAGGTGGAAACGATTGAGCTCTTCATCGTCACGTTTCCACGGAATGGAGTCGCCGGCTGGGGTCTCGAATTTGAGCCCGGCAAAGTTTTCAGCGGGTCCGGCGGGAGCGTGTACACCGGGAATCCATTTCGGATACCAAACGACGAGCGGGCCAGGAGAAGCAGGGATCTCCATCCGGGAGTGAAGTAAGGAACGCGACACATCGCGCGCATCCACCTCCAAGCGAATGGCGGAGTCCGCAGCGAAGAGCGGAATGGAGAACAACGAAACCAACGCGTAGAGAGCGGCTAAACGCATAAAATAGGTCAGATGCGAGTTAAGGAATAAGCAAGTCGACGGAGTAGCCAATAGGGACAGAGCTTCTATTGAATAACCAAAGCCAAGCCGGGTGTCTACCAGCTCCAGGGAATCACCTCGGAAGGGACCCACAAATGATCTGAAGTGTCTGAGCAAGCGCGTGAAGGCGTCCTTGTTCTGAGGCATCTGGTTTCCGCGTCGATGCGAGATGCTGGATCTCGGGCAACCCGAACACTGCAATCACGTTGATCGAGATCGTCGCATGCCCCAAATGCGCCCTGTTTGGATCTCGGGCGGGAAAGCAGTCGCCCAGATACGTGGAGAAGCCCCAAGGGACGAGAAGCCGCAAGGGACAGACAAAATGTCGGTCTCATGGCGACCGAGTTTGGGGTGGGAGGAGTCAGGCCAGAACGACGGCGGACCTCACTGGGTTCATCGGCTCCCTGGCTTGAGACTCCTCCCCCTTCTGGCACGGCGGGAACTCCGCCAAGGAACGGAAATGTTCGGCGAGCGCGTCCTGCACTTGGCCGCCCCAGGCGATACCCAGGCGCATGGCCGTGAACTGGGAATGATGCGCGTCGTGCCTTTCCAAGGGATCCTGCGCAGGTTGAAGAGCAGCGCGCTGGGCTTGTTGTCATCAAAAAAGCCTTCGCGCTGCTGGAAGTGCGACTTCCCTTTGCCGATGCGACCGCCGTGAGATCGGCCTCGTTGGAGTCATAAACCACGTTGCGAGGTGATTCTTTCCAAACTAGCCGTAGCGGTAGCCCAGCGGCTTGAGCACCTCCGCCAGCGTCGGATCGCGCTTGTCAAAGCCGATGGGTGAGCCGGCCATGCCCAGCGTAGTGAGTCCGGTGCGTATGGGATATTGGCCGGTGATCAGTGCTGCCCGGCCCGGCGTGCAGGGGGGGGGCGGTAGTGCCGGCATGCGGCAACGCCACGCTGGGTGGCTTGCCAAGCCAGTCGAGCGTTAGGGATACCCCGGGCCTGTCCTCCGGCGCGCCGAGAAGCGGCACCTCGATGAATTCCCCGGAGACTGTGGCTCCCAAGAAAATGGACCCGGATTCTCCTGCCTCAGGCGAATCGGTGGCCGGGCGGGATTATTGACAAATTCAACCGGATGGAATCCCTTTGCCCCTCTCATGAAACCCTTCGCTCTTTTCGCAGCTGGCCTAGCCCTTTCCGCCGCGTTCCTCACGGGATGCGCCACCACCTCGCGCAGCAGCCGCGAGTATAAAGTGACCGCTTTTAAGCCGAGAAACCCCGCCGCGGTGGAGGTGAAAGTCTCTACATCCACCCAGCACGTGTATGTGATGGAAGGCAACCGCGTCCTGATGGCCGTCCAAGGCTGCGTGGGCGCAAACAATTCCACCCCCAAAGGCAACTTCACGATCAACAGCAAGATCAAGCAGAAGCGCCGGGTCAGCCAGCCCGATGCCGGTTACCCGATGGCCTACTGGTGCGAGTTCCAGCCCGCTTACGGATTCCATGAAGGTTTTGTTTGGAGCGAACCCCGGACCCACGGCTGTATCCGGCTCCACCGGGAGGCGGCGGCGCGACTCTTCGAACTGGTCAAGGTGGGGACCCCAGTGCACATCGCCCACAGCCAGCCTGAGGACACTCAGTTCGGCCATTTCGTCCGCAAACTCGACCAACGCAACGACCCCAATCCGCACCGGGCTCTGTTGATGTCCCCCCGCTGGTTCCAGGATCCCGCGGGCCCGCTGCTGCTCTCAGAATAGGCGTTTGTTCCCGATTTCACCTCCGGTCGCCGATCGTCCGTTTCGGGCGGTCCGGCGGCCGGAACTTTTTTAGCCATGACCCAGCCTGCCAACGTCCACACCGTGCAAACCGCCCCGCCAAAACGCGTCAACCTGCGCACCCCGGATGTCATGGAAGCGGTACAGGCCCAGGTGGAAACCCATTACCGGAGCGAGATTGTCGAGAAGCTGCGGAGCAGCGGGGGCACCCTGCGCTCAGCGGGCGTGACAGTGCGGTTGGCCAAACAATTTGGGTTTTGTTACGGCGTTGAACGGGCCATCGACCTGGCTTATGCGGCCCGGAAGGTGTTCAGCGACCGGCGACTCTTCATCTTGGGTGAAATCATCCACAACCCGGAGGTCAACGAGCAGATTCGGGCGATGGGCATTAAAAACCTCATCGGCCACGGGAAAGAGGCCGAGGTGATCGATCTGACTGCGGACGACGTGGTGATTGTGCCCGCATTTGGCACCGACGTGACCACCCTCGCGCAGATCAAGCAGCGGGGCTGTCAGATTGTGGACACCACCTGTGGCGACGTGATGAGCGTGTGGAAACGGGTGCGCCAGAACGCCGCCGACGAGGTCACCTCCCTCATCCACGGCAAAGCCGAGCACGAGGAAACCAAGGCCACCGCCAGCCACGCCATTGTGGACGGCAAAGGCCATTACCTGATCGTGCTCACCCTGGCCGACACCGATTTGGTCTGCGATTACATCGTGAACGGCGGGGACAAGGCCCGGTTTCTCGAACGGTTCAAGGGCGCCTACAGCCCGGGGTTCGATCCGGACCTGCACCTGCGCCGGGTCGGTGTCGCCAATCAAACCACCATGATGCGGGGTGAAACCGAGGAGGTTCAGCGCCGGATCCAAGCCGCCATCGCGCGGCGCGACCAGGCTGAGAAACCCGTCGGAAACTTCCGTTTTTTTGACACGATCTGCGGCGCCACCCAGGAGCGCCAGGACGCCCTGCGCGATATGCTCGCCGAGCCGATGGATCTCTTGCTCGTGGTCGGCGGATACAACAGCTCCAACACTTCGCACCTCGCCGAGATGGGCGAAGCCCAGCTGCCCACTTACTTCATCCGCAACGCCAGCCGGCTCGAATCCCGGGCCCGGATCGTGCACTACGATCTGCACTCAAAAACCGAGGTGATCACCGAGAACTGGCTGCCCGCCGCGCCGCTGACCATTGGGATCACCGCCGGAGCCAGCTGCCCGAACAATCTCATCGAGGAAAGCATCCTGCGCGTCTTCGAACTCCACGGCATCAGCCGCGCGGAACTGATCGGTTCGGCCGGGGCTTGATCCCCGGCTCCACGGGAGCTGATGGGGGAGCTGATGGGGACAGACAAATGGTGGAACTGCGCACGTGAGTTAACCACAAAGACCGCAGAGATCGCAGAGGGATTTTCAACCTCAGATTTTTGTGCTCTTTGAGTTCCTTGCGGTTCCTACTACGCGCACAGTTGGGAGCAGACCCACTGTATACCGGTTGGATTAGGAAGGGCCCAACCCGTTTTCGTGCGGTTGTTTCAATAAAAGCACTGCCCCCATTGGCTTTTGCCCAGGCCCTGGCGCGCGCGTCGCACCCATCAGCGTTCGATCCGATGGAAAAACGGTTCGAGTAGGGCCCTCACCGCGGAATACGAAATTCTTTCCTTCGCCAGATCAGTGGCCTGGCCGCTGATGGCCTCGCAGTCGTGGGGATGTTCCAGGAGCCGGGCGAGCATGTCGTGGAGCTGCTCGTGTGAACGGCCTTCGCCGCAAAGGTCCGGAAACACCAGCCGTTCCGTCGTGCCGTTGCCTCCGATGCAGGGAATCCGGCACAACAGAGCGTCCCCGGCCACCTGCCCCGGCACCACGCTGGCATCGAGCTGAAACACCAGTTTATGCCGTGCCATGATCCGCAAATACCGCGGGTAAGGCTGGCGGCTCTCCAGGATCCGCAACATTCCTTCTCTGTAAGGCAGGCTGGAGAGCATTCTGCGGCCCGACCACCCGGCCAGGTTGCTCACCGTCACAGGCTCCTGCATCGCCTCCGCCATGTGACGCACCAGCATCAGCGCCGCGAGATGGTTGCGCGAGGGGGTGTTGAATTCCCGGGTCCCAATAAAAATCCCGCGTCGCTGAAGAATCGGATAGGTCATGTCCCAGCGTTCATCCTCGATGGGATACGGCGTGGGGATAAACTCCACGCAGCCCGCCCCGCAGGCTTGGAAAAAAGGCACGAGGTCCGGTGTGGTGGCCAAAGCCCCATCCGCACGCTCACAGATCTCCCGGAAGAGACGGAACTTGCCGGGGTTGGCCATTAACTCGGCCATTTGAAATAAGCCGGCCTCTTTGAGAGCCACCACCACCGTTTTTCCCGCCCGCCGCAGCTCGTGGAGGGCCTGCCTACAGGCCTTGAGATCGCTCCGGATCAACATCAACACGTGCTTGTACTCGGACGGGATGGCAGAGTCTTTGCGGTAAAAAGCGCCTCCGGTGCAGGCGGCGAATCCGTGGTAGTTAACGGGCGCGTGCACCTTCTCGTCAGGCGCACCGGCGAAATCTGGGAAATGCTGCTGGAGATCGTTTCCCCCGGGATTCAGAACGGCGAGTTTCATTCCTCTCTATAGAGCCCAAAAGAGCGGGCCGGGGCAAGGTGCAGCCGATGGAGACGAGGATTGGCCTCCACCAAGGAACGGACATGCGAGAATAAACACAGCCCCTTTATGGAAGCGCTTTTCACAATCTCAAGCCGCAGACGAAGGGGGTGCCTCGGAGGGCTCCCGGTGCCTCTGGAAGAGAACAAAATTCCCTGGCGCTGGCGGGAGCATCGCCATTGGGGGCGCACCCCCTCGCGGTGGACTCTTCCGCCCCTCCGCCTTCCCCCAATGCCAACGGATGCCGGAGGCATCTCAGAACTTAGACGGTGGTTGAGCGCAGCGATCCCACCGGGAGCCCGGTCGCAATTGCGCGGCACCCCGGCTGGAGTGCGAGAAACCATTGGGTGCGTTAAACCCTCTGTCACCCCTGCGGGGTGGGGTCTTTTTTGGGATACCACGTTCCACCACCTCCCCCGTTTGCCTTGGAACGACACTGTGTCCCACGGCGACATCACAGTCACCTCATCGCACCTTGGCAGACTACCCGGTATGCCTCCAGCAACCGTCGGCCAAAATGCGCCCAGGTCAGTGACGCCACGGCGCGTTCGCGTCCCGCCGCGCCCATCCGCGCAGCCAGATCGCGATCCGCGTAGAGCCGGCTCAAAGCATCCGCGATGGCCTCGGGCGAGTCCGGCGGAATGACGAGGCCGTTGACCCCGTCCACCACCACATCGCCAGATTCGCGCGTGGCAATCTGCGGCAGCCCGCAGGCGGCCGCCTCGTAAGTGGCTTTGGCGCTGCCTTCGCAGCTGGACGGAAACACATGCACCGCCGCCTCCCGATAAAGGGTTTCCACCCGGGGCACGAACCCCGGCAGCTTCACCGAATCATCCGCGTATTCGCGCAGCCAGGGCCGGATCTCCTCGTGCACGCTCCCCACCAGCACCAGCTCCGCGTTTTTGAGCCCCAACATCTTCCACGCCCGGAGCAGATGATGCACCCCCTTGCGCTCAATGAGCGCCCCGACAAAAACCGCCCGGAAAATGTCCGGTGGCTTTTCGGCCGGTATAAAACGCTCCACATCCACCCCGCGTTGATGCCGGAAAAGTTTCTCCGCAGGCACACCCGCCGCCAGAAACGTCTCCTCCGCTTTCTGGGAAAGCACCAGGATCAGGTCCGCCAGATCGTATTCCTCCAGCATCTGCTGCCGGGACACCAGAAGCCGGTTGCGGTATCCGGTCCAGCCTGGGGCCCCCGCGTTTTCGCGCTCGGACCGGGTCAACGCCGCCGACTTGGCTTTGCCTTTGTGCCGATGCCAGGTGGGAATCTCGATCACACTGGGCACGCCCTTGCGCCGGGCCACCCGCAGGCTCCTCACACATTCCCCGGACCATCCGTGGAACAACCCGTAACCGCCCCGCTCCAATTCCCGCGCTGCGCACCGGTCCAAGGCGTGTTTTTTGGCCCCGTAATAATACTCCCGATCCACCAGCCAGGAGAGTATCCGGACCGGATGCCAATGCAGGGAGCGCACGGCGGCGGGAGGAATTTCACTGGCCCGGTTCTCGAAGGCCAGGGCGCGGAAATCGATCTGGGCACGGTGCAGGGTCCGCAGCGATTCCAGCGCAACGGCGTCGAGTCCGCTGCCGCCGATGCGGGCGGAAGTGGCGTAGAGAAAGGGCAGGGGTGGCACAGGCTTCCAGCCTGTGACCCAATGCACTCGCGGCCAGGATGGCCGCGCCACTTTTTCAACGGGCCTCGGGAGAGTTCCCTACCCTGCGGTTTCCGGGACTCGCCGCTTGCCCCGTTCCCCGCCTGTGGGCCAACATCCCGCCCCTATGACTCCGAGGCCCGCCACCGTCGTGATTGAAAATGTGTCGCCGCTCGTTGACGGCGGCAAATACCCGATCAAACGCGCCGTGGGCGAACACCTCGTGGTGGAGGCGGACATCTTCAAGGACGGCCACGACGTCGTGGCGGCCGTGCTCAAGTGGCGCAAACGGGGCGCCGCCAGCTGGCATGAGACGTCCCTGGCGCCGCTGCCCAACGGCAACGATCGCTGGCGGGGGACCTGCACCTTTTTCGAGAACCGTCCTTACGAATTCACCATTGAAGCTTGGGGCGACACCTTCCTCTCCTGGCAACATGAGTTCCACACCAAACACGCCGTCGGCCAGACCGATCTCCAGAGCGAATCCCTCGAGGGCGCGGCCTTGGTGGCCAAAGCCGCCCAGCTCGCCGCAAGCCGCGGCCAAAGCCTCGACCAAACGCGGCTCCTGGAGCTGGCCCAGAAACTCCGCACCGCCAGCCCGGCGGAAATCGAAGCGCTGGTCCACGGCCACGAACTCGAGGCGTTGATGACCACGTACGCCGACCGGTCCGAATCCAGCGAGTTCGTTCTCAGCCATGCGCCGGTGGACGCACTCGTTGAGGAATCCCCCAAGGCGGAGCACGGCGGTTATCCGCGGGTCACGGTGGACCGGCAGCGCGCCCTTTTCTCCCAGTGGTATGAGTTCTTCCCGCGTTCCGCCGAAGGCCGGGGCGACCGGGGCTCCACGTTCCGGGATTGCCTGGGGCGCGTGGACGACGCGAAAGCCATGGGGTTTGACGTGATTTATTTCCCGCCCATCCACCCGATCGGGATCACGGCGCGCAAAGGCCGAAACAACGCCGTGACCTGCGAGCCGGGGGAACCGGGCGTGCCCTACGCGATCGGCAACCGCCACCAGGACTGCCCCAACGGCGGCGGCCACAAGGACGTGGCCCCGGAGCTGGGCACCCTGGAAGACTTCGACTGGCTGGTAAAAGAGATCCACGCCCGGGGCATGGAGGTGGCCCTGGATTTCGCCATCAACTGCTCCCCGGATCACCCCTACGTGCACGCGCACCCGGAGTGGTTCTACAAACGGCCCGACGGCACGATCAAATACGCGGAAAACCCGCCCAAGAAATACCAGGACGTTTATCCCATGAACTTCCACAGTCCCAACTGGCGGGCGCTCTGGGAGGAACTCACCAGCGTTATCCTTTTCTGGTGCGAACACGGGGTCCGCATCTTCCGGGTCGACAACCCGCACACCAAACCCGTCACGTTCTGGGAATACCTCATCGGCAAGGTCCAGGCGCGTTACCCGGACACGATTTTTCTGAGCGAAGCCTTTACCCGGCCCAAGATGATGAAGGCGCTGGCGAAGGTGGGTTACACCCACAGCTACACCTACTTCTCCTGGCGCAACTCCAAGCACGAGCTCACCGAATACTTCACCGAGCTCACCCAGACAGAGATGAAGGATTATTTCCGGGCCAATCTCTGGCCCAACACCCCGGACATCCTCCCCTTCTTCCTCCAACACGGCGGCCGCCCCGCTTTCATGATCCGCGCCGTGCTCGCTGCCACGCTCTCCTCCATCTACGGGATCTATTCCGGATTCGAGCTCTGCGAGAACGCCGCGATTCCCAACAAGGAAGAGTATCTCGACAGCGAGAAATATCAGTGGAAAGAGCGCGACTGGAACGCCCCGGGCAACATCAAGGACTTCATCACCCGGCTCAACCGGATCCGCCACGAGAACCGCGCCCTGCAGCAATACGCCAACCTGCAGTTTTTCCATTCCGACAACGAACACGTGCTGTTTTACGGCAAAATGACCGAGGCCCGGGACAACATCCTGCTGGTCGTGGTCAACCTGGATCCTTACCAGGCCCACAGCGCGTTCCTGGATGTGCCGGTGGATCTTTTTGGCTGGTTGGAAAACGACACCTACCAAGTCCACGATCTCCTCTCCGACGAACGCTACCTCTGGAACGGGCGGCGCAACTTCGTTCAGCTCGATCCCCACCACAAACCCGCCCACGTTTTTAGGATCCGCCGGTGGATCAGCCGGGAACAGGATTTCGATTATTACCTCTGAGCAGCCGTCCTTGCGGATCCAGCGTAAGCACCGTCCAAGCCCCGCCCGCGGGTTTTGACGCAATTGAAAGCCGCTCCAGCACGAATCCTCCGGCCAATTTCAAGCCGGGCACGGCCCGCCGTGAACCGCTGCCGCTCAAGGGGTCGCTGGCGCGTCCCCAAGATTCCGAGCGTTTGTCCCCCGCCGCGAGCAGGCAACGGCCAGGCTCAGCCTGAACCAGCCCCACTCCCGAGACCAAACCTTCCCAAAAATCCGCTGAATCATCCGCGAATCAGTCCTGCATTTACGTTTTCGGGGTGATGAGTTCTTTCCAATTGCCGGGCCAAATCTCAGGCCTGTAGGGTTCAGACGTAAGCCCCTTAACTCACCCGCTTTCGCGGGCTCCATCCGAAGAATCTGCTCCAGCTCATCCCCCCTGCCACGTATGGCTACTTCTCCCCGGACACATCCGGCCCTCTTCTTGTTGCTTCTTTCCCAGCGCCAGCTTTTGCCCCTTGGCGCGGCTCTCATCCTCATCGCAGGCATCTGCGCATCAGCTTCCGGGATCGAACTGGTGCTCCAACCTGAAGGCCCGCTTTCTTCTCTGATTGCCGCAAGAGATGCAGTCAGAGCCGCCCGCGCTCTTGGCGACGACAGTCCCGCCAGGATCCGAGTCGCAGGGGGCGTCTACCGATTTGAGAGCCCACTGCTTCTCGAGCCCGGGGATTCAAAGATCCGGTTCGAGGCCGAACCGGGGGCTCATCCCCGATTTCTCGGGAGCCGACAGATCCGAGGATGGATCCGAGGTTTAAACGGGCAATGGTTGGCGAAGGTGGACCCGGCGTGGGGTTTCGAGGCCCTCTGGGTGAACGGACGCCGAGCTACCCGAGCTCGGACCCCCAACGAGGGATTTTTGCAGGCGGTCGGCCAGCCTACGCAAGCGGTTCCCGGCGTCCCGCTTGCGGGGCCTGCCTCTAAAACCCTCATCGCAGTGGCCCCCGAGGATTCCGCGTGCCTCCAGAGACTGACTCCCGAACAAATCCGGGCCGTTCAGGTGATGGTTTACCAAAGTTGGGACGCCTCGCGTCTTTCGCTGGCCGGCTCTCAACCCGAGGAAGGCACCCTCCAGTTTACGGGCGGATTCTTCGAGTTTTTCTCGCTTGAACCGTGGCATCGGCTGCGTTTTGAGAACTATCTGGAGGCATTGGATGCGCCCGGAGAATGGTTTCTCGAGGCGGACGGCACGCTCCATTACCTCCCGCTGCCGGGCGAAGACATGGCCGCAGCCGTTGTCGAAGCGCCAGTGGCGGAACAGTGGATCGTGTTGAAGGGGCAGCCAGAAAAGGACCGTTGGGTTACGGACATCGCTTTTCACGGACTCTCTTTTGAATTCCAAAATTGGCATCTTCCACCTGAAGGGCTGCATGCCGGCCAGGCGGCAGCAGGCCTTAAACTTCCCGCCATCGAAGCCGCGGGGGTGCGGGGCCTTCACTTCGAAGACTGCGAACTAGCCCATACCATGACCCATGCTGTTTGGTTGCGAGGGGGCTGTTCTCATGCCGAGTTCCGGCATTGCAGGCTCCAGGACCTGGGAGCCGGCGGAATTTATGTGGGCGATCCCGGCGTAAAGACGGAGGGCCCGCAGCACACCCATCATGTCCTGATAGAAGACTGTATCCTCAGAGGTGGTGGCAGACATTTTCCTGCCGGGATTGGAGTGACGCTCTTCCATGCGAGCGACAGTACGATCAGGCACTGCGACATCGGAGACTTCTTCTACAGCGCCACCAGCCTGGGCTGGACTTGGGGCTATGCGCCGACGGTTGCGGGACGCAACACGGTGGAAAACTGTCATCTCCATCATCTGGGTTGGGGGGTTCTCAGCGATATGGCCGCCGTTTACACGCTGGGATCTCAAATCGGGACGGTGATCCGGAACAACCACATTCACGACATCGCCTGTGCCAGTTACGGCGCATGGGGACTCTACAACGACGAAGGCAGCACGGGTGTTCTCTGGGAAAATAATCTCATCCACGACACCCAGTCTGGCGGCTACCACCAGCACTACGGCCGCGGCAACATTGTTCGGAACAACATTTTCGCATGGGGGCGGGATGAAAATATCCGCCGCAGCAAAAGCGAAGAAGCATTCGCCTTCGCGTTTGAACGCAACATCGTGCTCATGGGAAGTCGCCAACCTTTCGCAGAGCGCAACCCGAGCTGGCTCGATGGCCGCGTTTTTCTTGCCGATAATGTCTACTGGCATGCGGACGGGCCTCCGCCCGTCTTTGCGGGAAAAACATGGTCCGAGTGGCAGGCCCTCGGCAACGATGTCCGCAGCGTCATCGCCGATCCTCTTTTCCACGATGCTTCCCATGGCGACTGGACTCTGTCCTCTGATTCGCCCGCGCTCAAACTCGGGTTCCAGCCGTTTGACTGGCAATCTGCCGGAGTCCGTGGGGATACGGCCTGGCAGGCTCTTGCCAGAGATCCGTTGCCACCGATGAAATACGGCGAAAAGCCAAAGCCGCCTTTATTGCAGCTCCGCCAAGGGTTTGAACTTTTTCAATCAGGCGCACGTGCCGCCGTCGGCCGCCGGAACCCCGGAAAGCCCTCCCTTTTCGTGGTGGAGGGCATTCCCGGCGCACAAGGGAAGTGCCTCGAACTCAGGGACGGACCGGAAGAGTTGCCATCCCATGAGCCCCACTTTTACTTCGATCCAAACCACCAAAACGGAGTTACCCGCATCTCGTTCGATCTTCGAACCGAGCCCGGCTACAAGTTCGTTCACGAATGGCGGGACCATCAAACTCCCTACCAAACCAGCATCGCACTCTCCGTGGAGGGAGACTCGGTGAAAGTTGCGGGCCGTAAACTGGCAGATTTTCCACCGAACCACTGGGGACACTTCGAGATCGAATCAAATCTTGGGGGCCGGGAATGGAGCCTCACGCTCACCCTTGAAGGGGGAACCCCACAACGCTTCGATGCGCTCCCCGTGCGCGAACCGACCACGGATCTGCGTTGGGTGGGTTTTATCAGCTCGGGTACCACCCAAGCCCGCGCTTGGCTCGATAACATTCATATCGAACCGCGGAAATAACCGTTGGCATTTCCACGTGGCCACGCCCACAACCCGGAGTCTTGGTTCCTGCAGCCCATCGAGTCCATCGAGCCGTGGGCTTGTCCAAGTTTGATGGACAGACGGGAACCAGACAAATCGTAATTGGGTGCGCGCGAGTGCTGCGCACCCGCAGAGATTCGGGAAAACCCGCCACAGCCCGGAGGATGCGATGGGCTCTTTCCGAAGCGTATGCCGGAAATCATCGCCCAGGCACCGGCACCGGGCCCAAGTGCGGCAGACACCCTTTGGCTCGGGCTTCGCGCCAGAAGACTTTGTCGCCGTTGGCAGTGTTGAGAGATTGCAGGCGCTGACCGGACAACGCGCAGCTGGTCAGCGGTTTTTGGTGCTGCGGCCTTGAGATCACACCGAAAAGCCAGCCGGTGGGATCGAACACCTGGATGCCCAGCTGGCCGGCCAGGGAACTCCGGCCTTGGAGATCGCTTGCCGTCACCGCGGGAAGCGGTCCTGAACGCGGGAGGGCCTTGGCCAGGCCGTGGCTCGCTGTCGTCCAGCTCAGTGCGCCGAGTGGCAATTCAGAATTCAGGGCGCATAGTCACCCATGAAATCAAGGGTGTCGTGCCACTCGATCCGCCCGTCGTAGAAGAGAAAATGCCGCCCCCCATTGTGGGCGGGATCCCGATCGACGGCTGCGGACGGGGCAGTCCCTTTCCGTGTCATGCTGACGCGATCCACCTCCGCGAGATAAGGCAGCTTGGCCCACTCCGGCGCAAGGGCGACCAAATTAATCGGGAGCTGCGGTGGCAATCCTACCGCAGAGGCGGGATACCCCATATCGGTCGAGGAAGGTTTCTTGATTAGGTTGAATGTGGGTCGGGAATAATGGTTGATGGTTTTGGCCGGCAGGTTCCTCTGCTGACTCGGGCAGACGAACGGCTCGAAGCTTTGCACTGCCGTGGGGTCTGGGGTGTGCCCGAAATACCCTGCAACGAAAGAACCAATGGTTACCCCCTTGCTGCCAAATCCCATGTATCCCTGCCCTGTGAAATGATCCCGGTAGTTTTGATTCTGTATGCAGGGGCCTGGAAGTAGGCCATCGTTGTCTCCAACGTAAAGCATTACAGCAGAGTGGATCGTGCGCATGTTCTGGACGCAATTGACTGCCTCGGCCCGCTCCCTCGCGCGCGAGGTCAGGCCGATCAAGAATGCCGCTAGAATGCCGATAATGACGATCACGGTCAGCAACTCAATCAACGTGAATCCCGTGCATGACCGACAGATCGACGAGGAACCAGCCCAGGCTTGGCTCCGCCACCGACACCTATGAAAAAGCACAGTCCCATGGGGTGTAGACATATCGATAAATTCTGATTTCACGCTGCTCCCAACCACGGGGTTTTTTTTGGCTGTCTTATGTTTCCTCTGCCGTTGCCGCCCAACCCCAGACGGGATTCGCTTAGCGGGATTGGAGCACAAATCACGCCAGCCCCACATGCTTTAACGCTTCGAGCGGTGGCCCGGTGAAGCTGACGCTCGGCACGTTGCCGATGTATCCGATGGCTTTCATGCCCTCGGGGGTGGTGCACCAGGCGCCAAACGTAAGATCACGGAACCGTTTGAAGAAGGCGGCAGCTTTTGCATGGATGGCTTTGGCTTTCACGGCATCGGCGAAGGTCTCGCAGATGCCCGTCTGCTGCGCGCCGCTCAAGTCGGCGAATGCCGTTTGATGGCGGCGCTGCGCTTCCTCCTCGATCCAGCGCAGGCCATCGAGAAGGAGCGGACGATCCTTGGCTTGATCGGGATACGGAGCGCTGATCCATTCATCGATGAAGTCCGGCACGCCGACGGCGGAGGCGCTGGGCGAGGTATCGTCCGCGGGCACGATCACATCGCAAAGGGCGCGCGTGGTGCGGCGCTGCGGTTCGGTAAGCGTGAGCGGCCACACGTCACCGGGCTTGTAAATCGTCACCATGCTCGGATCGGGGCCGTAGCCTTTGGCGGTGATGGGCGCGGCGGTGTCATCGGCGGCGAGCAATCTGGTATCGCGGGCAGCGATGGCGGCTGCGGCACCGAGCATCCACTGGATGGCGGCACGACGGTCGATGCGGGGAAGACAATCGGGTTTGGACATGATCAGATGTTTCCTTTCTTGAGTTCGTCCATGAGGTGGTCGGCCATGCGCCAGGCGAGGGCCATGATGGTGAGCGTGGGGTTCTTGTCGGCGGTGCTGGCAAAGGGCGCGCCGTCGGCGAGGAAGACGTTCTTCACGTCCCAAGTCTGGCTCCATTGATTCGTTACCGAGGTCGCGGCATCGCTGCCCATAATGGCACCGCCGACTTCGTGAATCACGGAGCCGCCCGGCTTCATGGACTCGATCAAATCGGCTTCGACAAAGGGCTTCACCGAGCCACCCAGCGCTTCCAGCAACTCGCGGATGTGCTTTTGCTGATGGCGCACCTGGTTGCGTTCAAACTCGGTCCACTTCCAGTGAAAGCGCAGGACGGGGATGCCCCAGCGATCCTTGATTTCGGGATCGAGTTCACAATAGGAACCGTCGTTCGGCAACATCGACCCCTGTGCCGCGAAGCCGAGCACACAGCCGTGGACGCGCCGCGCATCTTCCTTGAGCCGAGCACCGAAGAGCGTCGTGGCGCTGCCCGAGCGGCTGTCGATGCCGCTGAAAGTCGTAAGCGTGGGCATCCGCCGGCCGCTCGCGAACTCCAGATGATAGCCGCCGGGGAAGCCCAGCTCGCCGTTGCGATTCTGGGCGTGCAAAGTCCACGGCACATAGGCATGAGCGCCGCCCGCACCGTCTTCATTGTGGATCGGCATGCCCTCAAATGCCGGTATATACGCGCCGAGGCCGCTGGCCACGGAGTCGGTGATGCTTGTGCCCACCTTACCGCTGGAGTTTGCGAGCCCCTGCGGGAAAAGATTCGATTTGGAGTTCAGCAGCAGGCGCACGGACTCCATGGAACTCGCCGCCAGCACCACGACGCGCCCTTTGGCGTGCCCCTCGCGGCCTGTGGTCTTGTCGATGAACGTGATACCCGTGGCCTTGCCTTCCTTGTCGATCGTGATCTCGCGCGCCATCGCATTCGGCAGGATGTCGAGATTCCCCGTGGCGAGTGCGGGCCGCAGATGCACGGTTTGCGAATCGTAGTTCGCACGGATCGTACAGCCACGGTGGCAGTCCGTCGCCCAGAAGCAGGGCAAGCGGTTGCGCATGTGCTCCGCGAGAATGCCCTGCGCCTTCGGATTGCCGGGATGCAGCTTCGCCGGCAGCGTTTCCGCATCTTGCGGTTGCGTGAGCACGGCGCGATGGATCGAGGTCACATGCGCGCCGACTTTTTTGCCATGCTTCTGCGCATACAGTTCACCGACACGGAGCTTTGGCGCAGGCTGAAGGACGCCCGGCGATGAGTCGGGCGAATTCTCCAGCCCTTCATTCGTCCCAAACACACCGATGAGCATCTCCACCTTGTCGTAGTAAGGCGCGACATCCTCATAGCTGATCGGCCAGTCAAAGCCCGCCCCCCAGCGCGAGCGCGGCTTGAAGTCATAGGGGCCATTGCGCAGCGAGATGCGACCCCAATGATTCGTGCGCCCACCCATCATGCGTTGCCGCCACCAGCGGAACTGATTCTCCGGCGCTTTGCCCGCCTGGGTGTAAGGCTCGCCTGGAATGTCCCAGCCGCTGTTGATCGAGCAATCGTGGAAGCCGTATTGCTTGTCCGGCGTCGCCACACCGCGCAGCGGTGCCTGGCTTGGGAGCTGGAACATGGCGACCTCGGTTTGCACATCAAAAGAGCGACCGGCCTCGAGCACGAGCACCTTCACCCCTTCCATCGTCAGTGTGTAAGCGGTCTGTCCGCCGCCCGCGCCGGAGCCGACGATGACGACATCGTAGGAGTCTCGGAGTTTTTCTGCGGTAATGAGGGGCATGGGTTTGGGGTGTTGAGGATGCGTCCGAGGGGGTTGAAGCCGAATGGTTTTGCCGCTTTCATGGTGGACTCAACTCACTTCGAAGGGAGCTGAGCTCCATGAGAAATTCGGAGCCTGAATTGCTCTTAAGATGCTCCACCTCGAAGCCGTCGCCAAGGTAGAGGCGAGGCGCGGGGTTCACGATCGGTTTCGGGAAAGTCTTCGGAGGCTGCTCGTCCACGGCGACAGAAAAGTCTGCGCCGCGCACGACCAGGTGAACCTTGTGCCATTGTTACATGGGAAATCGCTGACGGGTTATGGTTCCTGCACCACGCGCAGGTCGTTGCCGTTCAGGAGCACCTCAGCGGGAGCAGTCTGTTCGAGCTGAAGGAAATGACGCACCGGACCCAACGGGCGACTGTTCGCGATATTGGCACGACGCACATTGACGAGGCGCGCCAGAGATTCGGCTTCTTTTTGAGCAGAGGCGCGGAAGTTTTGCAGCTCCAAGTCTTCGACATCATCGCAGACCACCGCGGGGCGAAGGTCAGGGGTGGCTAAGTCAAAGTGGACATTGCGCAAGCTCAGCCCGCGGACATGCCGTGCATAGAGACCGTACGCCGGAAGGATGCCGAACATATAGGAGGTGGGGTATTGGCGCTCCAGTTCGGGGATGTCACGACGAGCCGCCTCTTCAGCCGTCCCGCCCCCAGGGAAGGTGAAATGCACGTCGCTGAAGTTTACATTTTCAATGATTGTTCCCGGCGTGCCCATGAGTTGGATACAGGATCGCTTCATCCCCAACAACTTTGGCACGTTGCGCCATCCGGCTTCAAACGGGGTACCCTGCATAGAGAGCGCCGGAACCGTTGCCCGAATATTCTGGAACTGCACATTGCGCAGCACACCTTTCTCCCATCCGGCGTCTCCCATCGTGGGCACCTGTGTGACGTCCTTCTTCGCATCTATTTCCCATCCGCCAAGACGAAGAGTGATCGGGGCAACCACGTTTTCCATGGTGATGTTGGAGAACAACAAGTCCTGCATGATCCCGCCCTGACACATCTGCAAACAGATCCCGGAGTGGCCCACATTGCGAAGCACGCAGTTACTCACGACAATGCGTTCCAAACCCTTGACCGAAAACGGGCCGATTCGGACTGCCTGACAGAGGGTGCTCAGCTGGCAATTGACGATGGTTATGTCCGTGCATGGGCGGTTCTCAGAGTAAATCGCGATGCAATCGTCGCCGCTAAAAATGGAGCAATTCGAGATGAAGACCTTTTCGCTATCCCAGATGTCGATGCCGTCGTTGATGGACTGTGCGTGGCAGTCAATCGCAAGACGATCCATGTCGACGTGGCGGCACCCGATCAAATGGATCCCGAAGGACGGATAATCACGCAACTTGAAGCCGTCCAAACGAACATGCTCGGAGTCGATGAGGCGCACCACTGCCGGTCGCGGTGTGGTGCGATGGAGCTTTCCATTCTTCAGACGTTCCCCTTCAAACGCTTCTCCGTTGCACTCAATCTCACCAGCGCCGGTAATTCCGATGTTGGTTGTTTTCTCCGCCACGATAAGTGCCCAGGCGATGTTCGGAAGTGCCGGGAACGGCGTCGAGCGATAGTCACCGATGCGTGGGCTGCCCAGAAGTTTCGCGCCACTTTCGATATTCAGGGTGACGTTGCTTTTTAACTCAACCGATCCGGTGAGGAAAACCCCGCCGCGCAACGTCACGGTTCCGCCGCCAGCCGCGGCGCAGGCATCGATGGCCTTTTGTATGGCTACCGTGTCAAGCGTGCGCCCATCCGCCACCGCGCCGTGGTCGCGCGGATCAAAAACGGCCGTGCGGGCTTCGGAACTCGCTGCCATCGCACGCGGAACCCAAGCAGTAGTTGTGAGCACGGTCGCGGCAATCACAAATGCGTGCCGGAGCAAAACACGGCGAAAAGTAGTGGCGATATTGGTTTTCATAAGAAGGCTTTGTCCTTTTTGGTAAATCTCAAGTTGTTGAATTTGGGTGTGAAACCCCTCCT
>JBEIUI010000141.1:0-7420 GCA_040374425.1 Verrucomicrobiia bacterium | reverse complement strand
GCGTTCCTGAGCCGGTGGCGTCGCAAATTTCCGGGCCTTCAAATGCCCGCCAGGCTCCTTCCATGCGCCCCGGGCAAAATCCACCGGATCGGGAAGAAGAACCGGGACCCGGCACCAGCGCCCGGGGTGGGTTCCAAGGGGGGAGACCCCACTGGATTTGGGCCCTGATTCGAGCGCTGGAGAGACCCCGTTGCCTTGAGCAGTGCGTTGCGGCCCCCAGACATCCTGAGCAAACAGGATCTGCGGAAGGCAACACGCGGCAACCGAGGCGGAAAACCAGAGAGACGTTTTCATGATGATTTCTTGTTGAGGTTGCTTGTTTCGGCGCTCCAACGGACTCCCCGGGTTTTCCCGGGGCGCATCCCCTCCCCGCGAGCCTGCGCTGTTCCTTGCCGCCCCGCCGCGGAGCCAAGAGTGTTGGAAGGGTCTTTCGATCTCCCCATCTTTTGGATCGCCTTCACGGATCGATTGCACACCCAAGTCCCCGCACGGCGCTCACCGGTCCTTGCGTTTTAGTCCCCGTCGGTTGCAAGGCCGACGCGCGGTTCCCGTCCTGAAAACGGCGGTCCATCCCGCGTAACATCCGAACTCCTCCAAACAAACGCATGGGAGGCATGGGAGGCATGGGAGCCCAAAGGGGGCAGACGCGGGGGGCTCCGCCGCCTCGCATCGCCCGCTTCAAAATTTCGAGTCCGAAATTTGCTCCTCCGCGCTATTACTTTTCAGAAAGGGGCAGCTTTTCCACGCCCTCAAACCCCAGCCGCATGAACCCATTGACTCTTTCCGTCGCCATTCCCGTTTCCCTTGCAGCTCTGAGCCTCTCTGCGATTGCAGCGCCGGGACAGAACCGAAAGAAACGGGAACCCGCCCCCGCGCCGGCATCGACCCCGGCGAGCCTGCCGACACCGGAAAAACCGGTATCGGAGGCAAAAGACGTCGGCACGGAGTGGCGGATCTGGAAAGACACCCAGGGCAGGCAACTCGAAGCCGCGTTCTGCGCGTTACAGGACGATTGGTGCACCGTCCAGGCCCGAAACGGCCAGATCCACCGACTCCAATTGAGCGAGTTGGTCGTTGAGGACCGGGTTTTTGCCGCCGCAGCCGCCAAAAAACAGGCCGAGACAAAACTCAAGGCCGAGTATGTCAAAAAAGCCGCCTACCAGATCGACTTCCACATCGGCAGCACGCTGGCCGCAAAGGGGTTGAAGTTTAATCCGCCGGCCACCGACGCGCAGTTTGTGCGCCGGGTCTATCTCGACACCATCGGCCGGATTCCCTCGGCCGAGGAAGCCGCCCTCTTCCTCAAGGACAACTCTCCGGATAAACGAGCCAAGCTCATCGACGCCCTGCTCGCCTCCCCCGGATACAGCATGCACATGTTTGATTGGATGGGGGACATGCTGCGGATCAAAGACATGTTCTTCCGGGGCGCCTATTCGTTCCTCTTCCAAGACTGGCTCAAAGACCAACTCGCCGCCGACAGGCCCTGGGACGTGTTGGTCCGCGACCTTCTCACAGCCGACGGCAAACTTTGTGAAAATGGCGCCACCGGCTTTCTCCTCCGGGACGCCCAAATGCCCCTGGACGGCGTCTCCAACCTGCTGACCACGTTTTTGGGCGCCAACGTGGCCTGCGCACAGTGTCATGACCATCCTTTGGCGGACTGGAGTCAGAAAGATTTCTATCAGATGGCCGCCTTTTTCGGGGCCTCGGACGGGTTTGATGAGAAGGGTTTGCGCGTGGCCAATCGGTTGGCGAGGAACGACAAGGGGCCGGATTCTGTGCCGCGGATCCAATTGAGAATGATCGCCGGGGCCAACATGTTCCGAATGCAGGACCTGCCCGCGCAGGCGCTCAAATATCCCAAGGACTATAAATACGACGATGCCAAGCCCGAGAGTTCAGTGGTCCCGCAGCTTATCCACTGGAACCCGAGCGACTTGGGTTCTGCGGCCTACAAGATCAACACGAGCGACCCGACGAAACTCCGCGACGAGTTCGCCCGTTGGATGACGCATCGCGACAACCCGCGGTTTGCCACAGCCATCGCCAACCGACTCTGGAAAAAGGTGTTTGGCCTCGCCGTTCAGGAGCCCGTTGATGATTTGGATGACCCGAAAAAAGCCTCTAACCCGGCGCTCCTCGGGCATTTGACCGAGATCATGAAAACCGCCCGGTTTGACCTGCAGCAGTTCCAACGGGTGCTGCTCAACTCGCAGACCTACCAAAGGGCGGCCAGCCCCACCCCGGACTTGGCGACCGCGCCCTACCTTTTTCCTGGGCCGGTGACACGGCGGTTGTCGGCCGAACAGATGTGGAACAGCCTCCTCACCCTGGCGACGGGCCCGCAGGTCGACAAAACGTTCCTGCGAAGAGGAGCAAAGATGCCGCTGCTCTCACTGCCGGACGAAAACCCAACGGCGGAGTCTTTCCGGGTGGTTGCAAACCGACTCGAGCAAGCGGGCGTCCGCTCGTTCCGTGCGAAAGGAGCCAAGAAGGGAGGCACGGGCCTTGAAACATTGGTGGACGACTACCAAGGCACCCCGCCCCAACGCCGCTTCGATTTGGTTTTGGCTCGCGCCAGCGAGCTCGCCCAACCGGCCCCGGAAGACCATTTCCTACGACTTTTTGGCGCCAGCGACCGGCTGGTGGCCGATGGGAGCACGACCGATGGCAGTGTGCCCCAGGCCCTGATGCTGATGAACGGACCCGCCGCCAAACTGGTGTCGGACCCCGGATCTTGCGCCGTTCAAGAAGCCGCAAAAAACCAAGATCCCGACCAACAGGTAGCCTCGTTGTTCCTGAGCTTTTATTCGCGGCCACCGAGCTTTCAGGAGAGCAACGAGGCGAAAACGGCTCTCAGAAGCGGTCTTACTCTGGGCGACCTCGCCTGGACCCTTCTCAACTCACGCGAATTTCTCTTTGTCCCATGAACTCCTTCCCCCTCCAACATCCTCAAGACCGGCGCACCTTCATTGAACACTGCGCGAGAACTGCATTCGGAGTGAGTCTCATGCCTTGGCTCAACGGCGCGGCCGGAGCCGCCGCTGGCCCCGCCGCCGGTTCGGCAGCCGGGCGCCCCGGTTTTGGCAAAGCCCAACGAGTCATCGTTCTCTTTCTCGACGGTGGCTTAAGTCACATCGATTCGTTTGATCCCAAGACGGGGCCTTCGAAAGGACCGGCTGATGCGCTCTCCACAAAAGCCGACTTCCAAGTCACCTCGTTTTTTCCAGAAACCGCCAAGGTGGCACAGAAGATCGCCGTCATCCGATCCATGACAGCAAAGGTGGGTGTCCACTCCAGCGCCCAGTATTTGATGCGGACCGGATACGAAAAACGCGGAACGATCATCCACCCGACGCTTGGAGCCTGGGCGCAGCATTTCCTTGGAGCCAGCAGCCAAAGTTTGCCGTCCTCGGTCTGCGTGAACCAAAACGCCGATCATGGGAACGGGTTTTTTCCAGCAACCTATTCCCCCCTGCCGATTCTCGTGCCTGAAGCGGGGCTGACCAATGTGCAGGGACTGGCGAACCCGGAGACGACCCGCAAACGCCTGGCGCTGCTGACCGAGCTCAACGCCAGGTACACCAAACAGGCCAATGACCAAAATGTGCGCGCTTACAACGAGTTCTATGATTCCACGTTGGGCCTGATGAAGAGCGAAGATCTCAAGGCGTTTGATCTCACTGCGGAACCCGCGGACCTCCGCGATCGCTACGGCCGGAACCGGTTCGGGCAAGGCTGCCTTCTTGCTCGGCGCCTCGTTGAAAATGGGGTCCGCTTCGTCGAAGTCCACAGCAGCGGCTGGGACATGCACAAGGATCTCCAAGACAGCATGGAAGACCGCGGGGGCGAACTCGACAAGGCGTTTGCCGCGCTGGTGGAGGATCTCGACACCCGGGGCCTCCTCGACAGTACTCTGGTGGTCGTTGCCACCGAGTTCGGACGCAAACCCGATTTCGATGGCAGCGGTCGCGGACATCATCCCATCGCTTTCTCGACGGTCCTCGCCGGCGGTGGCGTCAAACGCGGCTACGTCCATGGATCCACCGACGCGCTCGGGAAAAACCCGGCCTCCGATGCGGTGTCCCCGGGAGACCTCCATGCAACCGTCGCCTGGGCCGCCGGGCTCCCCATCCAGACCGAGGTCCAAAGCCCCAGCGGCCGTCCCATGACCATCGGCAACAAGGGCAAACCCGCGCTCTCCCTCTTCGCCTGAACCGGCAGGATTCGGTTAAACCGGCCGCCCCGGCCTCGTGATTTGTCCCAAAGGGATTGTCCCAAAGACCCGCCCTGCCCCGCTCCGCGTTCTAAGGAAAGAGCCCGCGCGCTTTCTTTGCCGCCATCACCCTCTCCACGCCGATCGCCATCGCCGCCGTCCGGTGCGGAATCTTGGCCGTCCGCGCCCTGCGGGTCATGTTGGAGAACGCCTGTTCCAAGGTGCGGAACAGGCGGTCGGTCACCTCGGTCTCGTTCCAGAAGAAACTTTGGAGCCCTTGGACCCACTCAAAATACGAAACGATCACGCCGCCAGCGTTGCAGAGGATATCCGGAATCACAAAAATTTCGTTCCAGCGCTCCGCCAGGATCCGATCCGCCTCCGGCGTCGTCGGGCCGTTGGCGCCCTCGGCCAAAATCCTGCACCGCAACTTGCCCGCATTTTTCTCGGTAATCACCGCCTCCAGCGCAGCCGGCACCAACACATCGCAGGGCAACGTCAGCAAATCCTCGCTAGGAATCGGATCCGCCTCCCTGAACCCGGCCAGGGAACCGTGTTTCTTGGCGTGCGCTTCAGCGGCCGCCACGTCTATCCCGCCCTCTCGGTGAAATGCGCCGCTCTCGTCGCTGATCCCGATGACTTTCATGCCGCTCTTGAAGGCGAGTCCCAGCGCAGCGACAGCGCCCACATTTCCGAACCCCTGAACCACCGCCGTGCATTTATCGGGTCGCAGTTTCATGACATCCAGCGCGCGCTCCACGAGATACACCACCCCCCGTCCCGTGGCTTCCCTTCGGCCCGCCGTGCCTCCCACCGTGACCGGCTTGCCTGTGACGATTTCCGGCACCGCATGGCCTTGATAAACCGAATAGGTGTCCATGAACCACGACATCACTTGCTCATTGGTTCCCATGTCCGGCCCAATGATGTCGGTTCGCGGCCCAACAAAAGGGATCATTTCCTGCATATACCGCCGGGAAAGCGATTCGAGTTCCCTCGCGGAAAGTGTCCGGGGATCCACCGTCACGCCTCCCTTAGCACCGCCATAAGGCAACCCCGTCAACGCACATTTCCAACTCATCCAGATCGAGAGCGCCGCCACTTCGCCCAGAGTAACGCCGGGATGAAACCGCACACCGCCCTTGGTCGGTCCAAACGCCAGATGATGCTGCACCCGGTAACCGTGATACACGGAGATACTGCCGTCATCGCGCTGCACGGGCAACGTGACCGCCATCGTGCGCTTGGGCAACAGCAGACGAGCCCTGAGTTTTTCATCGATCTCCAGATAGTCGGCAATCACACGGAACTGCTCGGTGGCCATCGAGAATGCGGGGTCGGCGTAGATATTCATAGAAAACGAAAAAGGTGTAGGGGCTTCAGATCGGACTCGGGGAGGGCACTTTGATCGGGTAGCTCCCTCTACCAAGAGCAAAAAGTGATCCCACAAGAAAAACACTTGCGACATCTCCGGCACCCAGAGGCTCCCAGCCTCCATGCGGACGGCCAAGCCCCCGGGCGCATTTCCCCCCCCCTCAGAACAGCAGCTCCCCAGCGTTCCCGGGCATCTCTCCCGATCAACCCTGCCGCGTGCCCGCTGGCCAGCCGCACTGAGCCCTCTGCCGCAATGCGTGATCACAGAGCACCAATGCCGCCATCGCCTCCACCATGGGGACAGCGCGAGGCAAGACGCACGGATCATGGCGCCCACGCGCTTTTAACGCGGTGTTTTCACCGGAAACCGACACCGTCTGTTGCTCCCGAAAAATGGTCGCTGTCGGTTTGAAAGCCACCCTAAAAAAGATGGTTTCACCGTTGCTGATGCCCCCCTGAATCCCGCCCGAGCGATTTGTGAGCGTCCGCACCTGGCCGTCGCGCATCTCAAACGCGTCGTTATGCTCGGATCCCTTGAGCAGAGTGCCGTCAAACCCGGACCCGATTTCAAACCCTTTGGTGGCCGGCAAACTGAGCATCGCTTTGGCCAAGTCGGCCTCCAACTTGTCGAACACCGGCTCCCCCAAGCCCGGAGGCACATTACGAATCGCGCACTCCACAACCCCTCCCACCGAGTCGCCCTCGCTGCGCACCTGCTTAATAAAATCGATCATCTCTTGCGCCGCCGCCGGGTCAGGGCACCGCGCAATGTTCGATTCCACCTGCTCTTGGGTGACGCTTTCAGGATCCACAGAGGCCACGATCCGGTGAACACTTTTGACATAGGCGACCACGTCGATTCCGGTCCCCAGAGCGCGCAGCACTTTTTTCGCGACCGCGGCGCCTGCCACCCGACCGATGGTTTCCCGGGCCGAAGAGCGCCCGCCGCCCTGCCAATTGCGAATGCCGTATTTGGCCTGGTAAGTGTAGTCCGCGTGCGAGGGCCGGAAAGCAGCCTCCATTTCCTGATAAGCCTCCGGGCGCGCGTCCTGATTCATGACAGCCACGCAGAGGGGCGTGCCGAGGGTTTTGCCCTGGAAAACGCCGGAAAGAATCCTGCACTGATCGGCCTCGGCTCGCGGAGTCACAATCTCGCTCTGTCCGGGCCGACGTCGATCCAAGTCCCTCTGGATATCCGCCTCGCACAGATCCACCAACGGAGGGCATCCATCGATGACCACACCCACTCCGCCGCCGTGGGATTCGCCCCAAGTTGTAATTTGGAAAATATGACCGAAGTGGCTCGACATGATAAGGAGGCTTCCCAGCGGACCGCGCCATGCGGCTCGTTTGGAAGCGGGGCGCGAAGAGTAAATGGGCGTAGCAGGCTGGCGCAATGGAATAGAACGAGGCGATCGCGGCCGGCCACGTTTGGGCTCACCCTTTGTTCTCTTGGCTGTCGTCTTTGGGGTGGACCACGATCCCTCAGCGAGAGAGGCGGGTATCACTGAGAACGGGAGCCCAATTCGAGGCCGCTGTGGCGATATTCCTCTCGCACTTGGGACTTTACCCCCCATGCACACCAGGAGGGTGCAAATTGGCGGGGAGAACAACCGCTGAAACTCTGCGGGAGCCGTTCTAAATCAGAAAAATGACGATTTGACCTGCGGAACTCGGGCGAACCGCTCCGCGAACGCCTGATCCCAGCACCCTGTTTGGCGCCCCCGTTGACTCAAAAGTAAATGACACCGGGGAGGGTCCGGAGCGGTGGGGTCGTTGACTCAGAAGTCATGACACCGGAGTGGGGGGCTATTTGCCTGCATCGAG
>JBEIUI010000082.1:0-16221 GCA_040374425.1 Verrucomicrobiia bacterium | reverse complement strand
TGGGGAAATGATGCCGCAGGAAGGCTGGGACGGGCAGCACCCGGCATTGTTCGTCCCCGGGGAAAGTGACCAGATCGGCCCGCTCAAAACGCCCGCGCACCTCGGTGGTGATCCGGCGGTATTCCTCCAGGAGCGAGCCGGCCTGGGGCGTCCAACGCGCGGCGGCTTCCTCCAGGATTTGGCCCGCTTTTTTGCGGCCGAACTTCCGGGCTTCCCGGGCGAGCTCGGCGCTGAGTTTTTCCACCAGGGCGCGTCCCAACGCCTGCACCTCCGGGAGCGCGTAGAGCAGCCCCGTTTTTTCCCGGATCAACGTCTCAAAGTGTGCGCGACCGACGGAAAACCCGGAGGCGGCCCCGGGCGTCTTGTTTTCGGCGGCGCGCCCGTAGCGATCAAATGCGCGGGTGGCTTCGCGGGCGAGCTCCCAGGTTTTCTCCGGAGTGGGCGAGAGGGGTGCGAGTTGACTGGCGAGTTCCTCAAGAAACGCTCCGGCGTGTTCGCAGCTTTGCTTCGCCAGCCGGGTCCACAGAGGCACGGGACGCCGCAGGCAGCTGGCGCCTTCGGCGAGAAACCGGGGGATCTGGGCGAGCCGGCTTTCAATGGCGGGCCGGATCCGGGCAAGCCGGTCCGTGTTGCGGATGACCAGGTGGAAGAGGCTGTGGAGGGCGGTATCGCAATGGACCTGGGGGTTGGTGCGCCAGGTTTGGAGCGGGCCGTTCCAGAGCGAGTCGGCACGCAGCCGGGCGAGGAAGGTGCGGCGGTCGAGCCAATCGTCGCCGGTGAACCCGTCATCGGGCAAGGCCTCAACGGATTGGAGGGTTTCCAGCAGCAACCGGCCGTGGGCGTTCCATGCGGCGGCGTCGTTGGGGCCCAGAAGGGCGTCGTAGGCGTGCAGCCCGAGATCGCTGGCGTCTTGGGGGAAGAGCGCCCAGGTCTCCTCCTGATACCGCTCGAAAACAGCGCGCAACTGCCGGGCGGGTGCGGTCATGCCTCGGCGATGGCTTGGTTGATCTCCCGGGCCAGGTCGCGGATCTTTTTCACGTCGGCGGTTGGGATCGGGGTGTCCGCGGGTTTGCGGATCAGTTGGCCGATCTCCTGAAGGTTGCGCTGGATGAGGGTGATGACCGCGGTTTTTTTGAGCGCCGGGTTGAGCGTGTTGATGCGGTCCGTGAAATAATCGAGGAGCTCGGGCTGGATCAGGGTGCGAGCCCGTCCCGCGCTGTAAGTTTCGTGGACGACGGTGGCGGTGATTTCAAGGCCGCGAAGCCATCCCCCCAAACTCACCAAGTGCGCGATTTCCTCGTCCTTGAGGGCCATCATCCCGGCTTCCACCTCGGCCTGGGCCTCGACGAGTTCGTGCTGGACCCCAGCCCAGTGCTGGCGCAGGGCCATCTCGAGGATGCCTTTGCTGTGTTTGGCCACGTGGTCTCCGACTCCGAGGCCCTTGGCGAGTTTGAGCAACACCCGGCCGACAGGTTCAATCCGGGACTGCTTTCGCGCGGCGACAGCGAGGAATCCGTCGGCGATGACCTGCCCGGCGCTCAGGGCGAGGCGTGGGCGGTCTTGTGGGGTGGCCTCCGGAAGGTCGCGCCAGGCTTTGTCGAAGGGGAGGGGTTTGAGGCTGTCGAACTCCGCGAAGATCTGGGCGATGGACGGCGCGGTGAACTCGTTGATGCCGAGTTCCTCGCGGATGTGTTCCAGATCGGCAGCGCGTTGGAGGGCGGTTTTCTGGGCGTAAACGGTTCCGCCCGAAATCCAAGCGAGACCGAGCGCAAGGCAGAAACGTGTGACGCCGGTCATGATAAGTATGTTCTTTCCGAAAACGGCGGGCAATGCACCCGGAAAATGCCGCGGATTTTGGGTGCGCGGATGGCGTTGGGAAGGCCCTAAGAGCTTGAGTGGGAGCGGGAGCCGGGGCGGGATTTCCCGCTTGACCCACCGGACTCACTGTCCATGATCCCGCGCTTGATCGGCCGGAACCGGCAACGAAGCATTATGCAAGGAAGCCTGGGAAACACAATTTGGACAATTTGCTACTTTGTCGTCCTGTTCGGGCTCTCCCTCTACGGTCTGCATCGGTACGTCATTGTTTATTTGTTCCTGAAGAACCGGCGGAACAGGCCTCAGCCGCTGTCGCACTTTGAAAGGCTGCCGAAAGTCACCGTGCAGCTGCCCGTTTTTAATGAGCTACACGTGGTTGAACGGTTGCTGAATTCCGTGGCCGCGTTGCGGTATCCGCGCGAACTGCTGCAGGTACAGGTGCTCGATGATTCCACCGATGAAACCACGGCCATTGCCGCCGAACGCGTGCAGCAACTCAAAGCGGAAGGATTGGACATCGAACTCATCCATCGCACGGATCGCACCGGGTTCAAAGCCGGGGCGCTGGAAAACGGGCTGCGGACTTCCTCCGGTGAGTTCATCCTCATCTTGGATGCAGATTTCGTTCCCGAGCCGGACATGCTTCAGAAAACCATCCATTATTTCACGGATGCGAATGTGGGCATGATCCAGACTCGCTGGGGGCACCTCAACCGGGACTATTCTCTGCTGACGCGGGTGCAGGCGCTGTTTCTCGACGGGCACCTGCTCCTGGAGCAAACCGCCCGGAGCCGCAGTGGCCGCTTCTTTAACTTCAACGGAACGGCCGGCCTCTGGCGGCGCATCTGTATTGAAGAGGCGGGAGGCTGGCAGCACGACACCCTGACCGAGGATTTGGACCTGAGTTACCGTGCCCAGCTCAAAGGCTGGCGATTTGTGTTCCTAGCCGACTTGGTGACGCCGGCTGAGTTGCCCGTGGACATGAACGGATTCAAGTCCCAGCAGCATCGTTGGACCAAAGGCTCCATCCAGACCTGCATGAAATTGCTGCCTTCGGTCTGGAAAGCGGATCTGCCGCTGCTCATCAAGTTGGAGGCCACCGCGCATCTCACCTCCAACTACGCGTATCTGCTCCTTTTTTTCCTCTGTATCCTGCTCCATCCCTCCACCGGTGGCGGCAGCCATAGCCTGCTCCGGACCCTCCTCCTGGACATCCCGATCTTCGTTTCCGCGTCTCTTCCCGCCGCCGTTTTTTACATCTGCACCCAGCGCGAACTCCACCCCAGGACTTGGATCCGCGACCTCGTCCTGCTCCCGCCCCTTATCGGTTTGGGCATCGGTCTGGCCATCAACAACGCCCGGGCTGTTCTGGAAGCAACCCTCGGCCAGCAGTCCGAGTTCACTCGGACCCCTAAGTATGGGATCGAAGGCGGCCGAAAGACTTTGGAAAAACCGCGGTATTCGCCGATCAAAAGCCTGCTCCCTTTGGTGGAGCTGGGGTTTGCGGGATATTTTATCTATTTCTTAGTCTTCGCGATCAGGCATGGCCAATGGCTCTCGGTGCCTTTCGTTGGCCTCTTCGCGGCGGGCTTCGGTTACGTGTCGATTTCTTCCCTTGCGCAATGGCTCCCTCAGATCCGGTTGTCTTCTGCTGAATCTGATCCCGCGCTTCCCGCATGACGTCATCTTGGAACGACGATCCTGAGCTCGGCCTCCGTGAGAGGCGGTCTCTTCGTCGGCTTCGCTCAACCTTTCTCGGAGCGACCGGTTTCCTCCTAGCCGGGCTGGGGTCACTCCAAGCGGCCACGCAGATTGTTGTAAGTATTCCCGACCAGAAGTTGGTCCTGCTTGCAGACGGCAAAAAACTGGCCGCCTACAAGATATCCACCTCCCGGTTTGGGGTGAGTGACAAACTCTCAAGCTACGGCACGCCCCTTGGAAAGCTCGCGGTCGCGGATCGGTTCGGAGCGGGGCTTCCTGCCGGAGCGGTGCTCAAGGGCCGCCGCCCGACTGGCGAAGTTCTCCCCGTCAACGCCCAAGGACGCGATCCGATTGTGACCCGCATCCTGCACCTCAACGGACTGGAGGACGCCAATCGCAACGCCTACCGCCGGGGAATCTACATTCACGGCACCCCGGTGGAGCGGGCCCTGGGGAAACCGGAAAGCTGGGGCTGTATCCGCATGCGTTCGATGGATGTGATGGAACTCTTCGACCGGGTTCTCATAGGCACCCGGGTGGAGATCAGCGATCAGCGGCTCTCCAAAGTGCTGCCCACCGCGCTGATCGCTTCTCAGGCAGCCGCGCCTGCGCCTTTGGTCGCGTCCGCTGCTTCCTCGGTGCAGGCGGTGAAAATCCCGCTTGCACCGACTCCTCCGGTGAGCCCAGCGAAAGGATCCACCGCCTCGGTCAACAGCCGACCCAAGGAAAGAGTGGCCGGGGCCCGCGTGGCATCCCGCAAGCCGTCCTCAGCGCCCGCCGGCTCCGAAAAACTTTCGGCTCCGGCTGAAGCCTTGCGCTTGCACGCTTCCCGGCCGCAGGGGATGCAGGCGGTTGGCAGCAAAATCGGGTTGTCCCTACCGATCTGGTAGAAAAAACGGCGGTTCCGTTTGACGCGCTCCGGAACCGGTGGCATCGGGGCATGGTTTTTTTCCTGCCATGTTTTACCGCCGCCTCTCTTTCACCGTTTCTCTCCTCCTTTTGGTGATCGGCTCGCAGCCCCGCTGTGGGGCTGCCCCTTGGATTGTGGTGAGCGTGCCTGAGCAGCAGCTCTGCGTGATTGAGCCGGGCGGAAACGTGGCGCAGTTCCCCGTGTCCACTTCGCGTTTTGGTTTGGGGGACATGCCCCAGAGTTTTGCGACCCCCCTGGGCAACCTAGCTGTGGCCGACAAAGTCGGGGCCGGGGCACCGGCCGGAACCGTTTTCAAGGCGTGTCGCCCCACCGGAGAAGTCCTGCGGGCCAACGCCCCCGGCCGGGACCCGATCGTGACTCGGATCCTGCGTTTGCGGGGACTTGAGCCGGGCAACGCGCATGCCTATGGGCGGTGCATCTACATCCATGGGACCCCGGTCGAGCGGCTCATTGGACGGCCTGTGAGCTATGGATGCATCCGGATGCGCTCCAAGGACATCGTTCGCGTTTTTGAGAGCGTGCCCGTCGGGGCCCGGGTGCAGATCGTCAACGCCCCGCTCCGGGTGATTTTGCGAGACGGCGCGCATCTCAGAGGCGCTGCTCTTGCCGCGCTCTGAGTCTTGATCCCGTCCGTGCCAATCGCAATCGGTGTTTGCTGGAGGCGTGGCTGTGGAATGAAGGCACGCGTTTGGATCCCGCAGGGGCCGGCCCGGGGAATAAGGTGCTACGGTATGGTTGGGCGCAGGTCGGCTGTGAACCATGGATCTCCGTGTGTTTCACAGCGAAATAGGCGTCAACTGAGGTGTTCAGGATGTTCCACAGGGACGGTTTTTCACCGGCTGAATGCCTTTCTGAAACTTGATGCCTGGACCGAAAAGAGCTTTTCAGGGCACTACTAATTGTGGTCCAGTTTATGGCTGCCCCAAGATAAGGGAGAGGGCTCCCCGGGGAGACTCGGAGAGCTCGCAAGATATTCACAGCTTATTCAAGGCCCCTCTCGCCTCTTATGCCCAAGTCATTCACAAACCGTCTCATGCCGAAGCCCAAGATTTCCCGGAACCGTGCCGTCAAAGACCTCGCTGCGCCCCGGACCGGAAAAAAAGGTCTGAAGTTGACTCGGGTTTTTAGCCGGAAATCCGTGAGCCCCTTTGAGGAAGTGGAATGGGACAGGCGCACGGCGGAAATTACCGATGATTCCGGGAAAGCGATCTTCAAGCAGGAAGACGTGGAGGTGCCAAAATCCTGGACGCCCTTGGCGACGAAGATTGCGGTCTCAAAATATTTCTACGGAGACATCGCGAACGGGACGGACCCGTATCAGGGGGGGCGCGAGCGGTCGGTTCGGGAGCTCATCCACCGGGTCACCCGGACCATCGCCGACTGGGGCATCGCGGACGGCTACTTTGCCGACGAGGAAAGTGCGGAGATTTTCTACAACGACCTCACCTGGCTTTGCCTGCACCAGCATGGGGCGTTTAATTCGCCCGTTTGGTTCAACGTGGGTCTTTACCACCAATACGGTGTCGGCAAGGGCAAGGGGGAGGGCAACTATTTCTATGACCGGGCCAAGGGCGAGGCGCGCAGGGCACCCACTCAGTACGAATACCCGCAGGGTAGCGCCTGTTTCATCCAGTCCGTGTCCGACACGATGGAAGACATTATGCGGCTGGCGACTTCCGAGGCGATGCTCTTCAAGTATGGGAGCGGGACCGGGTCGGACCTTTCCACTCTGCGCAGCACCCGTGAAAAGCTCAGTGGCGGCGGCAAACCCAGCGGACCGCTTTCCTTCCTGAAAGTGTATGACCAGGTGGCAAATGTGGTGAAATCGGGCGGCAAAACCCGGCGCGCCGCCAAGATGAATACCCTCAAGGACTGGCATCCGGACATCGAGGAGTTCATCCTGGCCAAGCAGAAAGAGGAGCGCAAAGCGTGGGCGCTGATTGAGCAGGGATACGATGGCAGCTACAACGGGGACGCCTACGGCTCGATCATGTATCAGAACGAGAACCTCTCGGTGCGCGCCAGCGACGATTTTATGCAGGCGGCTCTGGACGGGCAGCCTTGGTGGACCCGGCAGGTGACCGACGGGAAGCCCTGCGAAAAGAAGGACGCCCGGGAGATCCTGCGCAAGATCGCCGAGGGCACCCACGTCTGCGGCGACCCCGGCATGCAGTTCGACACGACCATCCACAAATGGCACACCTGCAAGGGCACCTCCCGTCAGAACTCCACTAATCCCTGCAGCGAGTACCTTTTCCTGGACAACACCGCCTGCAACCTGGCGTCCCTGAACCTGCTCAAGTTCAAGAACCCGGACGGATCTTTCGCCGTGGAGCGGTTCAAGGCGGCCGTGCGGCTCTTCATCACTGCCCAGGAAATCCTCGTCGACAACGCCAGTTATCCCGTCAAGGAGATCGCCGAGAACTCCCACATCTTCCGCACCCTGGGCCTTGGGTACGCCAACCTCGGCGCGTTGATCATGAGCTACGGCTTGGGCTACGACAGCGACGAGGGCCGGGCCTTGGCGGGGGCGATCACCGCCATCATGACCGGGCACGCCTACGAACAGAGCGCCCAACTGGCCAAGGTCATGGGGCCCTTTGCCGGATATCACGATGCCCGGGCTTGCGGGGTGGAAAAGCCCCTCGCCAAGGACAACGTCGCGCCGATGCTCGAAGTCATCGAGTTGCATCGCTCCCACGTGGCGGCCATTCAGGCCAGCGACCGGTTCGGTTATCTCAAGGCTGAAGCCCAGCAGACCTGGGACAACGCGCTGGTGCTCGGCAAAAAACACGGATACCGCAACGCGCAGGTCACTGTGCTGGCCCCCACCGGGACGATCGGTTTCCTGATGGACTGCGACACCACCGGGATTGAGCCCGACATTGCCCTGGTCAAATACAAGCTGTTGGCCGGGGGCGGCATGCTCAAGATCGTCAATCAGACGGTTAAACCGGCTCTCGAGAACTTGGGGTATGAAGCGGGTGCAATCGGCTCCCTCATCGCGCACATCGACCGATGGGACACGATTGAAGACGTGAAGGATGAGCAGACGGGGCAGGTCGTACGCAGCGGGCTGCGGGCGGAGCATCTGCCGGTGTTCGACTGCGCGTTTAAACCCCATCGCGGGCAGCGCAGCCTCCATTACCGCGGGCACATTCGGATGATGGCTGCCGCCCAGCCTTTCCTGAGCGGGGCGATCTCCAAGACGGTGAACCTCCCGGAGTCCGCCACGGTGGACGACATCGTCAACACCTATGTGGAGGGCTGGAAACTGGGGCTTAAAGCCATCGCCATCTACCGGGACGGCTCCAAGCGCAGCGCGCCGCTCAACGTGAAAAAGACCAAGGACATGGGGGGCTCGGACGACCTCAGCGATCTGGGCGCCGTGCTGGCCACCAAGGAACAGCTGGAGGCGCGGATCGTGGATTTGGAACACGAAATGAACGCCCTGCGGATCAAGGCCGATGAACCCATGCGCAAGCGCATGCCCGAGACGCGCCTCGCCCTCAACCACAAGTTCGAGATTGCCGGTCACGAAGGCTACATCACGGTGGGTCTCTTTGAGGATGGCCAGCCGGGAGAGATCTTCATTCAGATGAGCAAGGAAGGCAGCACCATGGGAGGCCTGATGGACACCATCGCCACGCTCACCTCCATCTCGCTCCAATACGGCGTGCCTCTTGAAAGCCTCGTCCGCAAGTTCGCTTACCAGCGTTTTGAGCCCAGCGGGTTCACCAAGAACCCCGACATCCGCAACGCCACTTCGATCACCGATTATTTGTTCCGTTGGATGGGCTGCCAGTTCATCAAGGGCTACAAGGAAGCCACCTCCCCGTATCGCGGGCAGGCGGATTTGCCGATGAAAGAGCTCAGTGAGATGGAGAAAAAGGCCGTCAACCGTCCGGTCCAAGATCTTTCCCGGACGGCGGAAAAGGAGGTCATCGACATCATCACCCACAGGAACGGCAGCGAAGGCCAGCCGCGGATCCTTGCGGGCGGGACCACGCATGCGGAAAAAGTGCAGGAGGCCCTGGGCAACATGTTCATGGATACGTCCTGTTCGAACTGCGGCTCGAGCAAGGTGATCCGGGCCGGCGCTTGCGGTTGCTGCACGGAATGCGGCACCAGCCAGGGCTGTAGTTAGGCCGGCGGGTGGCGAGGCCGTTTCTGCCGTCCCGGGGCGCTTGCGTTTCGCCCCGGGGCGGGCTCCCTCACCCCAACGTCCTCGGAGTTCGAGCATAGGAGCCCAGGCATTCCTGCCTGCGCTCCCAGGGCCCGCAAAGATGCTCCGGGTCTTTCCGCTCTTGGGGTCTTTCCGCTCTTGCACTGGCGCACACAGCGGGCCGCCGAGTCATTCAACACTTCCGCGCTTTTCCGAGATGCGTGAGCCTTCCCGGGTTGCACTCCGGGCCGCGTTCACTGAGGAGTCTTCTCAGGCTTTTCTGGACTCACCGGATTTCCAGTTTAATGTCCCGCGCCGTGACTGATTTCTCCTCCCAACGCGTGCTCATCTTTGTGGTGGCCTACAACGCTGAGAAGACAATCAACAGCGTGCTCGACCGGATCCCGGCGGCGCTGCACCGGCCCAACGTCGAGGTGCTCATCATCGATGATTCCTCGAAAGACGCCACGTTCGAGGCGGGGTTGAAACGCGAGGACGCCGGTGGTTCCCTCCGAATCACGATCCTACGAACCCCTTTCAACCAGGGCTACGGCGGCAACCAGAAGCTGGGTTACCGCTACGCGATCGATCACGGATTCGACGTGGTGGCGTTGCTGCACGGGGACGGTCAGTATGCCCCCGAGAAATTGCCCGAATTGCTGGAGCCGTTTTTTGCAGGCGGCGCCGATGCCGTGTTCGGTTCCCGGATGATTCACAGGGGAGACGCGATCAAGGGGGGGATGCCTCTGTATAAATGGCTGGGGAACCAAGTGCTCACCCGGTTCCAGAACGCCATGCTCGGCACCCAACTCAGCGAGTTTCACAGTGGCTACCGGCTTTATTCCACTGTCGCCCTGCGCCGGATCCCCTTTGAGCGCAACTCCAACGATTTCCATTTCGACACGGATATCATCGTGCAGCTGCATTTTGCCGGGATGCAGATCCGTGAGATCCCCATCCCGACATTTTACGGGGACGAAATCTGCCACGTAAACGGGCTGCGGTATGCGTGGGATATTTTCCGCACCATGCTCCGGGCGAAATGTCATGAGATGAACCTGCTTTTTGACCGCAAGTTCGACGTGGGCCAGGTGGAGCTCACCTACGATTTGAAGCTGGGGTTCGCTTCCTCTCACACCTTCGCCATTGAGAGTGTCCGGGAGGGCGCCGCCGTTCTGGATGTCGGTTGCGGCCAGGGTTATGTGGCGGAGGAAATGGCGAAAAAGGCCGGGCGCGTTCTCGGTCTCGACCAGTACGTGCGCGCTTCGCAGAATCCCAAAGTCGCTTTTCAGGAGTGGGATCTGGATTCCGCGGAGTTCCCGGTGGATGTGGCCCAGTTCGATCAAGTGTTCCTGCTCGATGTCATTGAGCATCTCAAGGATCCCGAGGGGTTCATGGAAAAGCTGCGCGCCGCGGCCGGGCGCAAACGCCCCGAGATTGTCATGACCACGGCCAATATCGCGTTCTTTGTGACGCGTTTGATGCTGTTGCTGGGCCAGTTCAACTACGGCCGCAAAGGCATCCTCGATCGCACGCACACGCGGCTTTTCACGTTTCGTTCGATGCGCGAGCTCTTTGAGCAAGCCGGGTATGAGATCCTCGAGGTGCGCGGCATCCCGGCGCCTTTCCCGAAAGCCCTGGGCCAAGGGCCGCTGGGCCGTTGGCTCGTTCAGCTCAACACCGGGTTGATCTGCCTGTTCCGGGGTCTGTTTTCCTACCAGATTTTGATCCGGGCCCGGGCATTGCCGTCGGTTCCCGATTTATTGGTGGAAACCCTCGATTCCAGCGCGCAGCGCAAACGCGACGTGGCGGCCGTGGTTTGCGCCTGAAAACCGAAGTGCCAGCGGAATGACTGAAAGGACGAAAGTGCAAAGCCCTGGCGTTCAGTGATTGCCAAAAATATCCCCGCGTTCTCCGCGCCCCCGCGCGAAAACGATCTTTCTCTGCAATGGCGGAGTTCGATTTGAGGGGAACACGGCCTTGCACGAGCCGCGCGGGAACGGATGCCGCGAGGGGGTTACTTGAGGATTTTGACCGCCCGCAAAAGGCCCTCGGGCGCCAGCTCGTAGAGGGGGAAGTCCTGGAAGAAAACCCGGTATTGGCGCAGGTCGTAAACGCAGAGCAGCGCCACGGCTGCCGCGGCCCAGAGCAGGTGTCTTTGGGCGGAACGGCGGCTAAGTTCCACGACTTGTGCCAGCGCCAGGGCGCGGATCGGGAACTCCCAGATCGTGGCGTATCGCAGGTTCATTCCGTAGCGCACGTTGCACATGAGGGCGTAGGTGACCGCGACAAACACCGCCAGGTAAAGCAGCCACCTGTTTTGTTTGAGCCCCGAAAACACGCGGCCGATCGCCAGACAGACAATCCACGGGCTGACAAGCAGTGTATCGAGCAGATACCGGTGCCACGGGCCATCGCCGGTTTTGATCGCGTAGGGCAGATGCTGCGCTTTGTGGACGAGCAGGGTGTAAATTTCAACAAAAGCGGGCAGCCCGCCCGCGAGCCAGACCAGCACGACCCATCCCGCGCAGGGGCCCAGACAGCTCACCAGCAGCAGGCGCGGGGTCACGGCGCCGAACCTGGCCCAGCGGTTGACGCCCAGCAGGGCGGCGATTCCGGCACAGACAAAGAACGCGTTTTCTTTCACCAAAACCAGGGCGGCGAGTGCGGCACCGTAGGTGAAGAGCCAGCCCGTTCGGCTCGGGGCCTGGAGATTTTCCCAGAGCGCCCAGAGACAGAGCGTGGCCCAGAAGGCGAACACCCCGTCGATGAGCGCGTGTTGGCCCATATGGATCTGCACGGGAGCGCATGCCATTAGCGCCAGGATCCCCAGCGCCCAGTGCGGCCCGGCGGCGCGCCAAACCCAGATCCCTGTCAGCGCTAGAAGCAGCACGGTGAATCCCCCCGAAACCTCGCGCAGCGAACGCAGCGTGGGATCGGTCTGCGGGAAGTCCGCCGCTTTCGGGTTGGCCGGAGGCGCGTCACCGAACCGGAACTTTTTCCAGCACCATCCGCTGAAAACGTAGAGGAACCGGGTGGGGGGCAGTTTGGCGATGGAGTCGGGCTTGCGCTGGTCCTCCACATAGATCTGGCAGATCTCCGGATAAGCCCCGATGCCGAAGTGCTCAAGTTTGAGAGCGTATTCGCGGTAGAGCGCCTCATCGAACCCGACGCCTTTGAACCCGGGCTGGGAATGAAATCTGAGAAACGCGCCGAAGCCGACCAGCAGAACGACGAGAAGCCAGAGCCGGAAGCGCGGCGCGGCGGGCGAGAGAATGGGGGAGCGAGGAAAGCGCATGGGAAGGCTGGACCGGTTGGCCGATGTTTGGTGTATCCCTTTGGTTCGCCACCTTGGATCGCCCGGATCGAGCTTTTCAAGTCCGCCAGGCTGCGAGTCCTTTTCCCGGGGCCCACCTCACACCGCGCGGAGATGGTCCAGTGTTTCTGGGAACTTCTCAACCAACTTGATGAGAAGGGCAGCGTGAGCGTTGGGTTTGCTCCGACCTTGTTCCCAGCTCTCCACGGTTCGTGGGTTGGTACGGATTGTTCGGGCAAAGAGGGCGCGCGACAGGTGAAGGTCTTCCCGAAGTTTGCGCAGTTCCTCAGGCCCCACGATGGGGGCCTCCTGCTCTGCCATGTGGACACGCTTGAGAGTCATTTTCCCCTCGCGTTCAGCAGTTAATGAAGTGATGCCTTCGTTCAACTCATTGAGCAGTTTGCGCTTTTTCATTTCATTTACTCCCACGGTGGCTGCGGATTTTTGCCGGCGGCTTACTCGGTTGAGAACGGTTGAGTCATTCAGCTTCCAACAACGCCTTCAACGCCTTTCGTTCCGCTGTAGACAGGTCTGCCATCTCCCCTGTGCTGTAGAGAGTGAACATCCAGAATTCCTGCTCTTCGCTCCAAAAGTAATAGAAGATGCGGAGCCCTCCGCGCCTTCCCTTGGCGCGTTGTTTATCTTCAATGCGAACCTTCCTCAGTCCCCCAGATCCCCGAATCAGACCTCCTGCTTCAGGATTTACGAGGAAAAGATTTTGCAAGGCCCGGTAGTCTTCATCGGTCAAATAGTCCTGACGCCAGCGTTCAAACGGAGGCAACTCGACAAAAGTTGCCAGTGAGCGGTGGGGCGGAGCGGTGAATCTGGAAACCATTTCGCAGCGTCAGCCAAAACTATACGATTTTATCGTATGGCGGCAAGATCCCTCTCAGAGCCAAAAGAGGAGACCGCGCCCGGTCTTCTCTTCCGCCGGAGCGAACGCATCCGCACCGACTGGCTGGCCCGAACGTCTCCAAGCCGCTCGTTCGTCCTCATCCCTTTTTTTCGTCGGCGTCCCTCTGGCTCGCCTGCCTCGGACGCCGTGCAACAGACCGGCTTCTCGCGGAGTTGCGGTTCCCGGAGCCGTGGGTGGTGCATCAACGCCTCAGCGATTCGCCAGCGGCTGAGAACGTGGCTCTGGCAGAAGGGCCGACGGAGCCAAACCAAACATGCCACCCTCGACCGCCTGCACGACGTGGAGGGATTGCTGACCTTCTCCATGGGCAAAAACACTTCCGACCGGCAGGCGTTCATCATTGGCAACCTACGCGCGGAGAAGGACCTGATCGAGGCGTGATGCCCGCCAAAGCATCGGTGCGATTGAGGCCTCGTGGCAGGCGAATTTCCGCTGCCCTGTATTGCAAATGCGTGGACTTAGAGGGACGACCTCTGTGTCGTCCGGAAGCCCACACTGAGGTGGTCCCTCGATCATCTTCGCAAATACAGATAGACTCATCTTGAACGCGAATTGGCGTTACGCTCCCGTTCTTTAAGAATCTCGCGGAAAGATTTACCATCGAAGCTAAGATCAGCCAGCACGGTGCGGCCGTTGAGCACTCGCACCTCGGCAATGATACCTTTGGTGCTGCGGATGTTCTCGGCGAACCAGCGGTCCGCTTCAGGGGCGAGTTTTTCGTTGAGGTAAAAGCGGGAGAAGGGCCACTCAATCTGGATCTTTTCGTTATGCACGTAGCCCGACTTCAAGCGGATAAAATCACCGCTGGTGGGTGGCTCGAGGGATAATTTGGAGACACTCGCCAGACCATCGGCGCCGGTAGTTAAGGAGGCATAGACCTGCATGCCGCGTTGCAATTTAGCACCCGCAGGCACGCTGACCTCGCGTTGTTCAGGCCTCACGGCGAGAAACCGGCCCCGCACCGGATCGTAGGGATCCGGGGCGCTGCATTTGAGTTTTATGAGCGTACCCTTCGCGAGGGTTTGCTCGTGCTGCATAATGCCGGTGAGTGGAACCAGCCATTGTGCAAGAGCGGCGAGGCCGAAGGTGATAAAGGAGAGGATTTTCATGCTTGGGCGGCCTGTTGCTGGCGCTGATGGCGACTCATAAAGAAGTTGAAGGCGAGGAAGGCGACGCCCACGGCGATGAAGGCCAAGCCTTTGGCGAGCAGCGAAAAATGGCTGTCCGCCATGCGTGCGATGATCAGCACGGACAGCAACAAGGCGCCGAGTTGGGAGGCTCCGCGTTTGCCGATAAAATCGAGCAGGATGAGCGTCAGGCCGATGACGGAGAGGTGCAGCGTGGCCAGCCATGACAACAGGGAGCTGCCGGTTTCGCCTTGGCCCACGAATGGGAGTGCGATCAGAGGCAGCAAAGCCACCGAAGCGACTGCCAATACGGCCCAGCGTCGACGCGTGTAGGCATGCAGCGCAAACCCCGCGAGCACGGCCAGCAGCCCCCAGCACCAAGGCAGTTCCAGCGCATGAGAAGTCCCCTTGAGAATGTCATGACTCGCATCGCGAAACGTGGTCGCCACTCCGTAACCGAGCAGCCAAAGCGAGCCAATTACGACCTGCGGCTTGCGACCGCTGGCTTCGTCGATACCGACTTGATTGAGCGGGAACAGGGCGAGGGCAGCGGCGGTAAGCGTCCATAACCAGAGGAAGGCCTCGGAATGGTAACGGGGGTAATCAGCAGCGAGTTCAGTCACGAATACCGCAGCGCTTGCCAGCCCGATGAAGGCGCTGATCGTCATCACCCAGCGCAACGAAATCGACAGCGTTTCCTTGCGCGACCAGCCCGCCCAGTAGGGCAGCAGACCGAGTAGCAACACCGGATAAATCAGCGGGCTATCCTGCCAGGGCCTGCCGGGCACGACTTGATTCACGCTCCAGATCGCTATGGTGACGAGGTAGAAAATCGCCACCGCATGCGAGCGAAGCACCCAGGTGAGAGGAAGACTCAGCAGGAACCACCAAAACAGAAAGTCCGGCCATTCCCCGCCGAGATTGTAGATTTGCGAGACCAAGGCGATCGATGCACCGGCCGCGAAGGCCTGAAGCACTGCCGCGGTTTCGCGCTCCCAGGCCGCACAGGCATCGCCACGTTGCAGCATACGAAAACCGAAAACCTGGGCCAGCAGCAGCGGTAAAAACGCGAACAACAACCGGACCGGGAGTGAAAAATCATCCCAGTTGTAGCCGATCACGGCGATCAGTCCGGCGCCGATGAGCAGCGCACCGAGCGATCCCATGACGAGCTGCGCCAGGCCCAGCTGCGAGGCATCCGACGCATACCGCTCGCGCAAAGTGCGTGCCGAGTCTGCGGTGAGAAGTCCTTCACGCTCCCATTGCGGGAGTTGTTCAAGCAGCCAGCGTTGGCGGGAATTGTTCATAGGGTGAAAATAGCCGGTACCGCGGAAGGGTTTTGGATGCTGTGTCTGCTAGATGACATGAGGTTGTTGAGCGAGGCGAAAAGCCGCGAAACTCACGACGATGAACTCCTTAACATCCTCCCAAGCCAGACCCTCCTACGAAGCGATCAAACTCGGCATCGACGCCCACGCCATAGACTGCTGGGTAAGCCGTCAGATCGACGGCGCGACTCCGCAGCCTGCCAGAAGCGGAGTGAGACCGAAATCGGAGTACCCCTGACATGAACCCGCCCGCGAGAGTCCACCTCCCAAAAAGAGCTCCCAAGACACTTTGATTTTCCGTATAAAATTTCCCTTCCGAATGTCGCGCGCCTGGAAAATTCCTTGAGCTTCTCGAAACATCCGATTGATCGATAAGTCCGCCTTCCCTTTCCTCGTCCCGAATCAGTCATTTGGCGCTTTGCAGGCGAAAGCCAAAAATAAAGTTACCCTCCCCGCGCCCCCACTGTTTGACTTAATCTGACCACGCCATCGCACGGATCCCCTCCCCGTGCGTCCCTCACTTTTCCACCCCGGCTCCCGGAATGACGTTTGCCCCATGGCCATTCTCCTCCCCCTCGCACTTGCAGTCGCCACCGTAGCGCTCTCGGCTCTTGGAACGAGCGCCACTGCGCAGCAGCCCGATTTTTCGCGGGATGTGCAACCGTATCTCGACGCGTACTGTCTGCATTGCCACGACGCCCAGAAGCAGAAAGGCGACCTTCGCATCGATTCCCTGTCGCGGGAAATCGGGCTGAAGGACACCCCACAATGGGCCGAAATCATGAGCCGGATCAGCTCCGGCGAGATGCCTCCCAAGAAAGAGGAAAAACAGCCTGCCGCCACCGAAAGCGCACGCGTTGTCGAGTGGCTGTCCGCGCGCATCAAGGAGGGCGAAGCCGCCCGCATGGCAAAGCGGGAC
>JBEIUI010000164.1:0-4403 GCA_040374425.1 Verrucomicrobiia bacterium | reverse complement strand
TCTCGGGGCCTTGGACAAGAGTTTCGACGCGTTCACCGCCAGCCTCCGCGCCCGGTTCGATCTGACCAAGAACTGGAACCTGTTTGGCGGCGTCTCCCAGGGTTTCCGCGCCCCGAATTTGTCCGACTTCACGAGCTTCGATCTTGCCCGCAGTGGCGAACTCGAAACACCGGCCCCCAACCTCAAACCGGAGCATTATCTCTCCTACGAAATCGGCAGCAAAGCCCGGATCGCCTCGCTTCGGGCGAATGTGTACGGGGCATTTTTCCACACCCGTATCGAGGATCAGATCAGCCGGTTCCCCACCGGACGGCGGATCGACGGCAGCCCGGAGATTACCAAGAACAACGTGGGCGACGGGTTCATACAAGGCGTTGAATTCGGGGCGGACTGGAATTTTTATCGCCAGTTCACCCTGTTCGGGAATCTCACCTGGACTGAAGGCGAAGTGGACACCTTGGTGGGGAATGATCGGCAGCGGCACCCGTCCACCCGGGTTCAGCCACTGAGCGGCTTGGTGGGGCTGCGCTGGAACTCCGTGGACGCGCGTTTTTGGCTCGAAGCCTCAGCCACGCTCGCCCGCAGGCAAGACCGTCTTTCGCCCGGGGACGCGGCCGACACCCAACGCATCCCGCCCGGCGGCACCGGCGGTTACAGCGTTTACACCGTGCGCGCCGGCTGGAACGTGACCCCCCGCTGGAATCTCACGGCCGCCCTCGAGAACTTCACCAATGAAGACTACCGGATCCACGGTTCCGGCATCAACGAGCCCGGCACCAACGCGGTGATCTCCTCCCGGCTGCGGTTCTAGGTCGGCGACTAAGCGGCGCCCCCGCCCCTCCCTCAACCCGCCCTGGGGGGGCCGGGGGGCTGGGGGGGAACGCCCAGCGCGATCCGTTTGACGACTTCCCCGGCCGCCGCAAAACCGAACGCCGCGGTCACAAACGAGGCCGTGCCGAATCCCGTCGCGCAATCCAGCGCCAGCGTGCCGCCCGGCTCCGGCTCGCTGCACGCCCGGCCGTCCGACCACGGATACACCGGTTTTTCCGGGGAAAACACACAAGGCACCTCAAAAGACGCGGAGCGTTCCCGGGGAAACCCGTGTTCGCTCCGCAATTGCCTGCGGACCTGGCGCAACAACTCGTCCTGACAGGACTCGGCGAGGTCCATCACCCGCACCGCCGTGCCGTCACGGCGGCCGCCCGCGCCGCCCACCGTCAGCACAGGCATGCCCCGGTCGCGCGCTCCGGCAATGAGCAGACATTTGTGGGAGGTCTTGTCGATCGCATCGACCACAAAATCGAACCGGGGCGCCAGGAGCCGGCTGGCCGAGGCCGCGGTGAAAAACTCCGAGACGCACCGCACCGCGCATTCCGGCTGAATCAAAGCCACGCGTTCAGCGAGCACCTCGATTTTCTGGCGACCGATCTGGCCGTCCAGCGCCGGCAACTGCCGATTGACATTGGTCACGCACACATCGTCGAGATCCACCAGGGTCAAACGGCCCACACCCGAGCGAGCCAGCCCCTCGACGGTCCACGATCCCACGCCGCCCACCCCCACCACGCAGACATGCGCCGTGCGCAACCGCTCCAAGCCAGCTTTTCCGTAAAGCCGGGCGATTCCTCCAAAACGCCGCTCGTAATCCGACATCAAACCGCATCGCCTCCTGACGGACTGGAAATATAGGCCTCCAGAGCCTCGCGGGTGACGATGTGCCGGGCCCCGCACCGGGGACACCCCATGCGCAGCAACGCGTCCTCCCCGAACAACCCCTCTGGATCGGACCGCATGATGGGAGCTAGGATCGCGAACATTCGGGCCTGGCTACAGCCACATTCCCAGCGGTATTGCCGGTGCTCCAACAAACTCAGCGTCTCCCCCTGGTCCAAGGCGCGAATCTGGGCATCGTCGAGGCCATCAAACCACTCCAGATCGCACCCGGGCTGCGCGGTCACCATCACAAAATCCTCCTCCCCGAACCGGAAATACCGAGCCGGGCGCTGCTCACTCTGGGCGTAGTATTGTTCGACGATCCGAAACGGCGCCGCCCCCGTGAACTCCACGGCGCTGCGCCGCGGCTCGCCCGGATCCCGCACCAAATCCGCCAGGAACAGGTTGCGGCCGTCTTTTTTGACATTCTCGGTGAAAACCTGGCCCACGACCGTACCGAGCCGGTTGTTGCCGGTGACAAAGAGATTGAGGAGCGGATCCCCGCAGATGAATGGTCCAAGCCCAGGACTCGTTCCGAGGCCGGGACGCGCTGTGCAGGGTCAACGCGGCGAGCGACTCCTTGAGGATCTCATCGTGCGCGGGCAGATGCTGGTAACCGTGCTGACCTTGGTGGAGGTAATAATCCACGTAGAGCTCGCCAAAATCGGCGCGAGCTAGCAGGGCGTTGCGGCCGCGCACGAAATAAGTCTGCACCTCGATGCACTGGTTGGGGGTGGGTTCGTCGGGATTCATGGGATCCAGCGCGTAAAAGGGTTGATCAGCAAATTAGAGTTAAAATAACGCGGGTCGCCGCTGACTTCTTCGCCGACCCAATCCGGCAACGGCACCGGCTCATCCGGCGAGGTGAGTTCCACCTCCGCCACGATCAGGCCCGCGTTGTCCCCAAGGAACTCGTCGACTTCCCAAATCAATCCGCCTGACTCCAGACGGGTGCGGCGTTTTTCCATGAGAGGTTTCAAACACAGGTTCTCCAGCATCTCAAGGGCCTCGGAGAGAGGAATCTTCACTTCATACTCCAGCCGCGAGATCCCCACCGTCCGGCCTTTGACCGTCAGCCATGCACGGTCCCCGGCCACACGGACCCTTACCACGCAAGCCCCCTCGCGCGCCAGATAACCTTGGCGGATCTCAAGAACCTCGCCACGGCCGCGCCAGCCGTCGCTCGTCACCAGAAACTTGCGTTCGATTTCAAGCCCCATGTCTAGCGTTGGGGAAGACGCCCGATGGCTTTGAGAATCTCGCGTTTGAGCTCCAGGGGATCCACCACGCCCTCCTGTTGAAAGAGCAACTCGCCCTCGGGCCCCAGCAGCACCGTGAAGGGCAACGCCCCGCTCCAGCTCTTATCAAACGCTTCGATGAAAGCGTATTTGTTCGTTCCCCCAAAAATGAGGTTCCGGCCGGAGGCCTGTTCCTTTGTTAAAAACCTGAGTACCTCGGCTTTTTCATCCGGGAAATTCGCGGCAACACTCACGAACTCGAAATTGCGCCGCCGATACATGCGATGAATCTCCACCAAGTCTGGGAACTCCGTGATGCATGGCCCACACCAGGTTGCCCAGAAATTCACCAAACGCACCTTGGCGCCCTCGCCCTTGCGCAGCTCACTCAACCCCGCCGGATCCACCGGCTCAACGCTCACGGGCTCTTTTGCCAGCTTCTCGATGAACGCTTTCACCTGCTCCTGTTTGCCCGCCCATTTCACAGAGCACCCAAACGCCCGGGTCTGCGCCACTTCCGGCAGCATACCGCCCAAAACCGCATCCAACGCCGCGCGCAAATCGTGGGAACTCACCTGGGCCTCGCGTTCGTTGTCGTCAATCCGCCCCACGTAACGCAGCTTGCGGTCTCCATCAAAAATAAACGCATGCGGCGTCACGGTGGGCCCATACGCTCGGGACACAGCCTCGCTGTCACCGGCGTAAAGGTAGGGAAAGTTGAAGCCCCGGTCCTTGGCCCGGATTTTCATTTCCTCAAATGAATCGCCAAGGTCGGTGTAGCCCAGTTCGTCGAGCCGGACGGACCGCGGGTCGTTGGGGGAGATGGCCACCAGAGCCACCCCCTTGGGCTGGTAGTCGGTGACGATTTTCTTCAGGCGTTCTTCACTGGCCTGGGCACTCGGACAATGATTGCAGGTAAACACCACCACTAGGGCTTTTGCCGATGCGAAGTCCTTGAGGGTCCATGTGCGGCCGTCCACCCCGGGCAAAGAGAAATCCGGGGCCACCGCCCCTAAAGCGAGAGTTCCCACCGGCCCCTCCGCCGCTGGCGCGGAGATGGCTGTGAGAAAAAGACAGGAGATCATCCAAAAGAGGCTCGATCGCATGGGGGCGAAACCAAAAGGAATCCTGCCGCTTGTCAATGCGCGAGGGGACCCGCGCTGGGAAGAATCCACGGTTACGCAACGCCCCAAGGGGGTGGTTTCCTTCCGGGAGTCCGCTGCTCTCCCCTTCCCCGCAGATCTCTCGATGAAGTTTGCGAGCTTTCCACTCTGTGGAGCGCTGAAGTTTGCCATTCTTCGCCATGTTTTCGTTCAGCGCAAAAAGCCGCATGGGCGAATGTGTTTCAATAGAAGCCCTGTCCCTATTGGATCCATTATTCTCCACCGTTCTCGGCGTCATCGACTGGTTCGGGAAGCGCAGGACGGCTCGTGCCGCGGGTCTTTGATTTGG
>JBEIUI010000107.1:0-11614 GCA_040374425.1 Verrucomicrobiia bacterium | reverse complement strand
TCGGGCTTTGGCGGTTCGGGCTTTGGCGGTTCGGGCTTTGGCGGTTCAGGCTTTGGCGGTTCAGGCTTTGGCGGTTCAGGCTCCGGCGGTGCGGGCTTTGGCGGTTCGGGCTGCGGCGGCTCAGGCTGTGGCGGCTCAGGCTGCGGCGGTTCAGGCTGCGGCGGTTCAGGCTGCGGCGGCTCAGGCTTTAGCGGTTCAGGAGTCGCACTCTCTGTCGCGGACTCGCCAGCAATGCCACCGACGAGCGACACCTCCACCGTGCCTCCATCAGAACCCGCCTCCGAAATCAACGTGGGCCCTGAAAAGCTCCATCCCCACAACACGGCGGCGTGTAACCCGATGGCACCCAGGTAAAACCCCACGTTGCGGCTCATGTCATTCATCGCGGGACAAGCGCGGATTACTGAGGTGCCGGCTCCACCGACGCCGCCGCACGCTGCTTGGTCTCAATCGAGATTTTCGTGATCCCCAATCGGCGCGCGATGTCGAGCGCCGCCACAGCTTTGCCAAACTCCGCCTTGCTATCGCCGTTGATAAACACTCGCGGCTCGGGCTGCTGGGCGGTGAGCTCTTTGAGGGAGGCTTCGAGCTCGGGCAGAGTCATCCGTTGCTTGTTGAAATAGAGATCGCCGTTTTCGGTCAGAGTGATGCTGCTGAAATCCTTGCGCTCCTGAGCTTGTCCACTGGCGGCTACCGGCAGATTCACCGGGATCCCTTTGTTTTTCACCATGGACAGGCTCACCATCACAAAGGTCGCCAGCAGGAAAAAAATGATATCAATCAGCGGAATGATCTCGATGCGCGCGTGCTTTTTCGCCCCGGGCGAAGGAATTGAAACCGGCATGGATTAAGCCTCCTTAACCGCGGCCGCCGGAGCCTCGCTGTGTTTGACCAGCAACAGTTCCAGACGGTTTCCGGCCACCTCGATTTCCCGCCGGGCATCCTCAAGCCGCGCATTGAGATAGTTGTAAGGAATCAGCGCCGTGATGGCGACCCCGAGCCCGAATGCCGTGGCAATGAGCGCCTCGGCGATACCGCCGGTGATCGCTGAAGGCGCGTCCAATTCGCCGGCCAAAAGCCCGAAACTGTGGATCATCCCGGTCACCGTTCCCAGCAAACCCAGCAAAGGAGAAAGCGTGATGACCGTATCCAGTACGGAAAGCCCACGGTTGAATCGGCGCAGTTCTTCGCTGGACTGAGCTAACAGCGCATTGGTGAAAGAGGTGTCCCTCTCCCTGAGAGCCGCCACCAGCACCCGCGCTACAAAATCCCGGGAACCCGATCCCAAGCGGCCCGCCCCCTCGGCATCCCCATGCTCAATCCGGCTGAAGATGTCCCGGACTGCGCCAGGATCGCGCCGGGCTTTTTCAGCCGCTAAAAATCCAAGACGCTCCAGCACCGTCGCTACCGCCACCACTGAAACGGCGAGGATCGGCCACATGATCGGCCCACCTTTGAGGAAGAGTTCAATAATTTGCGTTTGATTCATGAGAACGGCGGGAAAACGACGGCATGCATCTCTTGCAATTCAATTGCACATACTAGAACCCGCCGAAAGCCCTTATTTTAGCGCTCCGCGCAACCTGTCACGGAGACCGCAGAAAAAGCGGCTCAAATTTCTGACTCGGATCCGGGTTGTATCGGGTTCTGCAATGTCCCGGATCCTTCCCCATCTCTTTCTCGCTGTAGCGCTGGCCCGCATGCAGGCCGCGGATGCCCCACGCATTGCAGCGCTTGCAGGCACCAATGGGGCGGGAGGCCGGGGTTCCGAATGCGCGTGTCGTCAAAGACGCCCACGGCACCGTGGTTGCCGATGGAGACACAGGCACTCTGGTAAAAACATTTCTCTGCTCGCATCCGTGGTGGCGGCCGGCCCGCGATGTAGGCGATGGGGCTGGGTTTGATGGGGTTGGGTTTGCATCGGGGGCGCGACAGAGAACTGCGCGGCGGCGAGACGCATTCGGCGGTTCGTAACGGGAAAGCCTTACATCCCCCCCTGCCCTCTTTTGGTCGTCTAGGTGGTTCTCCTGCTCGAGGTGGCAGCCTGCGAAAGCAACAGCTGGAAATGTACGGTAGATCGGGCAAATAAGGAGGGATCGACGCGCTCCTCCAACACCTTGTCATTCCCGATCTCTGGCAGCAGCAGGCCGTTCGCGCCCTGCGCGAAGGGAAAGATGTTGTCGTCCATGCGCCCACGGGAGCCGGAAAAACGTTCATTTTCGAACTGCTCTATCCCTCCCTCCGCGGGCAGAGCATTTTCACCGTGCCGACCCGCGCACTGGCCAATGACAAACTCGCCGAGTGGCGTGCAAAGGGCTGGGACGTGGGGCTGTCGACCGGAGACCTCTGTCTGAATCTCGATGCCAAAGTCGTCGTGGCGACGCTCGAAACGCAGAAGGCCAATTTTCTCAGCCGCCGAGGACCAGCACTCCTGGTGGTGGACGAGTACCAGATGATCGGGGACACGGTCCGGGGGGTGAACTACGAGCTGGCGCTGGCGCTGGCCCCGGCGACGACGCAGTTGCTTTTGCTCAGCGGCAGCGTTGGCAATCCCGAGTCGGTGGTGGAATGGCTGCGCAGGATTGGGCGCCAAGCGGTGCTCATCTCCCACGGGGAACGCCCCGTGCCGTTGGAGGAAGTGGACTTGCTCAACCTCCCCCAGCCCCATTCCTGTCGTGCCCGCGGCGATTGGCCCCGCTGGATTGCCAACGCGCTGCATGCGGACCTTGGGCCCGTGCTTCTCTTTGCTCCGCGACGGAACGCCGCAGAGGAGCTTGCACGCCAACTTGCCGCCACGCTCCCCCACGATGCGCCCCTGAATCTCACCCCGGAACAGCAGGCGCTCGCGGGGCCCGCCCTAGCCCGGCTGTTGGGTGCGCGGGTGGCGTATCATCACAGCGGGTTAAGCTATCGGCAACGGGCCGGACTCATCGAACCGCTCGCCAAGAACGGCCAGTTGCGCGCGGTAGTGGCCACGATGGGTTTGGCGGCGGGGATCAACTTCTCCATGCGCTCCGTGGCGGTCACCGGCACGCACTACAAAGCGGGCCATTTCGAGCGCCAGGTGCAGCCCGATGAGCTGCTTCAGATGTTCGGACGCGCCGGACGCCGCGGCCTCGACGAATGCGGCTACGCCTTGGTGGGGCGCAATCCGCCGAGGCTTCACGATTCCCGGGCGCGCCCGCTGCGAAGGGCCACGCCGCTGGATTGGCCAACGCTGATTGCCGTCATGAAGGGCGCTTGGGATCGGGGTGCCGAACCGTTTGAAGCCGCCATGGAGGTCAACCGCCGATTGTTTAGCCCCGTGGAAATTCCGTTGGGAATCGAGCATTCGCGGCTGGCCCAGGCTATGCCGTGCGGGCTCCTCGTGGACATGGAGAGGGCCCGGTTTGTCCGCCGTGGCATTGTGGAGATGCTCAATTCGCGGTGCGAATGGGAGCCGCGGGCGGACGCACCCGTTTCCATTCCCCTGGCAGAAGCCCGACTCTGGGACGGATCTCGCTGGAGATCGGCCCTGAGCTCTGTGCGCTCTCTGGAAGGCCTCGGGTTTGGCAATTTCTGCAAGCTGCCCTCAGGCCAGGAACAGAGAAACGGAGAGCCCGTGGAGCCACCCGGCTGGATCTATGGAAGAGAGGTGGCACTGGGCACCCGTACGCCGGAGGGGCGGCTGAAACTCGCTCCGTGGCTCAAACGCCGGCTGCACATCCCAAGCGCTGACGCCGATGTTCTGGAGCGCCGGGTGTTGCCGGAGTTGAAAGCGGCCTATCTTGAAGAGGCCCGGGGGAAGATTGTGCCTGGGGGATCTTCCGCGCGAACGGATCTGGAGGCCTGCCTGAAAGGCGTTTTTCCGAGGGACAACCAACTGCTGAGCCGGTGGAGTTTTGAAGGAACCCGCGTGTCGGCGTGGCGGGACCGCCATGGAGCGGGTCTGATTGAGCCGCCTGAACGCCAAAACCTGCCCCCTGTCTGCGTGTCGTGCCCGGAGCTCTCTTGGTGCCGGGAAACCGTCATCACCCAAAGTCCTGCCCACAGCTGGAGAACCTTGGGGCTGATCGAACGCACGGGCGCCCCCACCCGGCGCGGAATTCTCTTTAGTTTCTTTTATCACGGGGAAGGCCTGGCCATAGCAGCCGCCCTGGAGGACGAGAGTTATCCCATTAAGGATCTCGTTTTTGATTTAGCCAATCTCCGTGGCGGCCCCCGCTTTGCGGGAGAGGACTCTCCGTTTGGCGGCCGGCTCGGGATGCGCTGCCAGCAGACCTATGGGCGCGCCGATTGCCCCGGTTACTTGGAGATGGGGGTTCCCATCGATTACGGCGCGGGCGCAAGCGAGGTGATCCGGGAAATGGTGGTGGACCAAACGCCCCGGCAGAAGCTGCTTAGCGAGGCGTTGCGACAGGGGGATTTGGAGCGTGCATTGGTGGAGTGGCGGAGTCTGCTGCGACGGGTGGTTTGGGCCCCGGATTTTCCATGGCAACGCTGGCGCGACCTGCAAGCCGCCGCGAAATCGTACATCGAATCTTCGCAGTCACCGACGGAAACCCAACTGCCGGCTTTAACCGCCGCTCAACAACGGAGGGAACGCTGAGTTTTCCAGGAAGAACGCGCCGGGCCGTGCGGCGATAGGACGGCTACATTACGAGTTGGCCGCTAAATGGAGGCGTCCCGGGCTGGCAGCCAGACGAACTGCACGGGTTTTTCGACGTCCGGGTGCAGGCTTTCGTGGACCGGGCAAGTCAGCGCCGCCCGCTCCAGTGCTTCCCGACGCGGATGATCGTGCGCCAGAGGCAGCTCAATTTGGGTGGTCAGGCGGGCGATCTTACGGGGGGCAACACGGGTCATCTCCTTGAGCACCCTGACCTGGGCGCCCTTGATGTTGATTCCGTTTTTTTCGGCGTAGATGCCCATGATCGTGAGCATGCATGTGCCGAGCGCCGTGGCCACCAAGTCGGTGGGAGAAAAGGACTCGCCTCGTCCGTGATTATCCACAGGCGCGTCTGTGAAAATCTGAGTCTGGGAGGGCCCGTGAATGGCGGCGCATCGCAAGCCGCCTTGATATTCGAGATCAATGTGAACCATGGCGCTGGTATAAGCCCGTTCCCGGCAGGGCGAAAGCGTTTAACCACGTTCGGGAGCATGCTGACAGGCGGCAAGCAGCATTTTCCAAACAGGCCCGCGCACCGCTTCCAGGTAACCCTCCGCATCCACGCTCCAGCGTTGCCGCAGTGTGTCGAGATGTTCCGTCGGCAGCTCCGCCGGCCTGCCGGGAATCTCAGGATCATGGGGGAGCTCCAAGGTAACCATCGAGGGGCGTACCCCGGGAGCGAACTCGAGCGAAAACCCGCACCATTGCCCAAGGGACCCCGGGCAGGCCGATTCATCGGAGGAATGGACCGGCAAACGTTCCGTGACTCTCAAGCGGTATGGGGACTTCTCGTGCTGGCTCAGAGCGGACCACATCGCCTCGGCGCATCCGCGGGAATGGATGCCGTCAGCGTCAATTTCGCCGAGAGCCCAGTGGAGGCTCACCACGTGCCTTGGGCGCAAGTTGAGAATCAGGTCCCGTAGCGCGCAGGTCTCGGGCTCCGACCACGGCGCGGGCCCGGAGGGTTCCAAGCTTCCGGGCGCCCATTGGTAGCCGCAATTGCGGTTGAGATCGACGCCGCGCGCGTTGTAACGGCTATCCAATGCATGGCCGTCCGGATTGCAGAGCGGCACAATGACCACGGGCACGCGGAGCGCGGCTAGGTGTGGCTCAAGAAACTCCTGCAATAAATGGACCGTTGCCGGCTCGTTTCCGTGAATACCGCCCAGGATCAGCGTGGGTTGCGCTCCCATCGCGCCCCCTCCGATCGGGCACCCCGCAGTCCCTTGGAAAATCTGGTCGGCGACCCGCTCGCAATTGCTAAAGGCTACCAAGGTGCGGCCTTCGACTGACCGGCCAAAGGGACGGGAATGAATCGGAGAGGGGTTCATAAAAAATGTTGGAATGTCCCACACTCTGAGGCCTCGGCAAGGGCGGACCGGGCCTTTGGTGGCGGAATCAAAGACTGTGCGGTAAGCGGTGTTTCCAGTGGCAGCCGAGGGCTGTGAGAGCTTAAAAAAGCTCAAAAAACCCCTTGCAGTTTCCGATGTCCGAATCCATTTTCCACCCCTCCTTAACGGAAGGCACTCGTAGCTCAATTGGATAGAGCATCTGACTACGGATCAGAAGGTTCCGCGTTCGAGTCGCGGCGGGTGCACTTTTAGGATTCTGGCGTGTGGAAAAGTTTTTCTGGGGAACGCAGGATGAAATCCTCCGAGCATGTTCAACCATCGTCAGCTGTGCCCGCCAGGCCCGTGCATCCAGTCGGGGTGGTGAAGTTCCTCGGTCCGCGGCGTCTCAATGCGCTCCTGCGGGCAGCGCCTCCCCGCCTTGAGGGGGTGCCGCCGATTCCTTCGCCACGAGCATATAAATGGAGGGCAGAACAAAGAGCGTGAACAAGGTGCCGATCAACATGCCGGAAACCAGCACGACGCCGATGCTGTTCCGGGAACCTGCTCCGGGGCCGTTGGCCAGAACGAGGGGAAAATGGCCGGCCACCGTGGCCACGGAAGTCATCAAAATGGGACGCAACCGTGTGCCCGCCGCCTCCACAACGGCGTCCAGCTTGGAATGCCCGAGTTGTCGGAGGTGATTGGCGAACTCGACAATCAAGATCCCGTTTTTGGATACCAACCCAACAAGAGTGATGAGGCCCACCTGACTGTAGATGTTGAGCGTGGTGAATCCTAGGAAGCTAAAAAGCAAGGCGCCTGAAAGCGCCAGAGGAACAGACCCCAGAAGGATGATGAGCGGATCGCGAAAGCTTTCGAACTGAGCGGCTAACACGAGGAAGATGAGGATAAACGACAGGGCGAGCGTGGATGTGAGCCGGCTTCCCTCCTGGCGCAGCTGTCGGGCTTCCCCCGCGTAATCCATTGAAAACCCGCGGGGTAGGATTTCAGCAGCCTGGGTTTCGAGGAACTTGAGGGCTTGATCGAGGCTCACATGCGGGAGGATGGCACCCTGGATTTTGGCGGCATTAAGCTGCTGGAAGCGGTTGAGGGTACGGGGTTGTGAGGATTGCTGGATCGTGGCGAATGTGGACATCTGGAGGAGCTTCCCGTTGGGACCGCTGACATAGATATCCTTGAGCTGATCGGGATTGAGCCGTTCGAGTCGTTTGAGCTGTTGGATGACCTTGTAACTGCGGCCTTGGATACTGAAGCGGTTGACGTAGTTGCCGCCCAGCAGAGTGCTCAGATCCGCGCCGACCTGCTGAAGGTTGAGGCCTAACGAGGCCACTTTGTCCCGGTCAAACTCGATCTCGGCCTGGGGTTGATCGTATTTGAGGTCGGTATCGGCAAACATGAACATCCCGCTTTCCCGGGCCTTGGCCACCAGTTTGTTGGCGAACTCCAGGACCTGGCGGGGCTCAGCCGTTGAGCCTATGACAAACTCCACCGGAAACTGGGAGCCGCCGGGAAGCGGTTCCGGAATTTTGGCAATGACTTGGACCCCCGGGATGGACGCCCCACGGCCGAAAATCTCGCCCACCATTTGGGATGTGGAACGTTTGCGTTCACTCCAGGGCTTCGTCACCAAACCCGAAAATCCGAAGAAAGGCTGGGTGATTTGAAAAGATGTGGCGGTTTCAGGAAGCGACATGAACACCTCGTTGACCTTCTCCGTGTAGCGGAGGGTTTGATCGAGCGTGGAATTGGGAGACGCCAGGACGATCCCCAGCACCACACCCTGGTCCTCTTTCGGTGCCAGTTCACTGGAGGAAAAGAGATAAAAGGGCACCCCGAGCAGGATCACGATGGCAGCGAGGCTCAAAGTGACCGGACGCCACTGGAGAGTGTTTTCAAGAAGACGGCTGTAGTGGCGGCGGACGCCTTCGAAGCGGCGATTGACCCATCCGGCAAACCCGCGATGGGAGTCGCCGGCCCGCATCAGTTGCGAAGACATCATGGGCGAGAGGGTCAGGGCGACAACTCCGGAAACCAGGACCGCGCCGGCCAAGGTGAAAGCAAACTCCCGGAACAGCGTGCCGGTTAATCCACCTTGGATGCCAATGGGGGCATACACGGCGGCCAGCGTGATCGTCATCGCCACGATGGGACCGAAGAGTTCCCGAGCCCCTTTGAGAGCGGCGTCCAAGGGCTGCATGCCCTCCCGCAAATGGCGCTCCACGTTTTCGACCACCACAATGGCGTCATCGACAACCAAACCGACCGAGAGCACGATGGCCAAGAGCGTCAATAGGTTGAGGGTGAACCCGAACAGGAGCATGAGAAAAGCGGCACCCACCAGGGATATTGGGATGGCGATTACGGGAATCACGATCGAGCGCCAAGAGCCGAGGAAGAGGAAGATGACTACCACGACAATAATCAGGGTCTCCACCAAGGTGCGGATCACCTCATGCAGGGCGTCCTGGATGTACTCGGTGGAGTCATAGGCGACCCGGACATGCATTCCGGCGGGAAGCTCTTTTTCGATGGAGGGAATCTCGCGGCGCACCGCCTGGATCACATCGAGGGAATTGGCCGTTGGCAGGACCCAGAGGCCCATGAACGTGGCTTTCTGGCCAGAAAACCGCACATCGGTGTCGTAATCCTCAGCCCCGAGCATAACGTCCGCGATGTCCCTCAGGCGAACAATCGCGCCGTTTCGCTCCCGGATCACCAGTTTCTGAAAGTCTTCCACTTTGCGAAGATCTGTGTTGGCGACGAGGTTCACCGAGATCATGGACCCCTTGGTCATGCCCACGGCGGAGAGGTAATTATTGGCCACCAGCGCCTTGCGAACTTCCTGCGGGGCGATGTTCAGGGAGGCCATCCGGTCGGGCTTCAGCCAGATTCGCATCGCAAAGGTGCGGGCACCGAGAATATCGGCCCGTTGAACGCCGCTCACGGCCGTGAGCCGGGGTTGAACGACCCGGCTGAGGTAATCGGTGATCTGGTTGGGATCGAGGTTATCGGAGTAAAAACTCACGTACATCGAGGCAAACTGGTTGTCGCTGGTCTGCAACTCGATGATGGGCGACTCCGCTTCGGGGGGTAAATCGTTGCGCACCTGAGCCATTTTGGCCTGGATCTGGGTGAGGGCGGCGTTGTTGTCGTAATTGAGCTTAAGATGGACGGTGATGATGCTCAGGCCTTGGGCGCTCTGGGACTCGATGTAGTCGATGCCGTCCGCACTGGCGATGACGCGCTCCAGAGGTGTAGTGATATACCCACGCACCAGATCGGCGCTGGCGCCTGTATACCGGGTCTTGACGTTGACCACAGCAATGTCGCTGCGCGGGTATTGGCGGAGGTTCAGCTCCCGGATCGCCTGAAAACCCGCGATTAAAATGATGAGGTTCACCACGGTGGCTACCACCGGGCGGCGGATAAAAAGGTCGGTAAATTTCATGGAATCCCTCGGGACGTCGAGACGCTCGATGCGTTTTAGTTGTCGGACGGTTTGGGATTCAGGTCACTGGCGGGCTGCACCATGTTGTTGACCTGTACTGCTGCCCCCGGCCGTAACTTGAACACCCCGGAAGTCACCACCTCATCCCCCGCCTTGAGCCCGGCGAGCACCGCCACTTGGTCGCCCCTGCTGACGCCCAACTTTACAAACTGCTGGGTGACCTCCTTGCGCATTTTTCCGTCCGGCCCGGACTTATCCACCACCACAAACGCAGAATCCCCATAGGGCGCAAAGCTGATGGAAGAGGTCGGAACCGCAACGACCCCCTGCTCTTCCTCAAGCAACACCTCCACATTGACGAACATCCCGGGCCGCAGCAGGCGCTGAGGGTTGGCCACGGTGCCCTGCACCAAAATGTTGCGGGTCAATTCGTCTACCTTGGAGTCCATCGCGGTGATTTTTCCCTCAAACGATTCGGAGCCCTTTCCGTTGGCCGAAAGGCGCAATCTGCACCCCACGGCAAGCTGGGCGAGATTCTGTTGGGGCAGGACAAATTCCACAAAAATGGGGTCCATCGACTGGAGGGAGACCACCATCGTGCCCGGGTTGAGATACTGTCCGAGATTCGCTTGGCGAATTCCCAGCTCGCCATCGAAGGGCGCCAAAATACTTTTGCGGGCAATTAACGCCTTGGCCTCTGCAACAGCCGCTTCCGCCTCCCTGAAATGCGTCTGGGATTGGTCAAACTCGGAGGCGGCGACCGCCTTTTTGGCAACCAAATCGCGGTTTCTTTCAAGGGTCAGCTTCGCCAGGTCACGCCGAGCTTCCGCGGAAAGCAGCTGCGCTTCTTCCTGCTGGCTCTCTAACTTCAGGAGGAGATCCCCTCTTTTGACGGAGGTACCGGATTCAAAACCGATGAGAGCGACGATGCCCGGCAGATCGGTACTCACCGCCACACCCTGAACGGCTTTCAAAGAACCCACCGCACTGAGCACCGGTTGCCACGATTGGGATGCGAGCACCGCCGTCGACACCGCGACCGGGGGCGGCGCGAACATCGCGGCACCCGCCTGAGCGGCCCTGACCTGGCTCAGTTTCCAGCTCCAAAGCAGCCCGATAAAAGCGCCCACGGCCGCCAACATGATCAGCATTCTTTTCAGCATAAAATTGAATCCCTTCTAGACTGCATCCGCCGCGGGAATTTCTCCCGGCGCGGCTTCGATTTTTTCCAGGAGCGAGATAAACGTGCGGGTCTCCTCATCCCCCAGTGGCTGCATCAGTCTGGCGATGCAGCGGAGGTAGTCGGGCAAGACCGCTTCCAGAACGGAATTCCCATGGGGTGTGACAAGCACACCAACCGCCCGGCGGTCGTGCATCCGCAGCTCCCGGGCGATAATCCCCTCCTTCTCCAAAGTATCCAGCAGGCCTGTCATGGTGGCGCGACTCACTTCTGCGGCTTCAGCGAGTTCAGCAGGGGTGGAACCTTGTCCACCCAGGTTGCTGAGGAGGAGCAAAACATTGAACCCGCCTTGGCTGAGATGATACCGGGCCAGGCACTTGGCCCGCTCCGCATTGGCGGTCTCGCCGGCCTCCAGGAGAAGCAAAAATGCCGCGCAGGCCGGAGCGTTCAATGCCCTACCCCGCTGAGCGGCTTCAAACAAACTAGCGCAGCGAGGACGCTCCCTTAAATTGGATAACGGCATGGATTATCAGTCGCCTAACAATTAAGACCCTTAATCTTTGTCTCCGGCCCGCAAGTCAACCCTGGGCTTCCGCATCTCAATGGATGCCGAGGAGATGAAGGAGGGAGTTATTGTCCCAGCCGGCGCTCTTTCTGTGGCCTTTCAGGGAGCGTTTCGCCCTGGGCTTTTCGGCTTTGAGCAGGTTGAGACTTCACCGGCACAAGGTGGCGGGGTTTTCCACGGCATTCTTGAGCCGGACGCGGCTTTGGTTCTCGTGGAACCCGACGTCGAGCACCCAGTGGAGCTGATTTTCTCTCCCCCAGTGTCTCCGCACCGCCCGCCCAAAGCGCTGGGCATCCACCGGCAGACCGCTCACGTAGGAACGGCGCTCCACGCTGATCTTTGCGTCAATCTCGCGCACAGCCTCCATCACACCCACGCTGCGCAGTCATTCCCACGCTGCCTTCCCCGCGAACCAGTCGATGCC